>NZ_JAHBDN010000114.1:0-200229 GCF_019956445.1 Pseudomonas sp. BF-R-19
GCGGTGTATCAATTGACAAAAATGTTGACTGATACACCGCTTTCGCGAGCAAGCCCGCTCCCACATTGGCTTTGCGGCGTTCTTGAGTTTCCTATGGACAAAAAAAATCCCCGTATCTTTCGATACGAGGATTTTTAATATGGTCGGGGTAAGGGGATTCGAACTCCTGACATCCTGCTCCCAAAGCAGGCGCGCTACCGGACTGCGCTATACCCCGGTAAAAAAAAGGCACCCTTGAAGGCGCCTTCTTCGATCAGCGCTTTTGGCCTCTGATCTTAAGATTCGATTCCAGCGTTAACTGGTTTCAAAAATGGTGGGTCGTGTGGGATTCGAACCTACGACCAATTGGTTAAAAGCCAACTGCTCTACCAACTGAGCTAACGACCCAAAAATGGTCGGGGTAAGGGGATTCGAACTCCTGACATCCTGCTCCCAAAGCAGGCGCGCTACCGGACTGCGCTATACCCCGGTTTGAAATTGGCTCCGTGACCAGGACTCGAACCTGGGACCCAATGATTAACAGTCATTTGCTCTACCGACTGAGCTATCACGGAACTACACATTTCAATTTACAACTTTGAAGCTTTACTGCGTTCTCTTCGACCCGTTCGCATCGCTGCGTTCGTGTGTCTGAGGCGCGCTATTCTACAATCTTCAGCACCTCTGTCAACCCCCTAAATTGCTTTCAAGTTAATGATTTGCAACTTATTTTGGATTCCTGCTTGGGGAGCGGAAACCCTGGCGGGTGACTTACTGCGGGGCGCACTTTACAAGCCTTTTCCTTTGAGTTCAACAGCCTAACGAAAAAAAGGCCTCGTTATGCGAGGCCTTTTCGATTTTGCTGCCGTTTTGGATCAGACGAAGACGATTTCGTCGTTTTCCACCACACCGTGAGCGGTATCGCCCGGCATGAATCGACCGGACAGGATCAGCTGCGCCAGCGGGTTCTCGATCCAGCGCTGGATCGCGCGCTTGAGCGGCCGTGCGCCATACACCGGGTCGTAGCCGACCGCGATCAGCTTGTCCATGGCTTCAGGGCTGAGCTCAAGCTTCAGCTCCCGCTCGGTCAGGCGGCTGCGCAGACGACCCAACTGGATCTCGGTAATGCCGGCGATCTGATCTCGCGCCAATGGCTCGAAGATCACCACTTCGTCGACCCGGTTGATGAACTCCGGCCGGAAGTGGCTGGAAATCGCATCCATCACCGCTGCACGCTGCGCCTCACGATCACCGACCAGTTCCTGGATCTGCACCGACCCCAGGTTGGAGGTCATGACAATCACGGTGTTCTTGAAGTCCACCGTGCGGCCATGGCTGTCGGTCAAACGACCATCCTCGAGCACTTGCAGCAAGATGTTGAACACATCCGGGTGCGCCTTCTCGACCTCGTCCATGAGGATCACCGAATACGGCTTGCGACGTACGGCCTCGGTCAGGTAACCGCCCTCTTCGTAGCCCACGTAGCCTGGTGGCGCACCGATCAAGCGAGCCACGGAATGTTTCTCCATAAACTCGGACATGTCGATCCGCACCATCGCCTCTTCAGTATCAAAGAGGAACTCGGCCAGCGCCTTGCACAGCTCGGTTTTACCGACACCGGTCGGGCCGAGGAACATGAACGAGCCGCTCGGGCGGTTCGGGTCGGACAACCCGGCGCGGGAACGCCGCACCGCGTTGGAAACCGCAACCACCGCTTCGTCCTGGCCGATCACACGCTGGTGCAACAGGCTTTCCATTTTCATCAGTTTTTCGCGCTCGCCTTCGAGCATTTTCGACACCGGAATACCGGTCCACTTCGAAACGACTTCGGCGATTTCTTCTTCAGTCACCTTGCTGCGCAGCAACTGGTTTTCGGCTTTGCCATGCTGGTCGACCATTTGCAGGCTGCGTTCCAGATCCGGGATCACCCCGTATTGCAATTCGGCCATGCGGTTCAGGTCGCCTTTGCGGCGGGCCGCTTCCAGTTCCTGACGGGACTGCTCGATTTTCTGCTGGATCTGCGCAGAACCCTGGACTTCGGCTTTTTCCGAGTTCCAGATTTCTTCGAGATCCGAGTACTCACGCTCATGACGAGCGATTTCTTCCTGCAATTTTTCCAGACGCTTCTTCGCCGCGTCGTCGCTTTCTTTCTTCAGCGCCTGGGATTCCACCTTCAACTGAATCAGGCGACGCTCCAGGCGGTCCAGCACTTCCGGCTTGGAGTCGATCTCCATGCGGATGCGGCTGGCGGCTTCATCGATCAGGTCGATGGCCTTGTCGGGCAACTGCCGGTCTGTGATGTAGCGATGGCTGAGCTTGGCCGCGGCAATGATCGCGCCGTCGGTGATCGCCACCTTGTGGTGAACCTCATAACGCTCCTTGAGGCCACGCAGGATGGCGATGGTGTCTTCTTCGCTCGGCTCATCCACCAGCACTTTCTGGAAACGTCGCTCGAGGGCGGCGTCCTTCTCTATATATTGGCGGTACTCGTTGAGCGTGGTCGCACCGACACAGTGCAGCTCACCGCGGGCCAGGGCCGGCTTGAGCATGTTGCCCGCATCCATCGAGCCTTCGCCCTTACCGGCGCCTACCATGGTGTGCAATTCGTCGATGAACAGGATGATCTGCCCTTCCTGCTTCGACAGTTCATTGAGCAATGCCTTGAGCCGTTCTTCAAACTCACCGCGATACTTGGCACCGGCGATCAGCGCCCCCATGTCCAGGGACAACAGGCGCTTGCCCTTGAGGCCATCCGGCACTTCGCCATTGATGATGCGCTGGGCCAGGCCTTCGGCGATGGCGGTTTTACCCACGCCAGGCTCACCGATCAGCACCGGATTGTTCTTGGTCCGACGTTGCAGCACCTGGATGGTCCGGCGAATTTCATCGTCACGGCCGATCACCGGATCGAGCTTGCCTTCTTCGGCGCGCTTGGTCAGGTCGACGGTGTATTTATCCAGCGCCTGTCGCGCTTCTTCGTGGTTAGGGTCGTTGACGGCTTCGCCACCGCGAAGGTTGTTGATCGCATTTTCCAGGGCTTTCTTGCTCACGCCCTGGCCAAGTAACAGTTTGCCGAGCTTGCTGTTCTCGTCCATCGCAGCGAGCAGCACCAGTTCGCTGGAGATGAACTGGTCGCCCTTTTGCTGGGCCAGACGGTCGGCCTGGTTGAGCAGGCGCGCCAGATCCTGCGACATGTTCACGTCGCCGGTCGGGTTCTGGATTTTCGGTAGCTGGTCGAGCTCTTTGGTCAGCTCTTTGCGCAGGCTGTTGACGTCGAAGCCCACCTGCATCAGCAGGGGCTTGATCGAGCCGCCCTGCTGTTCGAGCAAGGCTTGCATCAAGTGCGCCGGCTCGATGGCCGGATGATCGTGACCGACTGCCAGGGATTGGGCATCGGACAACGCTAACTGCAATTTGCTGGTTAAACGGTCTATACGCATGGGTCACCTTCCTTTTGAGCAGGCCGGACCTATAAAACATCCTGAATGAAGAAACCTGCCAGATACCACAATAGATGTGGTCGATTCTGGGAGATTCAAGCGTCGGGACGTTGATGCAGGTCAGGGAAGCTTAGCGGGCGAGCCAGATCAGCGAGGCGAATCGACCGGTGCGGGACGCACGGCGATAAGAAAAGAAGCGAGGGTCGGTTACGGTACAGAAACCACCACCATAGACAGCCGTTACACCACGAGCTGCCAGACGCAAGCGAGCCAGCATATAGATGTCGGCCATGAACTTGCCGGGGTTTTGGCTCATTACAAAGGCTCCTGCCGCTTGCGGCAACTGCTGCACAAAGGTTTCGCGCACTTCAGGGCCGACTTCAAAGGCTTGCGGACCGATGGCCGGGCCGAGCCAGACCAATACTTCGGCAGGTGGCACAGCCAGACTGTCGAGGGTGGCTTCCAGCACGCCAGCAGCCAACCCGCGCCAACCGGCATGGGCCGCCGCTACGCGAGTGCCTGCACGGTCGCAAAACAATGCCGGCAGGCAATCGGCGGTCATCGCCGCGCAGGCGACGCCCGGCGTTGATGTCCAACTGGCATCAGCTGTATCCACCCGGCCAGGATCGGCATGGGCCACGACAATGCCGTGGACCTGCTGCAGCCAGGCCGGTTGAATCGAGAAATGATCGGTCAGACGCCGGCGATTCTCGGCAACAGCTTCCGGGCTGTCATCGACATGATCGCCGAGGTTGAGGCTGTCGAACGGCGCCACACTGACGCCGCCCGCACGGGTGGTCACGCAGGCTTTGACCCCGGCCGGCGCGGGCCAGTCAGGAATCAGCCAGTCACTCATCCGATGAACGCCTCACGGTCTTGCTTGAGCAGGGTCAGCAGCCAGACGAAATCTTCCGGCAACGGCGATTCCCAGCTCATGCGCTGACCGGTGGTCGGATGATCCAGTTCCAGGAAACGCGCATGCAGCGCCTGACGCGGGAAGTTTTTCAGCGACTCGACCATGGTCGGGTTGGCGGCCGGCGGAATACGGAAACGACCGCCGTAGGCAGGATCTCCGACCAACGGGTAGTTGATGTGCGCCATGTGCACGCGAATCTGGTGCGTACGACCGGTTTCCAGCTTCACCCGCACGTGAGTGTGGGAGCGGAAGCGCTCGAGCACGCGGTAATGGCTGACGGCTTGCTTGCCACCTTCCATCACGGCCATGCGCTGGCGTTGCTGGCCGTGACGACCGATCGGCGCGTTGATCTTGCCTCCGGCTGTCACCACACCGATCACGATGCACTCGTAGATCCGGCTGACGCTGCGGCTCTGCAACTGTGTAACCAGCTGCGTCTGCGCTTGAATGGTCTTGGCCACCACCATCAGACCGGTGGTGTCCTTGTCCAGGCGATGCACGATACCGGCGCGGGGCACATTGATGATGTCCGGCACGTGGTGCAGCAAGGCGTTGAGCAAGGTGCCGTCGGCGTGACCGGCAGCCGGGTGCACCACCAGGCCCGCAGGCTTGTTGATCACCAGGATATCGTCGTCTTCGTAGACGATATCCAGGGCAATGTCTTGAGCGACCCATTCGCCCTGAGCTTCCTGCTCGGCAGTCAGCTCAAGGATGGCGCCGCCGTGGACGATGTCTCGCGGGCGGATAACCGCCCCATCCACAGTCAGGCGGCCGTCTTTGATCCAGGCGGAAAGGCGCGAGCGCGAGTGCTCAGCGAATAATTGTGCGGCGACTTGATCGAGGCGTTGGCCGCCCAATTCGGACGGCACCTCTGCGCGAAGTTCAATTTTATCGGACATGCTCAGACTAGGCGTCGGCACAGCCTTTGGTTTCGGCTGCGCGCTTGTGGTTAAATACGGCGTCTTTTGCCCCGAGGCTATTCAACGGGGCGCTCATCATAACAGGACGGCCACGCCCAAGACAGCGGCCGTCATAGGGACGCAAGCCGCCATGCAAGTGAAACACCTGCTGCTGATCGCCATCCTCGCATTGACCGCTGCTTGCTCATCGAAGGAAGTCGTAGACGAAAACCTCAGTGAAGTCGAGCTGTACCAACAGGCTCAAAATGACCTGGACAACAGTAGCTACACCAGTGCCATCACCAAGCTGAAGGCTCTGGAATCGCGTTATCCGTTCGGTCGCTATGCCGATCAGGCGCAACTCGAACTCATCTACGCCAACTACAAGAACACCGAGCCAGAAGCGGCCAAGTCCGCTGCGGAACGCTTCATTCGTCTGCACCCACAGCATCCGAACGTCGATTATGCCTACTACCTCAAGGGCCTGACTTCTTTCGACCAGGACGTCGGCCTGCTGGCGCGTTTCCTGCCGCTGGACATGACCAAGCGTGACCCGGGCGCCGCCCGCGACTCCTATAACGAGTTCGCCCAGCTGACCAGCCGCTTCCCGAACAGCCGCTACGCGCCAGACGCCAAGCAGCGCATGATCTATCTGCGCAACCTGCTGGCGGCCTACGAAATTCACGTGGCCGACTACTACCTGACCCGTCAGGCCTATGTCGCCGCCGCGAACCGCGGTCGTTACGTGGTGGAAAACTTCCAGGAAACTCCTTCGGTCGGCGACGGCCTGGCGGTGATGACCGAGGCCTACCAGCGCCTGCACCTGGACGAACTGGCTGCCACCAGCCTGGAAACCCTGAAGCTCAACTACCCGAACCACCCGACGCTGGTAGACGGTCAGTTCGTACCGACCGTGGCCGAAGCCGACAACCGTTCGTGGCTGAGCAAGACGACCCTGGGCCTGATCGAGTCCCGTCCGCCGCTGCCACCGGGCGAAACCCGCGCCAACCAGGACGTGCAGAAGCAGTTCCAGGACGCCAAGGACGCAATCCCGAGCGAGCTCAAGCCTAAAGACGACAATGGCGAAGCGCTCGAAGAAGAAAATCACGAAGCGCAAGGCAACGACAGCGACCGTTCGTGGTTCAGCTACATGACCTTCGGCGTGTTCGACTGACACCTTAGGTTGTGCAAAAAGGGAGACTTTCGAGTCTCCCTTTTTTATTTCAGCGCTTTATTACACTGTGCGCCTGTCTGGTCCTTGGCTAAACTGCCGCTTCATCAATCAAAAAGCAGCTCACCATGCTTCGTTTATTGTTCTGGATTGCCCTGATTGCCGCTGCAGTATGGTTCTGGCGCAAATTCAAGGGGCAGGCCTCCACCCCCAAGCCCCCTGCCGAACGGGAAGCGGCGCCAATGGTCCGTTGCGCCCATTGCGGCGTTCACCTGCCCCGTGACCGCGCACTGAGCCTCGACCAGCAATGGTATTGCAGCCAGGCTCATCTCGAGCAAGACAAAGGTTCCAAAGGCCGCTGACACCTCACCCGAAATGGCGGCCGATTGAGAACTATCGCGCGCGCCCAAGGAACTGAAAGGCATCGATCGACGTCTGACGCAGATTATTCAAGATCACTCTCTGCGAATGAACCGGGTAATCGAAAACGTCCTGCACCTGCTGCGCCGCGAGCAAATGTCGCCGCTACGGCTCGACCTGAAATCACTGGAAATACTCGATAATGAAGCCCCAGCCCGCCATATCAAAGGCCTGGGGCTTTATCTGTCCGGCCAGCCGGGCGAAAGCATTCTGTCCCGCCTAGACTTCAAGGCACGCCAGGAAAGCGGCTGCTTTTGCATGACCTATGCTCACGGACGAACCCCACGTTGAACACGAGACCCCGACAAAAAGTCTTGATCGTCGATGACGAGCCGGACATTCGCGAACTCCTGGAAATCACCCTGGGAAGGATGAAGCTGGAGACGTTCAACGCCCGCAACGTCGGCGAAGCGCAATCCCTGCTGAAACGCGAAACCTTCGATCTATGCCTGACTGACATGCAGTTGTCGGACGGTACCGGCCTGGAGCTGGTGCAGCACATCCAGCAACGCCACCCCCAGGTCCAGGTGGCGATGATCACCGCCTATGCCAGCCTCGAAACCGCAATCAATGTGCTCAAGGCCGGGGCATTCGACTTCCTGACCAAACCGGTGGACCTTACGCGCCTGCGTGAACTGGTCACCAGCGCCCTGCTGGTTCCTGCCCGCGGGGTCGGCATCGATCGATGCTTGCTGGGCGACTCATTGCCCATGCGCAACCTGCGCAAACACATCACCAAACTGGCCAGTAGCCATGCAACGGTATACATCAGCGGAGAATCCGGCAGCGGCAAGGAATTGGTCGCGCGCCTGATCCATGATCAAAGCCCCCGCGTCAATCAGCCGTTCATTGCGATCAACTGCGCGGCGATCCCTTCGGAGCTGTTGGAGAGCGAGTTTTTCGGCCATCGCAAAGGCAGTTTCAGCGGCGCCATCGAAGACAAATCCGGCCTGTTCCAGACAGCACACGGCGGCACCCTGCTCCTCGACGAAGTGGCTGACCTGCCGCTGACCATGCAAGTCAAACTGCTGCGCGCGATTCAGGAAAAAGCCGTACGCAGCGTCGGCGGGCAGCAGGAAGTGGCAGTGGATGTGCGCATTCTCTGCGCCACGCACAAGGACCTTGGCGCCGAAGTTGCCGCCGGGCGATTTCGTCATGATCTTTACTACCGTTTGAACGTGATCGAACTCCCGGTGCCGCCCTTGCGCGAGCGTCGTGATGACATCGAAATGCTAGCCAGCCACATACTCAAGCGCCTGGCCGCCGATACCGGTCAACCTGCCGCGAGACTCCACCCCCAAGCCCTCGATGCGCTGAAAAGCTATCGCTTCCCGGGCAATGTGCGGGAACTGGAAAACATGCTCGAACGGGCGCACACCTTGTGTGAGAACAAACAGATCGAAGCCGGCGACCTGCGCCTGGCTGAAGGCAACTGTGGGGCTGAGGGTGGCGTGCCGGACCTGACCCGGATCGACAATCTGGAAACCTACCTGGAAAACGTCGAACGCCAACTGCTGCTCCAGGCCCTGGAGGAAACCCGCTGGAACCGTACGGCGGCGGCTCAGCGGTTGAACCTGTCATTCAGGTCGATGCGTTACCGGCTCAAGAAATTGGGATTGGATTGAGGCCCCCATCGCGAGCAAGCTCGCGCCCACAGGGTCATTGGTGAACACAACAACTGCGAACACCTCAGAACCATTGTGGGAGCGAGCTTGATCCGGGCGGCGATCCGACGATGGCGATCTGACAAACAACAACTGTCCAGCAGTCATAGCCGCCCGGCAGGCGCATAAGGCGCCGGATCGATAATCGGCGCCCGGCCCAGCATCACATCGGCAAACAGCTGGCATGACGCCGGCGCCAGCACCAGCCCGTTACGGTAGTGCCCGCAGTTGAGCCAGAGCCCGTCAAACCCCGGCACCGGGCCGATATAAGGAATGCCCTCGGGTGATCCCGGGCGTAATCCCGCCCAATGCCCCACCACTTCGGCATCGGCCAGCGCCGGGATCAATTCCACCGCAGACGCCTTCAGGCTTTCCAGTGCCGACCCGGTCGGCGTCTTGTCAAAGCCTTCATGTTCCAGCGTACTGCCGATCAGTATGTGCCCGTCACGCCGGGGAATCGCATAACGGCCCTTGGCCAGGACCATGCTCGGCAGGAAATCCGCCGCACACTTGTAGAGAATCATCTGCCCTTTCACCGGCTCGACCGGCAGCGTCAGATCAAGACGCTTGAGCAAATCACCGCTCCAGGCCCCCGCCGTCAGGACAACTTGATCGCCCAGGACAGTACCAGTGGAGGTCTGTACGCCGACCACTTTGTTGCCATCACGAACAAATCCACTGACTTCGCACTGCTCATGGATCGTCACGTTCGGAAGCGCCAGCAACGCGGCCTTGAGCGACTTCACCAGACGCGGATTGCGCACGTTGGCGACGTCGGCCATGTAGATCGCCCGGGAAAACCCACTGCCCAGCACCGGCACGGCGTCGTGTGCCGCCGAAATATCCACCGCGCTAAGCGGACGATTTTCCCGGGCGGCCCATGCCAGCGCTTCAGCCTCGTCATCCAGATCCAGCCAGTACAAACCGGTGGTGTGCACTTCAGGATCAACGCCAGTGGCGGCAAACAAGCGCTCGCCCAGTTGTGGATAAAAGTCCTGGGACCAGTGAGCCAACGCGGTGACCGCCGGGCTGTAGCGCCATGGGTAAAGCGGCGAAACGATGCCACCACCGGCCCAGGACGATTCCTGGCCGACACTCGAGCGATCCAGCAGCACAACGCCTTGCACTTCGGAGGCGAGATTGAAGGCCGTCAGCAATCCAATCACCCCACCGCCAACAATCACCACTTGCTGTTGCCTGGTCATGTTCTGATCCAATCGTTAAATAGACAGAAGGTGCAATAGGCACCGGAAAAAGAAACTCAGCGCCCCCAGCAGTCTTTGCTGGTCAGGCCGGATTTCGCGTTGACCATACCGAGCACACCGGTGTTGGTGATGGTCAGATCACCGCACTTGTCAGTGGCCATGCTCGAGTCAGCCTTGCGCACCGCCGTCAGCAGAAAGGTCTGGTCGGTCAGGCTCGGAGTGATGCTGTAGTAATCATTGCCGGCACTGAGGCCCGTCGCATCGGTATAGGCATTTTTCTGCGAGTAGAAGCGCTCCAGTAGTTGCGCCTGCTCCGAGAGCAGACCGGCCACTTCTGCGCGACGGCCCTTGTTCATGTATTCGGTGAGACTCGGGGCAGCAATGGTCATGACAATACCGATGATCGCAATCACGATCATGATTTCGATCAGGGTAAAACCGCGGTTGGAACTACGCATGCATCAATTCTCACTCACTGTATTTGTCGCCACATGATGCGACGGCTGCCGCCGGATTTTTCCATCCCCGCAGTACCGTCGCCAGTGGAATCGTTCACGACCCCGCCATTGTCGCTGGCGTCCTGGGTCGAATGTTCTCCGATAAAGATCACGCCATCGGACAGCGTGTCGCTGTTGTCGACCACTCCATCGGCGTTGCTGTCGAGCATCTTAACGCTGATCGCCTCGGGCAGCTTCAGGCAGACGGCCTTCAACCCCTGATTACCTTGGTAAAAACCGTACCAGTTGCCATTGGCCAGACAGGTTGGCCGGTTCAGCGCGGGCGAATCCGCTGATGTGGCAGCGTGTGCCAACACCGACAGGTTCACCGCGACGACGACACCGAACAGTTGTGACCATAACCTGACAGGTCGCTCAGTACTTCGCATAGATGCTCTCCACCACACTGCGCGAATGACCCGCGATGCCGACTGCCGTTACCCGATACAACGTCGCCGGGGTATTGATTGGCACATTCACCGCATTTTGGCTGACACCGATGTTTTGCACGCTATAAAAGCCCTTGCCCGATGCAATCCAGGTCACTCCGGAAGAGGCGTTGAAACCGGCAGCGGTAATAGTCGAAGACTCGGACGGTGGTGCACATTGCACGATGCCGCTGCAAACAGGTAGCGCATAACTGTCCCGTTGCACTGCACCCTCGCCCACCCGTAATGCGGCTTCGGCACTCTGGAACGACTGGTTGCGCAAGGCGACGCTACCGGCCATTTTTTCCTGCAAGGTGGCGCTCTGCATCGATGAAAGACCAATCAACGTCAGCAAGAGCAAGAACACCAGACTGACCAACAGTGCCATGCCGCGTTGGGTGTAATACATCATGGGAGAACGATTCATTGGCACTCCCTCATGGCAAGCGGTTGCGCAGAGCGGCAACCACATTGAAGGTTTGATCGCTCACCCGGTGGTTCGGATCGCTGAGGGTCAGGCTCAGGCGAACGCTTCGAATCAGCGCGGGATCCGTGGGGTTGCTGCTGTAGCGCGAAGCAGCCAGATCAGTGGCCGTGCTGGCCAGGCCGAAGCTCACTTCGAAAGCGCTTACGTTGTCCACCAAGACCTGGGGTGCTGCGGCCCCGCTCTTCATAAGCAGTTGGTTGTTGCTGAAGCTGTAAATCAGCCGCCGGATCGGAAAGGCCAGTTGCCCCGCCACTGACGTCCGACCTTCACTGTAGGCCGTCGAACTGGTTCGACAATCGGAAAGCACGGTCCAGTCTGGCTTGCCGCCATTACCGCCGACATCCGCCGTAACCAGCGTCAATCTGCGGCCGCCATTGTCCCAACGAATCGGCGTTAGCTGACTGGCATGGAAATCACCTTGCTCACTTGAATCGGTGATCGTTTCCAGACAACCGAACATCCCGACCATGCGGACTTCCTGAATCATTTTGCTCAACACGAAACGTGCGTCCTCCTGCATGTTCGCGGCGGCATTCTGGCTGAGATAAGTGTTCTTGGCCGCAATGAAAACCTGCACCACGCCCAGCACCACAATCAGGCTCAATGCCAGGGCGATCAGCAACTCGACCAGGCTGAACCCCCTGCTGCGGCGACTCACGGGATCACCACCGGATCAATGGCCGCGCGACTGCTCAGGACGAAACTGCGCCGAGAGTCGGCAGCCTTCGCAGCCCGTGAGTCGTCCCAGGTAATTGTGATGGTGTACACCTGCTGATTGACGCTGACACTGCCCGTCGCGGTGGCGCCGAGTGAACTGACAATATTGGCGTTGAAGTCAAACAGGTCCTGATCCCGGGTAACGTCCGGGTTGCCTGAAGCCGGCGGCGCAATGGTGTAGTCCGCAGCGGCGTTGGCGCGAATGCGGTCCATCATGTCGTAGGCGATAAAGCTGGCCTGACTGATCATGCGCGCGCTGTCCGTGTACTTCAGCGCATTGAGCTGAAACGCCGCCGCCCCCAACAGGCCCACTCCCAGAATGACTAATGCCACCAGGACTTCGACCAGCGTCATACCTTCCTGCGTACGTTTGCTCCATGCCCTCATCCGCAACTTCCACCCAATAGAATTCGTCCGTTCAAACACACTGTCAGCGTCCTGCTTTGTGCTCCCCGCCCATAGCTGATCAGCACCTCTGTGGACGGTGATGACAATCCGCCCAGGCTGTTGAAATCGATGGCCGTGACGCCAGAGGTTAGCGTCAGAGTTGCGCCGCTGCTCATCGGCGGAACAACCCGTAATACATTGACCAAAGCGCCAGTACCGTCGTAAACCGCCAGCTCCCCACTCCAGACATCCCCACCGGCCGTCGGGCGCAACCGTGTGGTATTGCCCCGATCGATGGCTTCGAGCCGGGCAAAATTCAGGGCTCGTCGCAGATCAGCGATTTCAGTATCAGCCCTCGTAGTTTGTGTCGAGCGGATAAACGCCGGGACAGCCAGAGTCAACAGAATCAGAAGGATCGCGAGCGCGACCAGCAACTCGATCAGCGTGAAACCTTTTGTAGAATGATCCATCGGGGCCTTCTGTTTCCTTCGGCTATACCTGCTCTTGCGCGGCACAACATTCGAGCGATGCGGTGTGTTTGCGTTGCCATTTCTCGTGCAGGGATTGCGCGAGCCACAGCACGCCACGGAGGGAAATGTCATGCGGCAACAAGGCTTCAGCCTGATCGAACTGCTCATGGGACTGGCAATTACAGGAATTGTTCTGCATCTGGTCAGTCCGGCGTTCGCAACGCTGATCGAATCGAACCAAAGACAGCAAGCGGCACAGGCTCTTTCCAGTGGCATTCGCACCGCCCGGAGCGAAGCCATCGTCCGCAACCAGGCCGTGGTGATTCACGGCATCAATGGCGACTGGAGCCAAGGCTGGCGGATCATTCTGGATATCAGCGGCAAAGGGGATATGGACAGCGACAATCCACTGCTGGCCGAACGCCAGAGCGGCGCACGCATGTCGATTGTGGGGAACAGTACGGTCGAAAGCTCAATACGCTTCAGAGGTCAGGGCGAGCCACTGTTTGGAGGGACATTACACATTTGCGCTGTTCGCGAACCGGTAAGCCAACATCAAGTGGTGTTGGCCCGGACCGGTCGCGTCAGCCTGCGTAGCGACAAGGCTGAGCATCCGTTATGCGAAAAAAGGAATAAGCTCAGAGCAACGAGCGAACGCGCAGTTCTTTAGGCATCGAGAACGTGATGTTCTCCTCGCGACCGGCCAGTTCATCGGCACCGGTGGCACCCCAGGCCTGCAACTGCTGGATCACGCCGCGCACCAGGACTTCCGGGGCGGATGCGCCAGCGGTGATGCCGATACGCTCGACGCCGTCGAACCAGCTCTTTTGCAGGTCTTCGGCACCGTCGATCAGGTAGGCCGGCGTGGACATGCGTTCTGCCAATTCGCGCAAGCGATTGGAGTTGGAGCTGTTCGGGCTGCCGACCACCAGCACCACGTCGCACTCGTCGGCCAGTTGCTTGACCGCGTCCTGACGGTTTTGCGTGGCGTAGCAAATGTCGTCCTTGCGCGGTCCACCGATGGCCGGAAAGCGCGAACGCAGAGCGTCGATAACACGGCTGGTATCGTCCATCGACAAGGTGGTCTGGGTCACGAAGGCGAGCTTTTCAGGGTTCCTTACCTGCAACGCCGCGACATCTTTCTCGTCTTCGACCAGGTAGATCGCGCCACCACTGCTGGCATCGTACTGGCCCATGGTGCCTTCGACTTCCGGGTGACCGGCGTGGCCGATGAGAATGCACTCTCGGCCGTCACGGCTGTAACGCGCCACTTCGATGTGGACTTTGGTCACCAGCGGGCACGTGGCGTCGAACACTTTCAGCCCACGACCAGCCGCTTCGCTGCGCACGGCCTGGGAAACGCCGTGGGCACTGAAGATCACGATGACGTCGTCCGGCACCTGATCCAGCTCTTCGACGAAAATCGCACCACGGGAGCGCAGGTCTTCGACGACAAATTTGTTGTGGACCACTTCGTGGCGCACGTAGATCGGCGGCCCAAAGACTTCCAGGGCGCGGTTGACGATTTCGATCGCCCGGTCCACACCGGCACAGAAGCCACGGGGGTTGGCGAGTTTGATTTGCATGCTGTGCCTCGTGTCTTGCGCGCAAGAAATATCGAAAACAGAGAAAAACTAGTGTGGGAGCGGACTTGCTCGCGAAGGCGTCATCACATCCAACATTCTTGCTGACTGACACACCGCTTTCGCGAGCAAGCCCGCTCCCACATTTTGACCGTGCTCGGTCAGTTACAGTGCTTTGACGGAAATGATTTCCACGTCAAAGGTCAACGTCTTGCCCGCCAGCGGGTGGTTGAAGTCGACGGTCACTTGCGCGTCATCGAACTCTTTCACCACGCCCGGCAATTCAGTATTGGCCGCATCGTTGAAGATCACCAGCAAGCCGGGTGACAGTTCCATGTCCTGGAACTGGGAACGCGGGATGATCTGCAAGTTTTGCGGGTTGGACTGGCCGAAAGCGTTTTCCGGCTCGATGCTCAGCGTACGCTTGTCACCGGCCTTGAAACCGAACAGGGCCGCTTCGAAACCTGGCAACAGGTTGCCGTCACCGACCTTGAAGGTCGCCGGGGCTTTATCGAAGGTGCTGTCCACCGTGTCGCCGTTCTCCAGGCGCAATGCGAAATGCAAGGTGACCTCCGTGTTCTGGCCAATGCGTTGCTCAGCCAATACCTGATCAGTCATGAACGGTTTCTCCGGTCTTTTTACTTTTGAACATATCCAGTGCCAGCATGACAGCGCCTACAGTGATCGCACTGTCGGCAAAGTTGAACGCCGGGAAATACCAACGGTTCTGCCAATGCACCAGAATGAAATCGATCACATGGCCCAGGGCAATGCGGTCATACAGATTGCCCAGCGCACCGCCGAGCACCAGTGCCAGCGCAACCGCCAGCCAGGTTTCGTTGCGCCCCAGACGCTTGAGCCACACCACCAGCACCGCACTGACCACGACAGCGATCAACGCGAACAGCCAGCGCTGCCAGCCGGAGCTGTCAGCCAGGAAGCTGAACGCCGCGCCAGTGTTGTAGGCCAGGGTCCAGCTAAAGTAATCGGGGATGATTACGATCTGCTGGTACATCTCGAGCTTGCCTTCGAAGTAGAACTTGCTGGCCTGGTCGATGACCAGTACCAGCAAACTCAACCAGAGCCAGCTCAGCCGTCCGAAACGGCCAACGGCATTAGGCATAGTGGCGGACCTCGCCAGCGCCGCTGATGTTATCCACGCAACGACCGCAGATTTCCGGATGCTCCGGGTTCACGCCGACGTCTTCACGGCAGTGCCAGCAACGGGCGCACTTGGCGTGGCTCGACTTGACGATCTTCAGCTTCAAGCCGCTGACTTCGGTGACCACGGCATCGGCCGGTGCCTGCACCAATGGCGCAACACTGGCGGTCGAAGTGATCAGCACGAAGCGCAGTTCGTTGCTCAGCTTGGCCAGGTCGGCGGTCAGTGCGTCTTCGGCGAACAGCGTCACTTCGGCCTGCAGGTTGCCACCGACAGCCTTGGCTGCACGCTGGATTTCCATTTCCTTGTTGACCGCGACCTTGACCGCCATGATCCGGTCCCAGTAAGCGCGATCCAGCTCGAAACCTTGCGGCAATTCGCTCAGGCCTTTGTACCAGGTGTTGAGCATGACGGACTCGTTACGCTCGCCCGGCAGGTACTGCCACAGTTCGTCGGCGGTGAACGCCAGGATCGGCGCGATCCAGCGCACCAACGCCTCGGAGATGTGGAACAGCGCGGTCTGGCACGAACGGCGGGCCTTGCTGTCGGCGCCAGTGGTGTACTGACGGTCCTTGATGATGTCGAGATAGAAACCGCCCAGCTCCTGCACGCAGAAGTTGTGGATCTTGGAGTAGACGTTCCAGAAGCGGTATTCGCCGTAGTGCTCTTGCAACTCGCGTTGCAGCAGCAGAGTACGGTCTACGGCCCAACGGTCCAGAGCCAGCATTTCTTCGGCTGGCAGCAGGTCGGTGGCCGGGTTGAAGCCGGTCAGGTTCGAAAGCAGGAAGCGCGCGGTGTTACGGATACGCCGATAGGCGTCCGCACTGCGTTGCAGGATCTGCTCGGAAACCGCCATTTCGCCGGAATAGTCGGTCGAAGCAACCCACAGACGCATGATGTCGGCGCCCAGGGTGTCGTTGACTTTCTGTGGCGCAATCACGTTGCCCAGGGACTTGGACATCTTGCGGCCGGACTCATCGACGGTGAAGCCGTGTGTCAGCAGCTCGCGATACGGCGCGTGGTTGTCGATGGCGCAACCGGTCAGCAGCGACGAGTGGAACCAGCCACGGTGTTGGTCCGAGCCTTCCAGGTACAGGTCGGCGCGCGGGCCGGTTTCGTGGCCCATCGGGTGCGAACCGCGCAGGACGTGCCAGTGCGTGGTGCCCGAGTCGAACCAGACGTCCAGGGTGTCGCTGATCTTGTCGTACTGCGGCGCTTCATCGCCCAGCAGCTCGGCGGCGTCCAGCTTGAACCAGGCCTCGATGCCTTCGACTTCAACGCGCTTGGCAACGATTTCCATCAGCTCGACGGTACGTGGGTGCAGCTCACCGCTTTCCTTGTTCAGGAAGAACGGGATCGGCACGCCCCAGTTACGCTGACGGGAAATGCACCAGTCAGGACGGTTGGCGATCATCGAGTGCAGGCGCGCCTGACCCCACGCCGGAACGAACTGGGTTTCTTCGATGGCCTTGAGCGAGCGTTGACGCAGGGTGTCGCCGGTGGTCGGCTGCTTGTCCATGCCGATGAACCACTGCGCGGTGGCGCGATAGATCAGCGGGGTCTTGTGGCGCCAGCAGTGCATGTAGCTGTGTTCAATAACGGTGGTGTGCAGCAGCGCACCGACTTCGGTCAGCTTGTCGACGATGGCCGGGTTGGCCTTCCAGATGAACTGACCGCCGAAGAATTCCAGCGAGGTCGCGTACACGCCGTTGCTTTGGACCGGATTGAGGATTTCATCGTTGACCATGCCGTACTTCTTGCAGGTCACGAAGTCGTCCACGCCATAGGCCGGAGCGGAGTGAACCACACCGGTGCCGGCGCCCAGTTCAACGTAGTCGGCCAGGTAAACCGGCGACAGACGGTCGTAGAACGGGTGACGGAAGTTGATCAGTTCCAGCGCTTTACCGGTGGTGGTCGCAATGACCGAACCTTCCAGCGAGTAGCGCGCCAGGCACGACTCGACCAGCTCTTCAGCCAGTACCAGCAGCTTGTCGCCGACGTCGACCAGGGCGTAGTTGAATTCCGGGTGAACGTTCAGCGCCTGGTTGGCCGGGATGGTCCATGGGGTGGTGGTCCAGATCACGATCGAGGCTGGCTTGGCCAACGATGGCAGACCGAAGGCGGCAGCCAGTTTGGCTTCATCGGCAATCGGGAACGCCACGTCGATGGTCGAGGACTTCTTGTTCTCGTACTCGACTTCCGCTTCGGCCAGGGCCGAACCGCAGTCGAAGCACCAGTTCACAGGCTTGAGGCCCTTGAACACGAAACCACCCTTGACGATTTCCGCCAAGGCCCGGATTTCACCGGCCTCGTTCTTGAAGTCCATGGTCTTGTACGGATTGGCGAAGTCGCCCAGCACGCCGAGGCGAATGAACTCGGACTTCTGCCCTTCGATCTGCTCGGTGGCATAGGCCCGGCACAGTTCGCGGGTCTTGTCCGCGCCCAGGTTCTTGCCGTGGGTCACTTCGACTTTGTGCTCGATCGGCAGGCCGTGGCAGTCCCAGCCCGGGACATAAGGCGCGTCGAAGCCCGACAGGGTCTTCGAACGGATGATCATGTCCTTGAGAATCTTGTTCAGCGCATGACCGATGTGAATCGAGCCGTTGGCGTACGGAGGGCCGTCGTGCAATACGAACTTCGGACGATCCTTGCCAATCTCGCGCAACTTTCCGTACAGGCCAATGCTGTCCCAGCGCTGCAGAATCTGCGGTTCGCGCTGGGGCAGGCCGGCCTTCATTGGGAAGGCGGTGTCCGGAAGGTTTAGCGTGGCTTTATAGTCGGTCATTTAAGGCTCTTCATTAGCGATGGGCGCTAGGTGCGGCTAGTGCACGGGCGGCGGCGACATCCGCGTTGATCGCCGTTTTCAACGCCTCCAGAGAGGCGAAACGCTGCTCTTCACGCAGCTTGTGGTGGAAAACCACCGTTAAACGCCGGTCATACAGATCGCCGGCAAAATCTAAAAGATGCACTTCCAGGTGGGCTTTGCCATCACCTTGAACCGTGGGCCGCACGCCAATGTTGGCGACGCCGGGCCAGGTCTTGCCGTCGATCTCGACATTCACCAGGTAAACCCCGGTGAACGGCACGCGACGACGCTTGAGTTGTATGTTGGCGGTGCGCGTACCCAACTGCCGGGCGAGCTTCTGGCCATGCAATACGCGACCGGCAATCCGGTACGGCCGCCCGAGCAGGCGTTCGGCCAGGGCGAAATCAGCGGCAGCCAGGGCGTTGCGGACCTGTGTGCTGCTGACCCGGATGCCATCCAGCTCGACGGTTTGCGCCGCTTCGACGGTAAAACCCTGAACGATACCGGCCTGTTGCAGGAAATCGAAATCTCCCGCGCGATCACAGCCGAAACGGAAGTCGTCCCCGACCTCCAGGTGCTGGACGCCAAGGCCATCCACCAGAATGGTATCGACGAACTCGCTGGCGCTGAGCTTGCTCAGGCGCTGGTTGAACGCCAGGCACAGAACACGGTCGACGCCTTCGGCGGCCAACAATTGCAGCTTGTCCCGCAGGCGGGCCAGACGGGCCGGCGCGGTCTCCGGAGCAAAGAACTCTCGTGGCTGCGGCTCGAAAATCACCACGCAACTGGGCACGCCCAACTCGAGCGCGCGCTCACGCAGCCTCGCCAGGATAGCCTGGTGGCCACGGTGCACACCGTCAAAGTTGCCAATAGTGGCGACACAGCCCCGATGCTGGGGGCGCAGATTGTGGAGGCCTCGAACCAGCTGCATAACGCGCTTCTTGCTCATAAAGTGGTCGATTATAACCACACCCGGCGGCCGACGACAGGCAACACCGTAACCCAAAGTGATCGAGCCGACAAAACCGCCGGCTCGCCCGTGTATATCAAGGCCAGAACCTCAGCCCAGCGCCTTGCGATTGAAGTCGCGCAAACGGAAGCCCATCAACACTAACATGCCGAAATAAGCCACCACACCCGCCGCCACCAATGCCCCCAGACGCAAGAAGCGTTCGAGCATATGCCCCTGTTCCCAGGCCGGCATGAAGTGCATCGCACCCAACAGTACCGCGGACATCACTGCCACCGCGACCAGCAACTTCAAAGTGAACTTCGCCCAGCCCGGCTGCGGCTGGTACATCTGCTGCTTGCGCAGTTGATAGAACAGCAACCCGGCATTGAGACAGGCGCCAGCACTGATCGCCAAGGCCAGGCCCGCGTGAGCCAGGGGGCCGATCAGCATCAAGTTGAACAATTGGGTGATCACCAGGGTGAAAATCGCAATTTTTACCGGTGTACGGATGTTTTGTTGCGCATAAAAGCCAGGGGCCAGCACTTTGACCACAATAATTCCGAGCAACCCGACCGAGTAGGCGATCAGGGCACGCTGGGTCATCGATGCATCAAACGCATTGAACTGGCCGTACTGGAACAAAGAAACCGTCAGCGGCTCAGCCAGAATCCCCAATGCCAGGGAGCAAGGCAGCACCAATACGAAGCACAGGCGCAGGCCCCAGTCGAGGATGCGCGAATACTCGTGACGATCCTTGTTGGCGTAGGTCTTGGCCAGGGTCGGCAGCAGAATCGTCCCCAGGGCCACGCCCAACACGCCGGACGGCAGCTCCATCAAACGGTCGGCGTAGTACATCCACGACACGGAACCGGCAACCAGGAACGAAGCGAAGATGGTGTTGATGATCAGCGAAATCTGGCTCACCGAGACACCGAGGATGGCTGGCAGCATTTGCTTCATTACACGCCAGACGCCGGTGTCGCGCAGGTTCAGGCGCGGCAGTACCAGCATGCCGATCTTTTTCAGGTGCGGCAGCTGATAGAGCAACTGCGCCAGGCCGCCGACCAGTACCGCCCAGCCGAGCGCCATTACGGGCGGATCGAAGTACGGCGTCAGAAACACCGCAAATATGATCATGCTGACATTGAGCAGGGTCGGCACGAAGGCTGGCACCGAAAAGCGGTTCCAGGTATTGAGGATCGCGCCGGCCAGCGACGACAGGGAAATCAGCAGGATGTAGGGAAAGGTCACCCGCAGCAGGCTGGACGTCAGTTCGAATTTTTCGGGCGTGTCAGTGAAACCCGGCGCGGTCACCCAGATGACCCACGGCGCGGCGATCATGCCCAACACAGTGACCAGTGCCAGCACCAGTGTCAGCAGGCCCGAGACGTAGGCAATGAATGTGCGGGTCGCCTCGTCACCCTGCTGGCTTTTGTATTCCGCAAGAATCGGCACGAATGCCTGGGAAAACGCCCCCTCGGCGAAAATCCGCCGCAGCAGATTGGGCAGTTTGAAGGCGATAAAGAAGGCGTCGGTCGCCATTCCCGCGCCAAATGCGCGCGCGATGAGGGTGTCCCGAACAAATCCCAAAATCCGGGAAAGCATCGTGATAGAGCTGACGGCGGCCAACGATTTGAGCAGATTCATGGAAAGAGTTTGTGCCTGTCGATAAACAGCAGGCGAACTACGCGCCTACTTATGCGATACTCCGCGCCGCAACAGCACAGAGCCAAAGCTCGCGAGTTTACAGGTCGCACGCTGGAAAGAAATCTCCAAGCTTGCTTCACCTACCACTTAGCGGAACGTCTCAACCGCCCTTGACAAGACCTCAACTCATCGGCATGATTCGCGGCCTATTTTGTTTGCTATTTCCTAAAAAGTCTTTCGAGGAGCTCGACGGTGGCCAACTCACCTTCCGCCAAAAAACGTGCAAAACAGGCTGAGAAGCGTCGCAGCCACAACGCCAGCCTGCGTTCCATGGTTCGTACCTACATCAAGAATGTAGTTAAGGCCATCGACGCAAAAGACGCTGCCAAAGCTCAAGCCGCTTACGTTCTGGCTGTGCCAGTTATCGACCGTATGGCCGATAAAGGCATCATCCACAAGAACAAGGCCGCTCGTCATAAGAGCCGCCTGAATGGCCACGTCAAGGCCCTGAACGTTGCCGCTGCTGCCTAAGCGACTCGTTCATTAAAAAACCGACCTCAGGGTCGGTTTTTTATTGCCTGCGATTTGATGGGCACACAAAAAAACTGTGGGAGCAAGCTTGCTCGCGATAGCGGATATCCAGCCAATACAGATGCTGAATGTTGATCCGTCATCGCGAGCAAGCTCGCTCCCACAGTTCGATTTACGCCAGATTACTGAGCGTGCGCCCACGGCAAAATCGGAATTGCAGTTACCGCATTCTGCGGACTGCCCTCGATCAGGCGATCGCTATACACCAGATACACCAGCGTATTGCGCTTCTTGTCGAGAAAGCGCACCACCTGCATGGTCTTGAACACCAGGGATGTGCGCTCCTTGAACACCTCGTCACCATCCTTGAGCTCCCCCCTAAAGCTGATCGGCCCGACCTGCCGGCAAGCGATAGACGCCTCAGCACGATCCTCGGCCAATCCAAGACCACCCTTCACCCCACCAGTCTTGGCGCGCGACAGATAGCAGGTCACGCCATCGACCTTGGGGTCATCAAAGGCCTCGACCACGATCCGGTCATTCGGCCCGACAAACTTGAACACCGTCGACACCTGGCCAATCTCTTCGGCCGAAGCCAGCAGCGGCATCGCCAGCAGCAATCCCAACAATCCTTTTGCCACGCGCATTCAGGTATTCCTTCAGACCAGGATCAGGTTATCGCGGTGAACCAGTTCCGGTTCCGCCATGTAACCCAACAGACCGACAATCGCCTCAGACGACTGACCAATGATTTTTTGCGCTTCCAGCGCACTGTAGTTGGCCAGGCCACGGGCAATCTCACGACCGTCCGGCGCCACGCAGACCACCATCTCACCGCGGCGGAAGCTGCCCTGCACCAATTTGACGCCTACCGGTAGCAAGCTCTTGTTGCCTTGGGACAACGCGATCACCGCACCAGCATCCAGCACCAGGGTGCCACGGGTTTGCAGATGACCGGCCAGCCACTGCTTGCGTGCCGCCAGCATGCCGCGCTCCGGCGACAGCAAGGTGCCGATGCGCTCGCCCGCCTTGAGGCGATCCAGCACACGCTCGATGCGCCCACCAACGATGATGGTGTGAGCACCGGAACGGGCTGCCAGGCGCGCAGCACGCAATTTGGTCTGCATGCCACCACGACCCAGCGCACCACCAGTGCCGCCCGCCACCGCGTCGAGCGCCGGATCATCGGCGCGCGCCTCGTAAATCAGCTGGGCATCCGGATTGTTGCGCGGGTCGGCATCGAACATGCCGTCGCGATCCGTCAGGATCACCAGCAAATCCGCCTCGACCAGGTTGGCCACCAGCGCTGCCAGGGTGTCGTTGTCGCCAAAACGGATTTCGTCGGTGACTACGGTGTCATTTTCGTTGATGACCGGAATGACTTTGAGCTCGACCAATGCGCGCAGGGTACTGCGGGCATTCAGGTAACGCTTGCGGTCGGACAGGTCATCGTGGGTCAGGAGAATCTGCGCGGTATGCCGGCCATGCTCGGCAAAGCTCGACTCCCAGGCCTGCACCAAGCCCATCTGGCCGATTGCGGCGGCAGCCTGAAGTTCGTGCATCGCACTGGGTCGTGAGGTCCAGCCCAAACGGCTCATGCCGGCCGCCACCGCCCCGGAGGACACCAGCACCAGCTCGACACCCGCCTCATGCAAGGCCACCATCTGCTCAACCCAGACACCCATTGCCGCGCGATCCAGGCCTTTGCCGTCCGCCGTCAGCAAAGCGCTGCCGATCTTCACGACCCAACGCTGCGCACCTGTCACCTTGCTCCGCATCATCTTCAACCTTAGCTTGAGGGCAGCGCGACCTAGCACTGCCCGTGACGTTATTCGTGGTTATTCGTGACCAACAATCGATTTCCAGATACCAAAACGCCGCTCGATTGAGCGGCGCTTAAGTTTATCGCAACGAATCAGTCACGCACGTAAATGATTTCCGGACCGTCTTCGTCATCCACATCTTCCTCGTCCCAATCATCGTCGCCGATGTCGTGGACCGACTTCACGCCGCTGCGACGCAGGGCACGCTTGTCATCCAGCGCCTGCAGTTGCGCGCGAGCTTCGTCTTCGATGCGCTGATCGAGATCGGCCAGCTCTTCCTTGTAGGCCGGGTCATTGGCCAGGCGATCAGCACGATCTTCCATGTAACGCATTATGTCGTGGCACAGACGCTCGGTACCGAGTTTGGAGATGGCCGAGATCACGTAGACCGGACCCGTCCATTCCAGGCGATCAACGATCTCCTTGACGCGAGCATCGTGCTCTTCATCAAGGATCTGGTCGCACTTGTTCAGGACCAGCCAGCGATCACGCTCCGCCAGGGACGGGCTGAACTTGATCAGCTCGTTGACGATCACTTCAGCGGCATCCGGTGCGCTGGCATCATCCAGCGGCGCCATGTCCACGAGATGCAGCAGCAGACGCGTACGCGCCAAGTGCTTGAGGAAGCGAATGCCCAGACCAGCACCTTCGGAAGCGCCTTCGATCAAACCCGGAATATCGGCAATGACGAAGCTCTTCCAGCGATCGACGCTGACCACACCCAGGTTCGGCACCAGCGTGGTGAACGGGTAGTCGGCAACTTTCGGCTTGGCAGCCGAAACCGAACGGATAAAGGTACTTTTACCGGCGTTCGGCAAACCCAGCAGACCTACGTCAGCCAGCACTTTCATTTCCAGCTTCAGGTCGCGCTGCTCACCCGGCTTGCCCGGAGTGGTCTGGCGCGGCGCACGGTTGGTACTGGATTTGAAACGAGTGTTGCCCAGACCGTGCCAGCCGCCCTGCACTACCATCAATTTCTGACCGGCCTTGGTCAGGTCGCCGATGACTTCCTGAGTCGCCGAGTCGATCACCGTGGTGCCGACCGGAACGCGCAGGATCAGGTCTTCACCCTTCTTGCCGGTGCAGTCGGTGCTGCCGCCGTTGGAGCCACGCTCGGCATCGAAGTGCCGGGTGTAACGGTAGTCCACCAGCGTGTTGAGGTTTTCGTCGGCCATCATGTAGATGGAACCGCCGTCACCGCCGTCACCGCCGTTCGGGCCACCATTCTCGATAAATTTTTCCCGACGGAAACTCATGGCGCCATTGCCGCCGTCACCAGCCTTTACGCGAATCGATACTTCATCAACAAACTTCATAACAAACGCCTCTCGCCATACGGACGAGCCGAAAAACAATCAAGACATAAGACTCTTGCAAAAATGAGCGCAGCGACCCTAAACCACGACACCTACATCGTACGCCGACAGCCCATACAAACAGCTTTGCAAGAGACTCACCCCACAAACGAAAAAGCCCCGTCGCGAGACAGGGCTTTTCCAGCGATCGCGCAATTAAGCTGCGACTACGCTCACGTAACGACGACCGAAGGCGCCTTTTACTTCGAACTTGATCACGCCTTCGACTTTAGCGAAGAGGGTGTGATCTTTACCCATGCCAACGCCGTAGCCAGCGTGGAATTGGGTGCCGCGCTGACGCACGATGATGTTGCCTGCTTTGATAGCCTGGCCGCCATACATCTTCACGCCAAGGCGTTTGGCTTCTGAGTCGCGACCGTTACGGGTACTACCACCAGCTTTTTTGTGTGCCATGAGTTCAATTCTCCTAGTGAGGAATTAGGCTGTAATTAAGCCTGAATACCGGTGATTTTGATCTCGGTGTACCACTGGCGGTGGCCCATACGCTTCATGTGGTGCTTACGGCGACGGAACTTGATGATGCGGACTTTATCGTGACGACCTTGGGAGATCACTTCAGCCACAACGGTAGCGCCAGCAACAACTGGAGCGCCGATATTCACGTCGTCACCGTTGGCAACCAACAGAACGCGATCAAAGGTAACGGATTCGCCGGTAGCGATTTCCAGTTTTTCGATCTTCAGGTATTCACCTGGGGCGACTTTGTACTGCTTGCCGCCAGTAACGATTACTGCATAAGACATGGTATTTCTCCGATAATCCTGCTCACCCAGCTCTTTATAAGAAGAGGTATTGGCTGGCATGGCTGCATGGGGCTGGAGGCCCGCTTGCAATTGCGTAAGGCAGGTGCTGCCCAGGAAGTTCAGGGTGCGCGATTGTACGCAAGGCACGAGCGCCTTGCAAGGGGCCGTCCATCGCGCCTTGACAGGCCCGGACGTGGGTCCTAGCATGCCGCGCAACCCTTCTGGAGCGACTGTCGCTGATGCAACCCCAAGCTTTCTACCGCGCGGTGGCGGACGATTTTAGCGCCGTCGACGGCATCATCAAGAAGCAGCTGACTTCGCGCGTGCCGCTTGTATCGAAAATCGGCGATTACATCACCTCGGCCGGCGGTAAACGCCTGCGTCCTTTATTGGTGCTGCTGTGTGGCAAGGCCCTGGGTCGCGAAGGCGATGACCTGCGCCTGCTGGCCGCGACCATCGAGTTTTTGCACACCGCTACCCTGCTGCATGACGATGTGGTCGACATGTCCGGCATGCGCCGTGGCCGCTCGACCGCCAACGCCATGTGGGGCAACGCGCCAAGCGTGCTGGTGGGTGATTTCCTGTATTCGCGCTCCTTCGAAATGATGGTCGAGCTGGGCTCGATGCCAGTGATGAAGATCCTTTCGCAAGCCACGCGCATCATCGCTGAAGGCGAAGTGTTGCAGCTGTCGAAGGTTCGTGACGCCAGCACCACCGAAGAAACCTACATGGAAGTCATCCGCGGCAAGACCGCTATGCTCTTCGAAGCCTCGACCCACAGTGCTGCAGCCCTGTGCGAAGCCTCGCCGGAACAGGCCGAAGCCCTGCGCACATTCGGTGATCACCTGGGCGTGGCCTTCCAGCTGGTCGACGACCTGCTCGACTACAAAGGCGACGCCGAAACCCTGGGCAAGAACGTCGGTGACGATCTGGCCGAAGGCAAGCCGACCCTGCCGCTGATCTACACCATGCGCGAAGGTACGCCGGAACAGGCCGCCCTGGTGCGCAAGGCGATCCAGAAAGGCGGAATCGAAGATCTGGAAAGCATCCGCGAAGCCGTGGAAGCCTCGGGCTCGCTGGATTACACCGCGCAACTGGCCCGTGACTATGTGGCCCGCGCGATCAAGTGCCTCGAAGCGCTGCCTGCCAGCGAATATCGCGATGCACTGGTTGAACTGAGCGAGTTCGCGGTCGCGCGTACGCACTGACCACGAATATCCCTTGTGGGAGCGGGCTTGCTCGCGAATGCGGCGTAACAGTCGACAGAGATGTTGAATGTCATTCCGTCTTCGCGAGCAAGCCCGCTCCCACAGGTTTTTCCACGCGGCACCCCCTCCCTGCTAAAACCCTATACAATGTGCGCTTTTTAGCGATCCTGAATCCAAGGAGCCTTAGTGAGCACGTTGCCACCCTGCCCAAAATGCAATTCCGAATACACCTATGAAGACGGCGCCCAGCTGATCTGCCCCGAGTGCGCCCACGAATGGTCCGCCAGCGGTGAAGCCGAAACTGTGTCCGATGACGCAGTGAAAAAGGATTCGGTCGGCAACGTCCTGCAGGACGGCGACACCATCACCGTGATCAAGGACCTCAAGGTCAAGGGTACGTCTTTGGTGGTCAAGGTCGGCACCAAGGTCAAGAACATCCGCCTGTGCGATGGCGATCACGACATCGATTGCAAGATCGACGGCATCG
The DNA here is from genome assembly GCF_019956445.1 of Pseudomonas sp. BF-R-19. Lineage (NCBI taxonomy): Bacteria > Pseudomonadati > Pseudomonadota > Gammaproteobacteria > Pseudomonadales > Pseudomonadaceae > Pseudomonas > Pseudomonas sp. BF-R-19. Next base: position 26,999 of record NZ_JAHBDN010000114.1, read on the forward strand.
GCCCGATGAAACTCAAGTCCGAGTTCGTCAGAAAAGTCTGAACCTGCTGTTGTCCATCCCGCGCCCGGCGTGGGATGGCGCCTCACCCTCCCCCGTTTCGCCCAGTAAATCCTCGCAATAACCAAACGCCAGTCGTTTTGACCTGACGCAATCTTTACCCGGAAAAAAGCGCAAACCGCCAATAGACCCTTGCTATTTGATGAATAAGAATTATTCTCATCAAACCTTCAGTGGAGATGAGAACCATGACTTATTTGATCGATGCCTGGCTGGACCGCCCACACCCTTACCTCAGGATCCTGCATCGGGAAACCGGGGAAGTCTGTGCGGTGCTGGAAGAGGAAGCCTTGAGCGAACTGCAGGACCAGGGTGATCTTGACCTCAATGGCCTGAGTTCCAGCGAACCGGTGGTGCTCAAGGAACTGGTGCGTAATCTGTTTCTGTTCTGCTATGCCCGGGCGTTGCGCCCGCACAGCGAACTGCACCACAAGATCGAAATATGAAACACCATAAAAAACTGTGGGAGCGGCGGTGCGGCGATCCGACTTGCTCGCGAAAGCGGATGTTCCGTCACAGAAACGTTGACTGACACACCGCCATCGCGAGCAAGCTCGCTCCCACATTAGCCCGACGTCATATCGGGCCGGGTCTTACAGAACGTCGAGCAACTCGACGTCGAACACCAGTACGCTGTGCGGCGGGATGCTGCCAACGCCTTGAGCGCCGTAAGCCAGTTCGCTCGGCACGTACAGGCGCCATTTGCTGCCGGCGTTCATCAGTTGCAGGGCTTCGGTCCAGCCGGCGATCACGCCGCCAACCGGGAATTCTGCAGGCTGGCCGCGATCATAGGAGCTGTCGAACACAGTGCCGTCGATCAGGGTGCCGTGGTAGTGAGTACGCACGGAATCTTCACGGGATGGCTTGGCGCCTTCGCCAGCGGTCAGCACTTCGAACTGCAGGCCGGAAGCCAGAGTGGTGATGCCGTCACGCTTGGCGTTTTCAGCCAGGAAGGCCAGGCCTTCGCCAGCAGCCGCTTCAGCCTTGGCAGCAGCTTCGGCCTGCATGATTTCGCGGATGACTTTGAAGCTGGCGGACATTTCTTCCTGGCCCACACGGCTTGGCTTGCTGGCGAATGCGTCGGTCAGACCTGCCAGGATCGCGTCCAGGCTTACGCCCGGTGGCGGGTTGTCGCGCAGTTGGTCGCCCAGCTGACGGCCAATACCGTAGCTGACGCGGGTTTCGTCGGTGGACAGATTTACTTCGGACATGACACTGCTCCGCTGTGCGGACGGCTCGGGAACTTGCCATGCGTGCACAGCGCGTCCCGGAGCGCCCGGAACCAAAAGGGCCAGCAGACTAGCACAGATGTCATGCCATTGATGAGGGGCGTCAGGCGATCGGCACCTTCAGGTTTTCCTCCACATCGGCTACCAGCCCGCACATTTCGTCATGTACGACCGTGTGCACGAGGTTGAAGTGCAACTTGGGAAAGGAGCGCAGCACATCACGGGCATGCTCCACCGAACGCAGGCTCATCATGTGCCCGTGCGTATCGCTCAAGGGATACGCCGTGCCATGCATCCGCGCCTCCAGCAGGTAGATGCCGCCCTCCATCGAGATCAGGTTCAGCTCATCGACCTTCCCGGCGATGGCATACGCATTCAACTCTTGCAGGTTCATGAGCGCACCTCACGCAATAGCGAGCCTCTTTACAGGGATAGGCGTCGGCGCATCAAAGCACAAGCCACTGGCCAGACCGTTTGTCTGTTATCGCAGGAGGTTGTGGCGAGCGAGCTTGCTCGCCACAAGGGAGCTTGTCCGGATCAGTGCTTGGTGAGTTTATCCAGGTAACCCATGGCAAATGCCGAGATCACGAAGGTCATGTGGATGATCACGTACCACTGCAGATGTTCAGGATCAACGTTCTTGGCGTCCATGAAGATGCGCAGCAGGTGAATGGACGAGATCGCCACGATCGATGCGGCCACCTTCATCTTCAGCGACGAAGAGTCCATGGTGCCCAGCCAGTTGAGCTTTTCCTTGGAGTCGTCGATGTCCAGTTGCGAGACGAAGTTCTCGTAGCCGGAAATCATCACCATCACCAGCAAACCGCCTACCAGCGCCATGTCGATCAGCGACAGCAGCACCAGGATCAAGTCCGATTCGGCCATCGAAAACACGTTCGGGATGACGTGGAAGACTTCCTGGAAGAATTTCAGTGCCAGCGCCAACAGCCCGAGGGACAGACCGAAATAGATCGGCGCCAGCAGCCAGCGCGAGGCGTACATTGTATTTTCGATAAAGCGTTCCATTGAATCTCACATGTTGGGCTGAAAATGGCGGCGAGTATACCAGCCGCCCGTCTATACCCAGAAGCAGCCAGAAACCGTCGAAAAATCCGCCACCTGCGCCTGTGTATCAAAGTTTTTCTGCTAGTGTCCAAATCATTGACTGCTCAGTGATGTCGGACAGGAAGACTGGAAATGGATGTGCGATTGCCTTTGACGAGTGCCGGAATTTGCCTGGCGCTGCTGCTGAGCGGCTGCTCACCCAGCGATGAAAAACGCCAGCTCAGCCTCGAAGAAAAAACCGCGCAGTTCGAAAAGTCGTTGGACGCCATCCAGGATCCGAAACTCAAGGATGCCGTGTCGGAGCTGGGCGGCTCACTGCTGCTGCTCGAACGCGCGCAACTCAAGCTCGACAGTAAACCAGTGGAAACCGAATACGGCGAAGACGCCCTCGCCATGCTCAAGCACTACCCGACCCCGCAGGCTCTGGTCGACACCTACATCAACGGGTTGTTCGTGCTGCAAAAAGACTCAGGCTCCGACTACCTGACCGATCTGCAGCCAGTGTTCCCCTTCACTTTCAGCGCTCCTGCCGCGTTTTTGTTTCCCCATGGCCTGGAATGGCAGTCGGTCACGCTAAGCAACAAACGAGTGATTCCATTCCAGCCGGAATGGTCGGAAACCGACCCCGGCATTCAGCTCAGCCCATCGAGCTCCAACCTGACCAACCCCGATGACCTGACCTTGGCCTACCCCTTCATCGAAGGCCTCGACATCGACAGAAAGCAGCAACCACAACCGGTGAGCCTGCAGGGCAAAGTCGAAGTCATCGCGCCACGCCGCCTCTACAGCTTCGACCTGACGAAAAAGGACGTAGGCCAGACCCGCACCAATGACAACCTGAGCGTCACCCTGCTCACATTGACGAACAACTACGCGGAAATCGAATACAACAACAGCGCGCCGCTGGCCCCTGAAGTCAGTGATGCACCGCTCAACCCGCTGATAGTCCAGGCCACGGACAGCACCGGGCAATTCATCTCGCGCGCCGGCTCAATCAATGAAACCTCGGTACAAATTGCCTTCTATCAGCAGCAGCTGGCCAAGATGCAGCAGCAGAAGAGCTGGAGCGAGGCCCTGGAAAAACAGCTCGACGAAGAACAACGCAACTTTGAGAAACAGCAGGCGCGACATTATTCGAAGGTGTACTTCAACGGGACGATCGAAACCCTCGAAGTCAGCATGCTGGATTTTTCCGCCGTCACGGTCACCCGAAAGAACCTCGACCTTCCGATCCGGCGTTTCGATGCCAATACCACGGCCAAGTCCATCCAGCCCTTGAACCTGCCCGTGGTGGTCTATGACGACCAGGCGGTGGGCTGGCTGAAAGGAGCAACGCTGAGTGAGGATCAACTGAAAAAGAACGTCAACATCAGTCAGTCGGTCGACGACCCCAGCGCTGCGCGAATCGAATTCACTCATCTGCGCACCTTTAACGATGAACTGCTCGGCACCTCGTTCAACCCCGGTGAAAGTCCGGTGAGTTTCTTTACCGAAGACGCTGCTGGCAAACGCGACGAGCCGATCGAACTGCCACCTGAGGCATACCAGATCGACCCCCTGCGCGGCACCATCACTTACGATCTGAATCTGTTTCCGCAAACGCCGGCCTATGCGGTGGGCTCGATGCCGCTGTTCCTGGCCACGGTCGACAAAAAAACCGTCGATGCCCGTCAACTGCCCAAAGGCCTTGAGCTCAAAGACAATGCATTGGTGGTGGACCTGAAGGCGTTTCCCGCCCAGTACTGGCGCTTTTTCGCCAAGGACGACAGCGGTAATTACTTGAAGGAGATTCTATCGGTCAGCCATGACGCGAGCGCACAAGGTCCGGCGCAGTTTGCCGTGCATTACTTCTACGGGCAGCCTACGCGCCTGGAAACCTATCAGCGCACTGACCTCGACACCGTGCAATATGGTTTCGAGGTCAAACTCGACAAGGCCGACATGACGCGCCTTGATCAATAGTGCGACTCAGTGCTCGGGGTGAAACTCGAAGCCGCCCATATTCCGGCAGCGACCACCGTTGATTTCCCGCAGTTGGGCTTGCAGGTGCAGGCACCAGATTTGCGGATCGTCGGCCAACTCGTAGCCGTGCAAGGTCAGGCTTTCAACGATGGTGTCGAGGATTGATTCAGCGACGAATGGACCGTGAAACGGGCCTTGGGCCTTGATGGCCGAAGGCTGTTCACCGGCCATTCCAGCGGCGAACAGCAGAGTCCACATGCCCGTATCTCCCGCCAATGGACGGATGGAACACTCGATACGGGTCACAAGGCCCAGGCATTGACGGGTGAGGCAGAGGTTGCGCGACATGGCGGCGACCCTCGGTAGATCCGGTATTCAGCCCCCACGGGAAGGCTGTTTCGATCCTGTGATTACTATCGATATCCTTGAGCTGAGAATAGAAGAAAAGTCTGCCTTGCAGGCCGAGGCGAGACCGAAAGGCGCCGAATGGTCACAGCGTGAATATTGACGTCATTTCGATGACGCTTTCGATGTTCACCACAAAAAAACTGTGGGAGCGAGCTTGCTCCGGGCGGCGTTCCGACGATGGCGGTCGAACATTCAACATATTGGTCGAATGAAAGTCCGCTATCGCGAGCAAGCTCGCTCCCACAAGGGATTGCACAGTTTCAGATCAACGATGCATCACGCCGGTTTGGTTTCCGCCAACGCCTCTTGCGCCAACTCCTTCTCGGCTTCCTTCAGATCATCTTCACTGATCATTTCCGCGATAACCCGCAGGCGCTCCACGACCCGCGCATTCACGCTGCCTTCAGGGAACGCGCCATTCTCGTCCGGCTCGCCGGCCGGCTCGCCGACCAGCAAACTCAAGGCTTCGTCGGCCTGACGGACCGCGTAGACATGGAACTGCCCCGCGCGTACCGCCGCCAGCACCTTCTCGTCGAGCATCAGCGTGGCAACGTTGGCGTGAGGAATGATTGCCCCCTGCTCGCCGGTCAACCCGCGGGCTTCGCACAGACGGAAGAAGCCCTCGATCTTCTCGTTGACTCCGCCGACCGCCTGCACTTCGCCGAACTGGTTGATCGAACCGGTGATGGCAAAGCACTGCTTGAGCGGGGTTTTCGACAAGGCCGAGATCAAGGTGCAGGCCTCGCCCAGGGAAGCACTGTCGCCATCGACATAACCATAGGATTGCTCCAGGGCGATGCTCGCGGAAATCGCCAGCGGAAACTCCTGGGCGTAACGACTGCCCAGATAACCGGTAAGGATCATCACGCCTTTGGAATGGATAGGCTGGCCGAGGTTGACTTCGCGCTCGATGTCGACAATGCCGCTGCCGCCCGGGTACACCGTGGCGGAAATCCGCGCCGGTATACCAAAGGCCGAGTCACCGACTTCCAGCACCGTCAAGCCGTTGCACTTGCCGACCGCCGCACCCGCGGTGTCGATCAGGATGATCCCGGCCAGCATGTCATCGAGAATCCGCGCCGAAACCCGCCCGGTCCGCGTGGCCTTGGCCTTGAGCGCACGCTCGATGTGCCCCGCGTCGGTCATTTCATCGCCTGCCAGGTGACGAATGAAATCCGCCTCGCTGACCAGTTGGAACAAGTCCCCGATACGCGCCGACAAGCGCCCCTGGTGCTCGGCCAGACGCGCGCTGTAGGTCGCCAGGCGTGCCACCGCATCGGCGGTCAGCGGTGCCATGCCTTCTTCGGAAGTACGGGTTTTGAGCAACTGGGCAAACTGCTCCAGGCTCTCGTCGACCATCGGGATGTCTTCGTCGAAATCCACCAGGACGCGGAACATTTCCTGGAAGTCCGGATCGAGGTCTTGCAGCGTGTAATACAGCTGACGGGCACCGATGATGACGACCTTGACCTGCAACGGAATGTGTTGCGGTGTCAGGGTCACGGTGGCCAGACGGCCCAGTTCACCCAGCGGCGATTCCATTTTCAGCTTGCGCGATTGCAGGGCGCGTTTCAGCGCGTCCCACACGAACGGCTCGCTGAGCATTTTGTCCGCTTCAAGGATCAGGAAACCACCGTTGGCCCGGTGCAAGGCACCCGGCCGCAGCTGCCGATAGGTGGTGTACAGCGCGCCTTGATCGGTGCTGTATTCAATGCGACCGAAAAGATTTTCGTAGGTCGGGTGCGGCTCGAACACCACCGGCGCACCGCCGCTGGCCGAATGACCAACCACCAGGCTCGGCGCGTATTGTTCTTCCAGCAACTTGCGGGCGACAGCGTCGATCTTGCTGTCGTCCACCAGTTGCTCGACCACGGTCTTGAGCAAGTACACCTGCATGGCTTGCAGATAACCGCATACCGCCGCGTTCTCGGCGTACTTCTCCGACAATGGCGACAACAATGGCTGCAAGGCCAGAGTGATGGTTTCTTCGTTCAGATGACGCAGTTGGTTGCTCGACTCACGCTTCCATTGCGGCAGGCTGGCGAGTTCTTCGTTCAGGCGCTCCTCCAGTACCGAAATATCCTCGTGAAAGCGCTCGCGCTCGGCTTCCGGCAACTGGGCGAATTCAGCTTCGTCCAAGGCCTTGCCGTCGCCCATTGGGGTGAAGGCGATATTGCTGGCGTCGCGGTACAGAGCGACGTCCTTTTCCAGTGCCAGACGCTCGATGACGTCCAGGGCCTTGTCGTAGCGCTGGTTGAAGGCGCGGTCAATGGCGCTTTTCTTCTGCTGGTAGGACGGATGCTCGAAGACTGCCGGAAAGGTCGCCAGCAGGTTGTCGATCAGACCGTTGATATCTCCAATGAAGTTACCGGCAGTGCCCGACGGCAATTCAAGGGCACGTGGTTCGCGCGGTTCATCGAAATTGTTGACGTAGACCCAGTCCGCTGGGGTCTGCAGGCGCTTGCCTTCGGCCTTGAGGTAGCGTTTGACGAACGAGAACCGGCCAGTGCCGGGCTCGCCCATGACGAATACGTTGTAACCGGGGCGTGGCATGGCCACACCGAACTGCAAGGCTTCGACCGCACGTTCCTGGCCAAGCACACCGCGAAAGGGCTCCAGATCATTGGTGGTAGAGAAGCTGAACTGTTCAGCGGAAAACGGACGGGTCAGCGCTTCGGGCGCTAGACGCAAGCTGGCAGCAACAGGATCAGGCATCGGGCTTCCTTAACAATCAGGCGGGGCAGATGGCAGCATTCTGGCGCCGCCCATGCCCGGCTGGCAAGGAGCGCCGCAGGCCTGAGCATCGACAACCGACCAACCCCAGGCGGGCCGGGCCTGCGCTGCCGTTTCCCATGAATGTTTTGCAAAAAATCACGGAACCCCGTGATCGTGCCTAAACTCCAAACTGCGCGGCTGGACTAATGACCGGCCCACTGGCACCAGACGGGCCAGACTCCTTGTCCATTGGTAGGCACATAAAGAGAACAAAGCTATGAAACGGATTCTTCTCGGTACTCTCTTCACTGCTGTATCCATCAACGCCATGGCTCAGGCGCCAGGCGGCCCGGATTGCGGCTGGGGCAACATGCTGTTCGAAGGCCAGCGTGGTACTCCGGCTCACTTCCTGGCATCCACCACCAACGGCACCTCCGGCAACGCAACCTTCGGCATGACCTCCGGCACCAACGGTTGCGCGACCAATTCGTCGCTGACCTATGGCGGCAAATCCTGGTTTGCCATGAATGGCATGATGAACGAGCTGTCCGAAGACATGGCCAAGGGTCAGGGCGAAGCGCTGACCACCTACGCCGTGGTACTGGGCGTGGCGCCGGAAGACCGTGCGCACTTCGCCGCCGTCACTCACGAGCACTTCCAGCAGATCTTCAGCAAGGCTGACGTGACTGCCGAAGACGTGCATACCAACACCCTGGCCGTGCTCAAAGCCGACCCTCGTCTGGCCAAGTACGCGACTCAAGCTTAAGCTCGACCCGCCCCGCTTCTTTCGGGAAGCGGGTTTTGTTTTTTTGACCTGCCTCTTTTTGGGTCTTTTTCTCAAGTATTTAAGTTGCCATCTATGCTCAAACGCCTTGCCTGGCTGGCGCTGTGTGTCTGCGCCCCGCTGTCCGCCGCGCCTCAGATCGACCCACAACGTTTGCAGCAACTGGCCAACGACCCTTTCTGGATATCCCTGGGTCATTACGAAACCGCCAAGCTCGGTGGCTGGCGCAGCTATGTCAGCGACCGGAAATTTTTCCTCGCCGCTGACGGCAATGAACATCCGGACCATGAACTGGCGGCGACCGTGCAAGCCTTGTACGCCCCGGCCAGTGCCGGTGAAAAACACGCGCAATGCGTCTACCCGGCCCGCACCCGCTGGCTGAAGGAACAACTCGGCCTGAGCGGACTGCCGACGCCGGCCTGCGCCGAATTCAAGCAATGGTTCAAGGACGTCTCGCCCGATAGCGCGGTGATGATCTTCCCGGCGGCCTATCTGAACAGCCCGTCCTCGATGTTCGGCCATACCCTGCTGCGCATCGACCAGGCCGAAGTGAAGAGCGACAAGACTTCGCTGCTCAGTTACGCGATCAACTTCGGCGCCTACATCGAGGGCTCGGACAACAGCATCATCTATGCCTGGAAAGGCCTGATGGGCGGCTATCCCGGCCTGTTCGCGATGGTGCCCTACCAGGAAAAACTCTCGGAATACCGCAGCCTGGAAAACCGCGACCTGTGGGAGTACCGCCTGAACCTGACCCGGCAGGAAACCGCGCGCATGGTCGAGCACGTCTGGGAGCTGAAGCAGATCAAGTTCGACTATTTCTTCTTCGACGAAAACTGCTCATACCGCTTGCTGGAACTGCTGCAAGTAGCCCGCTCGGGCCTGCGCCTGACCGAGCAATTCCCGCTCACCGCCATCCCGACCGACACCGTCAAAGCCGTGAAAGAGGCCGGGCTGGTGGAATCGATCCAGTATCGTCCGTCCCGGGAGCGCGAGTTGCTCAGTCGCGCCGAGCCGTTGAATCCGGAAGAGCAACAATGGGTGCTGAAAGTCAGCGCCGATCAGAAACAATTGCAAGACCCAGCCTTCAAGGCGCAACCCCGCGACCGCCAGGCGCTGATCATCGATGCGGCCTATCGCCTGGAGCGTTACCGCGCCAACGGTCAAGAGCGCGACCCGGCGCGCGCCCAGCGCAGCTTCGAACTGCTGCGGGCAATCAACCAGAACCCGGCGCCGGAGCTGGATATCCCGCAACCGGGCCTGCCTGAAGACGGTCACGAGTCCCGCACCTGGCAACTCGGTCTCGGCAGCCGTGGAGATAAAGCCTTTGGCGAGTACGGCTTGCGCATGGCTTATCACGACCTCAATGACAACAACGAAAGCTTTCCCCTTGGCGCGCAGATCGAAATCCTGCAATTGAAACTTCGCCAGTACGAAGGCAATGAATGGCAAGTGCAGCAACTGGACCTGGCAACCATTCGCTCCCTGACCCCGCGTAACGAACTGCTGCAGCCGCTGTCATGGCAAGTGACCGGCGGTCTGGAGCGGGTGCCGGGCAAACACGATGACCAAAACCTGGTCAGCCACGTCAACGGCGGTGGCGGTGGCACATGGCAACTGGGCGACGACACGCTTGGCTTTGCCCTGGGCACCGTGCGTATCGAGCACAACAACGACTTCGCCGCGTTCATTGCCCCGGCCGCCGGCTTCAACAGTGGTGTGCTGTGGAAAAACCCGCTGGGCAATTTGAGCCTGGAAGCCAAGGGCGACTTTTTCACCAATGGTGAAGTGCGTCGTAGCCTGAGCCTGAATCAGCAGTGGGAAATATCCCGCAATCTCGGCCTGCGCTTGAGCGCCCAGCGCGAGTTCAGCCATTTGGCGACGGCCGAGAACGAAGTGATGCTGGAGCTGAAGTGGTATCACTACTGACCCGAATGCAACGCAACTCCCTGTGGGAGCGGGCTTGCTCGCGAATGCGATATGCCACTCAACATTGATGTTGGCTGACACGACCCTTTCGCGAGCAAGCCTGCTCCCACAGGGGTTATGTGGTCTTCGACGAAATACCTACACACCTTTCGCAACCCCCCGACGAATCCACTTCTAGACTTTCTCTATAGGCGGCGTATCCAGGACCGCGGGGATGAGCGCAACAGTCATCTGGAGGAACGGGACAAAGCCTGCCAGCAGCAGAAGGATCAGGGCGCCGCCCGGGCCTATCACTCGCCATAAGTCGCTTTCAGACATCCAGTGAAACCAAATGCCTGCGACCATGGCCCAAACCCTATACCGGGAGAATTCCATGAGCCGTGCTTTCGTCAATGAAGATAACGCTGCCGCGCAAGCCGATCAGCCTGTCGAACGGCAGGTCAGCGCGCAGCCCAATTACGTCACGCCGCAAGGCCTGGACCTGTTGCAGGGAAAAGTCACCGAACTGCAAACCCTGCACGCCGAACAATCGGCAAAAGGCGAGCAGGCCGACAAGCAGCGCCTGGCGGATCTCGAACGTGATTTGCGTTACTTCAAGCAACGCCTGAGCAGCGCTCAGGTGGTACCCGCCGCAACTTCGACCGAGAAAGTGCAAATCGGCAGTTGGGTGACCTATGCCGATGAACACGCCACCGAACGCCGGGTACAATTGGTGGGCGAGGATCAGGCCGATGCCGCCCACGGCCTGATCAACTGGGGTTCACCGCTGGGTCGGGCGCTGCTCGGTGCACGACTCAACGATGAAGTGCTGTGGCAGCGCCCCGTCGGGGATCAATTGATAGAAGTGATCCGTATCGAGCCGGCTTAGGCTTTGCCTAAACGACGCCTTGGGCCAGCATGGCATCGGCGACCTTGACGAAGCCGGCGATGTTCGCGCCCTTGACGTAATTCACCCGGCCATTCTCTTCGCCGTAATGCACGCAAGCGTGGTGAATCGACTGCATGATCGCGTGCAGCTTGCTGTCCACTTCGCCACCGGTCCACGCCAGGCGCATGGCGTTCTGCGACATCTCCAGCCCGCTCACCGCCACACCACCGGCGTTGGATGCCTTGCCCGGCGCGAACAGAATGTCGGCTTCGATGAACAGGTCCACCGCCTCGAGGGTCGTCGGCATGTTCGCGCCTTCGGCCACGCAGATGCAGCCGTTGCGCAGCAAGGTGCGAGCAGCTTCGGCATCCAGTTCGTTTTGCGTTGCGCACGGCAGCGCGATGTCGCAGCTCAGGCTCCATGGCAGCTCACCGGCACGGAACTCCAGGCCAAAACGGCTAGCCAGTTCACGGATGCGCCCGCGCTGTACGTTTTTCAGCTCCAACACCGCCAGCCATTGCTCCTCGGTCAAGCCGCTTTCGCAATACAACGTACCCTCGGAGTCGGACAGCGAAATCACCTTGCCGCCCAGGTCCATGACCTTGCGCGCCGCGTATTGCGCGACGTTGCCGGAGCCGGAGATCGCTACGCGTTTACCTTCCACGGCCAGGCCGCGGCGCTTGAGCATTTCTTCGGCGAAGTACACGCAACCGAAACCGGTGGCTTCCGGGCGAATCAGGCTTCCGCCGTAGCTTGGTCCTTTGCCGGTCAGCACGCTGGTGAACTGGTTGCTCAGGCGCTTGTACTGGCCGAACAGGAAACCGATTTCCCGCGCGCCGACACCGATGTCCCCGGCCGGCACGTCAACGTCGGCACCAATATGGCGGTACAACTCGCTCATGAAGGCCTGGCAGAAGCGCATGACTTCCGCGTCGCTTTTGCCTTTGGGGTCGAAGTCAGAACCGCCCTTGCCGCCGCCCATGGGCAACGAAGTCAGGGAATTTTTGAAGGTCTGTTCGAAGGCGAGGAATTTCAGCACGCCCATGTTCACCGACGGGTGGAAACGCAGGCCACCCTTGTACGGGCCGATCGCGCTGTTCATCTGGATGCGGAATCCGCGATTGACCTGGACCTGGCCCTGATCGTCGACCCACGATACGCGAAACACCACCGCCCGCTCCGGCTCGCAGATGCGCTCCAGGATGCCGGAGGTCAGGTAATGCGAATTGGCTTCAAGAAACGGCCACAGGGTACGCAGGACTTCTTCGACAGCCTGGTGGAATTCGGGTTGGTCCGGGTCGCGTTTTTTCAGGCGCGCAAGGAAGGATTCGACGGATTCGATCATGGAAAAGTCTCGGCAAATTTATTGTCGTTGGAGGAGATTGGGCCGGACTGTAACAAACGACTCGTGCACAAGAACAGAGCAAAATGTCGCATTAATGAAATTAAATGGTGCGCAGGATATAAATAAGTCTACTTTTTTGACTGATTCTGCACCCGAATAGGGACTCACCATTCGAGTAATGCACCATCAGGAACACCGCCTTCGCGAGCAAGCCCGCTCCCACAGGGGATCCTCTGCTGAATTGAGATTTGTGCCCTTCACAAAACCCTGTGGGAGCGGGCTTGCTCGCGAATGGCGCGACTCGGTGTCATTGAAAAAACGCAGGCAAAAAAAACGGAGCCCGAAGGCTCCGCTCTTTATGCAACCAACCCGAAATCAGGCCAGTTTCTTGTGGCGCACACGGTGCGGCTGGGCAGCCGCTTCGCCGAGGCGCTTTCTACGGTCGGCTTCGTACTCGGTGTAGTTGCCTTCGAAGAACACCGCTTGCGAGTCGTCTTCGTACGCCAGGATGTGAGTCGCGACGCGGTCAAGGAACCACCGGTCGTGGGAGATCACAATGGCGGCGCCCGGGAAGTCCAGCAGGGCTTCTTCCAGGGAACGCAGGGTTTCAACGTCGAGGTCGTTGGATGGTTCGTCGAGCAGCAGGACGTTGCCGCCCTCCTTCAGGGTCAGGGCCAGGTGCAAGCGACCGCGCTCACCACCGGACAGGTCCTTGACGAACTTCTGCTGATCGCCGCCCTTGAAGTTGAAGCGACCGACGTAGGTACGCGACGGGATCTCGTAGTTACCGATACGGATCTGGTCGGAACCGTCGGAGATCTGCTGGAACACGGTCTTGCTGCCGTCCAGGTCTTCACGGCTCTGGTCGACGCAAGCAAGCTGCACGGTTTCACCGACTTCGATGCTGCCCGAATCCGGCGTTTCCTTGCCCATCAGCATGCGGAACAGGGTCGACTTACCGGCACCGTTACCGCCGATCACGCCGACGATGGCGCCTTTAGGCATGGCGAACGACAGGTTGTCGATCAGCACGCGGTCGCCATAGCCCTTGGTGACGTTCTTGAATTCGATGACCTTGTCGCCCAGGCGCGGACCGGCCGGGATGTAGATCTCGTTGGTTTCGCTGCGCTTCTGGAATTCCTGCGACTGCATTTCTTCGAAGCGTTGCAGACGAGCCTTGGATTTCGACTGGCGGGCCTTGGCGCCTTTGCGCACCCACTCCAGTTCTTCCTTCATGGCTTTTTCGTGGGCCGATTGCTGCTTGGATTCGGCAGCCAGACGATCGGACTTGGCTTCCAGCCAACCCGAATAGTTGCCCTCGTAAGGAATGCCCGCGCCGCGGTCAAGTTCCAGGATCCAGCCGGCAACGTTGTCCAGGAAGTAACGGTCGTGCGTGATCGCGACAACGGTGCCCGGGAAATCGTGCAGGAAGTGCTCCAGCCAGGCGACGGAATCGGCGTCCAGGTGGTTGGTCGGTTCGTCGAGCAGCAGCATGTCGGGGGCGGACAGCAGCAGGCGGCACAGGGCCACACGACGCTTCTCACCACCGGACAGGAATTCAACCTTGGCGTCCCAGGCCGGTAGACGCAGCGCATCGGCGGCGACTTCCAGTTGACGATCGAGGTTGTGACCGTCGCTGGCCTGCAGGATCGCTTCGAGCTTGGCCTGTTCGGCAGCCAGTTTGTCGAAGTCGGCGTCTTCTTCAGCGTAAGCCGCGTAGACCTCGTCCAGGCGCGCCTGGGCGTTCTTGATCACGCTGACCGCTTCCTCGACCACTTCACGCACGGTTTTGGTCGGGTCCAGGATCGGCTCTTGCGGCAGATAACCGATGTTCAGCTCCGGCATCGGGCGGGCTTCGCCGTCGAATTCGGTGTCGACGCCAGCCATGATTTTCAGCAGCGTGGACTTACCCGAACCGTTGAGGCCGAGTACGCCAATCTTGGCGCCAGGGAAGAAGGACAGAGAAATGTTTTTCAGGATTTCCCGCTTCGGCGGAACAACTTTGCCCAGCCGATGCATGGTGAATACGTATTGAGCCATGGAGAACCTAGGGTCAGTGACTGATGAATGATTAGGGCACAGGCGATGCCTGGCCAGGCTGTGCGCGTCGCCCGATTGAGAGCTTTCAATATGAGCGCGCTGAAAAAGCCTGATATTAGGAGCTGGAACGCTCCCGCGTAACCGACAAAGCTACCTTAATGACAGATGGCAGTCCAGCCGACGGACAGGGGCTGGCACTTCGCCACAACTCAAGGCATGCTAGCCGCCCTTCGGGCGTCCGGCTTATAGTGCACGTCGCGCCAGTCCAGCCAAACCGCAGGATGACAGCTTGTCCAAAGTCCCTCCGCCTCTGACTTCCAGCGCGCCGGCCACAGCGCCCGGCTCTCCCCTGCGCGGGACCTTGAAGGGCACCTTGGCGACACTCGCATTATTGCTGCTGGCCCTGCTGTTCTGGCAGTTGCTCGACCAGTTGCGGGAAACCCAGAAGAACCAACGTCAGTACACCATCGACTACACCGCCGATCTGGCCGCGCAGGTCAGCCTGAACATGGCGCTCAACGCACAGATCGCCCTCAACCTGTTGCCGATCGTCGAACAACCGCAAGGCGCCGATGAACTGCAGGCCCTGCTGCGCAAGCTGCAACAGTCGCTGCCGGATCTGCGCAGCCTGGCGTTGCTCAGCCCCTCGGGAAAAGTCATCAGTGACAGCGCTCCCGGCAGCGATGACAGCGACTACCCGGGTGAACTGGTACGCCGCAGCCACGCCCAGGCGCACTACTTCAGCAACGCCACCGACGGTTCCGTGGTGCATTTATTGTTGCATCAGGCCAGCGGCAGTTCCCGAGGCTATTGGGTCTTGCGCCTGACACCCACCTTCTTTTCGTCCTTGACCAAGCCAAGCGAGGCCGTCCGCCGCCCGTTGTGGCTGGTGGAGAACCGCATCAATCATCAGATCATCAGCCGCGACGAAGCGCTGCCCTCGGTCAATCCGGGCACGCTGACCGAGGATGATGTCGCCAACAGCGTGCTGACCGTTGCGCTGAGCGGCAGCGATTGGCAACTGCGCGGCTTGTTCGACCGTCAGCGCGTGCTGGAAGAGCTGCTGCCGGCGTTCATCGGCAAATGCCTGCTGGGCCTGGCGTTTTCCATGCTGCCGTTCATCGCCTTGCTGAACACACGTCGACGTCAGCGCCAATTGAGCGAAGGCCGCCGGCGTTATCAGGACATTTTCGAAGGCACCGGCGTGGCTTTATGTGTCCTCGACATGTCCGGGCTCAAGGTCTTTTTCGACAAGGCACAACTGCAGGGCAGCGAACCACTGCAAGCGTGGCTGGCGATCCCGGAACAACGCCGGCAATTGCTCAAGGAACTGCGGATCACCGAGGTCAACCAGGTCGCGCTGCAACTGCTCAATGTCGATAGCGCCGACAAAGCCTGGCAACTGCTGATCGACGGCCATCCGCAGCACGGCACCGCCATCGGCAACCAGGTGCTCGACGCGGTGTTCAACCAGCAGCAACAGCTTGAGCTGGAAATCAAACTGCAGGACGCCAGCGGTCGCGACCAGCACCTGTGGCTGGTGCTGCGCCTGCCGCAAGCAACGGACGACTATAAAGCGGTGATCCTGAGCATCACCGACATCACCAGCCGCAAGCTCATCGAACTGTCGCTGCAGGAACGCGAAGGTTTTTGGTCGGACGTGGTGCGCACCGTGCCGGATCACCTGTATGTGCAGGATGTGATCAGCCAGCGCATGATCTACAGCAACCACCATCTGGGCCAGACACTGGGTTACAACCGCACCGAACTGCACCAGATGGGCGAATATTTCTGGGAAATCCTCCTGCACCCCGAAGACGCCGACTATTACCATCGCTCCCGCCAGGTCCAGCGCCAGGCCGGCTATCGCCAGTTGATGCAGTGCCAGTTGCGCTTCCGTCATCGGGACGGCCAGTGGCGACGCTTCGAGATTCGCGAGCAGGCACTGGCCCGGGACAAGGACGATCAGGTCACGCGAATCATCGGCGTGGCCAAGGACATCACCGACCAGATCGAAGCCAGCGAATCCCTGCGCGACAGCGAGCAGCGCTACCGGATGCTCGCCGAAAGCATCAGCGACGTGATCTTCTCCACCGACAGCCGCCTCAACCTCAATTACGTCAGCCCTTCGGTGCAAGCGGTACTGGGTTACGACTCCGAGTGGATTTTCCAGAACGGCTGGCAATCGACCATCGCCAACCCGCAACAACTGACCGGCATCTACCACCTGATGGACCGGGTCAGCAAAGCGCTGGATCAACCGGACCAACTGGCGCTGTTACGCAGCCAGGTGCAAACCCAACTGTTCCTGTTCGATTGCCTGCGGGCCGACGGGCGCAAGATCCCGATCGAACTGCGCCTGGTATTGGTCTGGGACGAACAGGGTACGTTCGAAGGCGTGCTCGGCGTCGGCCGCGACATCAGCCAGCAACGCCGGGCCGAAAAAGACCTGCGCATGGCCGCCACGGTATTCGAACACTCGACCTCGGCGATCCTGATCACCGACCCGGCCGGCTACATCGTCCAGGCCAACGAAGCCTTCAGCCGTGTCAGCGGCTATGCCGTGGAGCAGGTCCTCGACCAGTTGCCGAACATGCTGACCGTCGACGAGCAGCAGGAAACCCACCTGCGTTACGTGCTCAAGCAATTGGGCCAGCACAGCACCTGGGAAGGCGAAGTCTGGCTCAAGCGCCGTGATGGCGAGCACTACCCGGCCTGGGTCGGGATCACCGCCGTACTCGACGACGAAGGTGACCTGGCCAGTTATGTGTGTTTCTTCAGCGACATCAGCGAGCGCAAGGCCAGCGAGCAGCGGATTCACCGCCTCGCCTACTACGACGCCCTGACCCACCTGCCCAACCGCTCACTGTTCCAGGATCGTCTGCACACGGCGTTGCAATCGGCCGAACGGCAGAAGTCCTGGGTGGTGCTGATGTTCCTCGACCTCGACCGTTTCAAGCCGATCAACGACTCCCTGGGCCACGCCGCCGGCGACCGCATGCTCAAGGAGATGGCCACGCGCCTGCTCGGTTGCGTCGACGATGACGACACCGTGGCGCGCATGGGCGGTGACGAATTCACTTTGCTCCTGCAACCGCGAGCCAACCGTGAAATCGCCCTGAACCGGGCGATCCATGTGGCCGAACAGATTCTCGCCAGCCTGGTGAAACCGTTCGTGCTCGAAGGCCGCGAGTTCTTCGTCACGGCCAGTATCGGCATCGCCCTGAGTCCGCAGGACGGCAACGAGCTCAGCCAGCTGATGAAGAATGCCGACACCGCGATGTACCACGCCAAGGAGCGCGGCAAGAACAACTTCCAGTTCTATCAGGCGGACATGAACGCCAGTGCGCTGGAGCGTCTGGAGCTGGAAAGCGACTTGCGCCATGCCCTGGAACAGAACGAATTCGTGCTGTATTACCAGCCGCAGCTCAGCGGTGACGGTAAACGCCTGACCGGTGCAGAGGCGCTGCTGCGCTGGCGTCATCCACGCCGCGGGCTGGTGCCGCCGGGGGATTTCATTCCGGTGCTCGAAGAGCTCGGGCTGGTGGTGGATGTCGGCGACTGGGTGATCAGCGAGGCCTGCCGTCAACTCAAGGCCTGGCATCAGGCCAGGGTACGGGTGCCGAAAGTGTCGGTGAACATCTCGGCGCGGCAGTTCTCCGATGGTCAGCTCGGCACGCGGATCGCCACCATCCTCAAGGAAACCGGCCTGCCGCCGGCGTGCCTCGAGCTGGAACTCACCGAAAGTATCCTGATGCGCGAAGTCAGCGAGGCGATGCAGATTCTCGCCGGGCTGAAAAATCTTGGGCTGAGCATTGCGGTGGATGACTTTGGCACCGGTTACTCATCCCTGAACTACCTCAAGCAATTTCCCATCGACGTGTTGAAGATCGACCGCACCTTCGTCGATGGCCTGCCCAGCGGCGAGCAGGACGCACAAATTGCCCGGGCAATCATTGCCATGGCCCACAGCCTCAACCTGGCGGTGATCGCCGAAGGCGTGGAAACCCACGAGCAGCTTGATTTCCTGAGGGAGCACGGTTGCGACGAGGTTCAGGGCTACCTGTTCGGCCGTCCGATGCCGGCGAGTCGGTTCGAAGGGCAGTTCAGCAATGATGCGCTCTTCTTGTTCGATTGAGATTTGCGGCGCGGCGACTGGCCTCATCGCGAGCAAGCTCGCTCCCACAGTGGATTTACAGTGTTCGCATATTTTGTGTGCACCCGAGAACCCTGTGGGAGCGAGCTTGCTCGCGATTTGGCCGGCACGATCACCGCTAATCCCCGCATGAACACCACTTGTCTGCGACATGATGCCGTTTCATATGCCATCTAAAACCCATTGGGTTAGAATGCCCCCCTTTTCCGCCCCCCGATCCTTGAGGACCGCCATGTTCAGCCGTGATTTGACCATTGCCAAGTACGACGCCGACCTTTTTGCCGCCATGGAGCAAGAAGCTCAGCGCCAGGAAGAACACATCGAGCTGATCGCTTCGGAAAACTACACCAGCCCAGCGGTGATGGAAGCTCAAGGCTCGGTACTGACCAACAAGTACGCCGAAGGCTACCCGGGCAAGCGCTACTACGGTGGTTGCGAGTACGTAGACATCGTCGAGCAACTGGCTATCGATCGCGCCAAAGAGCTGTTCGGTGCCGACTATGCCAACGTTCAGCCGCACGCCGGTTCGCAAGCCAACAGCGCCGTTTACCTGGCCCTGCTGTCGGCTGGTGACACCATCCTGGGCATGAGCCTGGCCCACGGTGGACACCTGACCCACGGTGCCAGCGTTTCGTCCTCCGGCAAGTTGTACAACGCCATCCAGTACGGCATCGACGCCAACGGCCTGATCGACTACGACGAAGTCGAGCGCCTGGCCGTTGAGCACAAGCCGAAAATGATCGTGGCCGGTTTCTCTGCCTACTCGCAGATCCTCGACTTCCCGCGCTTCCGCGCAATCGCCGACAAAGTTGGCGCCTACCTGTTCGTCGACATGGCCCACGTGGCCGGTCTGGTCGCCGCTGGCGTCTACCCGAACCCGGTTCCATTCGCTGACGTGGTGACCACCACCACCCACAAGACCCTGCGCGGTCCACGTGGCGGCCTGATCCTGGCTCGCGCCAACGCCGACATCGAGAAGAAGCTGAACTCCGCCGTATTCCCGGGTGCCCAGGGTGGCCCGCTGGAGCACGTGATCGCGGCCAAGGCGATCTGCTTCAAGGAAGCGCTGCAGCCTGAGTTCAAGGCTTACCAGCAACAAGTGGTGAAAAACGCCCAGGCCATGGCCAGCGTGTTCATCGAGCGCGGTTTCGACGTGGTTTCCGGCGGTACTGAAAACCACCTGTTCCTGCTGTCGCTGATCAAGCAGGAAATCTCCGGTAAAGACGCCGATGCCGCTCTGGGCAAAGCGTTCATCACCGTGAACAAAAACTCCGTACCAAACGACCCACGTTCCCCGTTCGTCACCTCCGGCCTGCGCTTCGGTACTCCGGCTGTGACCACTCGTGGCTTCAAGGAAGCAGAGTGCAAGGAACTGGCTGGCTGGATCTGCGACATCCTGGCTGACCTGAACAACGAAGCGGTGATCGATGCCGTTCGCGAGAAGGTCAAGGCTATCTGCAAGAAGCTGCCGGTGTACGGCGCTTAATCAGCCCCGCTAAACCGTAGCTATAAAAACCGGTCAGAGATGGCCGGTTTTTTTTCGCCCGTTTTTTATTCAGCCGGGGGGAAAGGCTCTAAACCGGGCTCACTTACCAACTGGTAAGACCGGTCATGCCAATTTTCTAATTTTTACTTGCGAACACCCAAAAATAGCGCCTAGACTGCGCCTGCACTGGACATACCGGTAAGACCACAATAATTAAGTCCTGAATCTGATGTGCTCCGCACACGGCAGCCAGGACACCGACCAGGATTCCTCCCATGCTCAGATGGTGCTCGCGTTCAATCTTCCTCCAAGTGGTTCTCGGACTGGTGCTCGGCATCGTCTGCGGGCTGACCCTTCCCGAATACTCCGCTCAGCTCAAACCGCTCGGTGACGGTTTTATCAAGCTGATCAAAATGCTCATTGGCTTGATTGTGTTTTGCGTAGTGGTCAGCGGCATCAGCGGTGCCGGCGACCTGAAGAAGGTCGGCCGTATCGGCCTCAAATCGGTGATCTACTTTGAAGTGCTGACCACCATCGCCCTGGTGATCGGTCTGGTGTTCGCCTTCAGCACCGGCATCGGCAGCGGTGCGAACATTCACCTGGACCAGCTTTCCGCAGCCGACATGGGCGACATTGCCCAGCGCGGTCAGCACATGCACACCACCACGCAGTTCCTGATGGACCTGATTCCGACTTCGGTGATCGGTGCCTTTGCCGATAACAACATCCTGCAGGTCCTGCTGTTCTCCGTGCTGTTCGGCAGTGCGCTGAATCTGGTGGGTGAGGCGGCGTCGGGTATTTCACGGCTGATCAATGAACTCAGCCACGTGATCTTCCGCATCATGGGCATGATCGTGCGCCTGGCGCCGATCGGTGTGTTCGGTGCGATCGCCTTCACCACCAGCAAATATGGCCTGGACTCGCTGCAGCACCTGGGCAGCCTGGTCGGCCTGTTTTACCTGACCTGCGTGGCTTTCGTGACGCTGATTCTCGGCCTGGTGATGCGCCTCTCCGGCTTGAAGATGTGGCCGTTGCTCAAGTACCTGCGCGAAGAACTGCTGATCGTCATGGGCACCGCTTCGTCCGACGCTGTGCTGCCACAAATCATGCGCAAGCTTGAGCACTTGGGCATCGGCAGTTCGACGGTCGGGCTGGTGATTCCAACGGGTTACTCGTTCAACCTCGACGGTTTCTCGATCTACCTGACCCTGGCCATCGTGTTCATCGCCAATGCCACCGGTACGCCGCTGGCGATGACCGACCTGTTGACGATTCTGTTGGTGTCGTTGATCACCTCCAAGGGTGCCCACGGTATTCCGGGCTCGGCGCTGGTGATTCTGGCGGCCACCCTGACAGCCATTCCGGCCATTCCGGTGGTGGGCCTGGTGCTGGTGCTGGCCGTGGACTGGTTCATGGGCATCGGCCGGGCGCTGACCAACCTGATCGGTAACTGTGTGGCGACCGTCGCCATCGCGCGGTGGGAAAAGGACATCGATGTGCAGCGGGCGAACAAGGTACTTTCCGGCCAGGCGGGTTATACCTTCCAGCCGAGAAAACCGGTTGCTCAAGCGGCAGCCAAAGAATTCTGAATGACCGCCGTGCCTGCCGACCGCAGGCACGGCTCATGGAGCGAACAAGTGATTACCTCATCAACCGTCGTCAACTCAGTGGTAGAAAAACTTCGGGCCGCTTTGGCCCGAGGTCAGTGGCGCTCCGGCGAAATGCTGCCGGGGCAACGTGAACTGGCCGAACAGCTGGGTATCAGCCGTCCGAGCCTGCGTGAAGCCGTCATCGTCCTGGAAACCCTCGGTCTGGTGCGTTCGATGCCGGGCAAAGGCGTGGTGGTGCTCGAAGCCAATCTCGTCGACAGCCAGACGTATGACAGTGCAGTGGCCGCAGCGAGCCTGGAAGACGTGCTGCAACTGCGCTACACCCTCGAGCCGTTCATCGTCGGCCTCGTGGCGCAGTCCATCAGCAGCAAGGAAGTCGGGCAACTGCGCCTGACCCTGATGGACATGCGCGAAGCCCTGGAAGCCATCGACAGTGAAGCCGGCGTGAATGCCTACATCGCGTTCCACGAAGAATTGTTCACGCTCACATCCAACCCCATCTTCCAGAGCGTGGTCCAGCAGACCAGCAACGCCCTCAAACAGAGCGCCGAAGTGTTGCGCAACTCCCCGGAGCATCTGGCTGAGCGCCTTGAAGAAAACGAAGCGGTGGTGCGGGCGATCCGCAGCAAGAACAGCGCCCAGGCCAGCGCCGAGATGCGTCGGCACATTTTGCGCGAAGGCCAGCGCATGGGCATCGAACTGAACATCCCGGAAGACAACTTGAGCAACTGACCCCGCACAGGAGACAGGCCATGAACAGTTTCGCCACACCGTTGCACACTCGCCAGACCACGGCGCCCCTGCCCTTCTCCCGCCTGCGGGCACCGGTCGATAATCTTTATCCGCGACTGTTCGATGCGATTCTGGAGCAACGTATCGATCCGGCCAGTCGTTTCACCGAGGACAGCCTCAAGCAAATGTTCGGGGCCAGTCGCGCGGATGTTCGTCGAGTGCTTACGCAGTTGTCGCATGAGCAAATCATTGTGCTGCGGGCCAATCACTGTCCGCGCGTTGCTACACCTGATGTGGAGCAGACGCGACAGACCTTGCACGCAAGGCGCCTGACCGAGAGCACGCTGGTGCGGTTGGCTTGCCAGCATCCGCAAGTCGAGGGTTTGAAACGCTTGCGAGCTTTGATCGAGCGCGAGCGTCAGGCTGTCGAACAGGATCGGCGTGGCGCGGCGATTCGGTTGTCAGGGGATTTCCATTTGCACTTGGCACAGATGGCTGGAAACGCGCCGTTGGCGAATTTTCTCGGCAGCCTGGTGCCGTTGACCTCACTAGCGATTGCGCGGAGAGAAGGCCGGACGCGCAGTTGTTGCGCGTGGCAGGAGCATTTGGCGATTGTTGAGGCTGTGGAACATGGGGATGCTACAAAAGCGGTCGAGCTGATGAGCCGGCATTTGGATCATCTGGAGCAGACCCTACTCAATTCAACCCATGAACATTGTGTTGCCGGTTAGATCGTCTTCGCGAGCAAGCCCGCTCCCACATTCGACCGCATTCCGTCGCAGAGAATGCGGTCGAATGTGGGAGCGGGCTTGCTCGCGAAGAGGCCCCTCCAGCCAACAAAAAATTCACTTCTGATCCGCAACCGCCCGCGCAAATCCCTCGCGAATCTTTTCCTCCGGCAAATCATCGGCAATGAACACGATCACGCTCTCGCGCACTTCGTCTTCAGCCCACTCGGTATCCCAATCGAAACCATAGAGTTTCAGCACACCCTGAAACACCATGCGACGCGATTCGCCGAGGATATTCAACACGCCTTTGTAGCGCAGCAACTGCTTGCCATGCTCCTCCAGCAACTCGTTCATGAACTCGCTGAGCTTGTCGATATCCAGCGGCTTTTCAGTGCGCAGCACCAAGCTGGAAATGCGGTCTATGGACGGAGCAGCCTGGCTGAGAGGGCGCAAACTCACGCCGCCACCGAGGTCGGCATTGAGGTTGAAGCCGCGTACATCGAGCAACTCGGCGAGGTCGATCTTGCCGTGGTCGACCACGCGGATAGGCGCACGCCGGTTGATGCGGGTCAGGCGCTCGCTCAACGCGGTGAAGGTCGGCTCGTCCACCAGATCACGCTTGCTCACCAGCAAGCGGTCGGCGAATCCTATCTGTGCCTGGGCGATGGTCTGGGTCAGGTGCAAGTCGGCATGTGCCGCGTCGACCAGCGTGATGATGCCGTCGAGGATATAGCGCTCGCGCAACTCTTCGTCGATGAAAAAGGTTTGTGCCACCGGTGCCGGGTCGGCCAGGCCGGTGCATTCGATCACCAGGCGGTCGAAGGCGATGTCGCCCCGGTCCAGACGCTCGAGCAACAGATAAAGCGCTTTGGTCAGGTCCGTGTGGATGGTGCAGCAGACGCAGCCGTTGGACAGTGTCATCACTTGTACCGGTTCATCGCCCAACAGCTGGGTATCGATACCGGCATCGCTGAATTCATTCTCGATCACGGCGATTTTCAGGCCGTGCTCGGCCTTGAGCAGGTGACGCAACAGGGTGGTCTTGCCGGCGCCGAGGAAGCCGCTGAGGATCGTGACCGGGATGGGAGAGGACAAAATTGATCTCCTGTTTCACAAAACTAATAAACAACACAAAACAAATGTGGGAGCGGGCTTGCCCGCGAAGGTGGCGTGTCAGTCGACATGAATGTTGAATGACACACCGCTTTCGCGGGCAAGCCCGCTCCCACAGGGGGATTGCCTCAACCGGGCTGTCGGATCAACAGCACTTCGGCCCACCCTTGCCACCGTAACGGGCTTCCTGACGCTCGCGAAAGAACATCTCATAGCTCATCACCGGTTTGTCCGGGTGCTTGGTCTGCATATGCTCGACGTAGTTGTCGTAGTCGGGCATGCCGACCATCAGGCGCGCAGCCTGACCGAGGTATTTACCGAGGCGACTCAAGTCATTGAACATGCTGCAATCCTCTGGTTACGCATCCGGCAACGCCTGGAATGGCGATTCTTTATCCGTACGTTCTTTTTTACCCCAGGCGGCAATACCGACCTTGAGTGCATAGAACAGGATGCTGAACACCACGAACAGGAACAGCGCGGTCAGCGTTGCGTTGGTGTAGGCGTTGAAGATCACGTGCTGCATCTGGGTGATGTCCTTGGCCGGGGCGAGGATCTGGCCGTTGGCCAGGGCATCGCTGTATTTCTTCGCCAGGGCGAGGAAGCCGATCGCCGGGTTGGCGTCGAACAGCTTGATGAAACCCGCTGTCGTGGTGCAGATCAACAGCCACACCGCCGGCAACATGGTGACCCAGACATAACGCTGGCGTTTCATCTTGATCAGCACGACGGTGCCGAGCATCAAGGCGATACCGGCCAGCATCTGGTTGGAGATGCCGAACAGCGGCCACAGGGTGTTGATACCACCCAACGGATCGATCACGCCCTGATACAGCAACCAGCCCCACATCGCCACACAACCGGCGGTGGCGATCAGGTTGGCGGTCCAGGATTCGGTGCGTTTGAGCGCCGGCACGAAGGAGCCGAGCAAGTCCTGGAGCATGAAGCGCCCGGCACGGGTACCGGCGTCGACCGCCGTCAGGATGAACAGCGCTTCGAACAGGATCGCGAAGTGGTACCAGAACGCCATGGTGTTTTCACCCGGCAGAACACTGTGCAGGATCTGCGCGATACCGACCGCCAGGGTCGGTGCACCGCCGGCACGGGCCAGGATGGTGGTTTCACCGATGTCATGGGCTACTGCTTGCAGGGCTTCCGGGGTAATCGCAAAACCCCAGTTGCTGACGGCTGTCGCCACCGCCACCACATCACCGCCGACCACGGCCGCCGGGCTGTTCATGGCGAAGTACACGCCAGGCTCGATCACCGATGCGGCGACCATCGCCATGATCGCCACGAACGATTCCATCAGCATGCCGCCGTAACCGATGTAGCGGGCGTTGGTTTCGTTATCCAGCAGTTTCGGCGTGGTCCCGGAGGAGATCAGCGCGTGGAAACCCGAGACCGCGCCACAGGCGATGGTGATGAACAGGAACGGGAACAGACCGCCCTTCCATACCGGGCCGGTGCCGTCGACAAACTGGGTCAGGGCCGGCATTTTCAGCTCGGGCATGGTCACCAGGATACCGATGGCCAGGGCGACGATGGTGCCGATTTTCAGGAAGGTCGACAGATAGTCACGGGGCGCCAGGATCAGCCACACCGGCAATACCGCTGCGACAAAACCGTAGCCGATCAGCATCCAGGTGATCTGGATACCGGTAAAGCTGAATGCCTTGGCCCATACCGGATCAGCGGCGATCTGCCCGCCCAGCCAGATCGAACCCAGCAGCAACAGCACACCGATGACCGAGATCTCACCGATGCGACCCGGGCGGATGTAGCGCATGTAGATGCCCATGAACATCGCGATCGGGATGGTCGCCATCACCGTGAAAATGCCCCACGGGCTTTCGGCCAGGGCTTTCACGACGATCAGCGCCAGCACCGCGAGGATGATGATCATGATCAGGAAGCAGCCGAATAGCGCGATGGTGCCGGGGATGCGGCCCATTTCTTCACGGACCATGTCGCCCAGCGAGCGGCCATTGCGGCGGGTGGACATGAACAGGACCATGAAGTCCTGCACCGCACCGGCCAGCACCACGCCGGCGATCAGCCACAGCGTGCCTGGCAGGTAGCCCATCTGCGCCGCCAATACTGGACCGACCAAAGGCCCCGCGCCGGCAATGGCCGCGAAGTGGTGACCAAAAAGAATGTGTTTGTTGGTTGGAACGTAGTCCAGACCGTCGTTGTTGAGCACTGCGGGAGTGGCCCGTCGCGCATCGAGTTGCATGACATTGTTAGCGATGAACAGACTGTAGTAGCGGTAGGCGACCAGATAGATAGCCACGGCAGCAACCACAATCCACAAGGCGTTGATTGCCTCGCCTCGGCGCAATGCCACGACACCCAGAGCGCACGCACCTACGATTGCCAACACCAGCCAAGGCAAATGGCGTAGCGGGCTATTATTATTTTTCATTTTTTTATTCCAGCCAGAGTGGACAAGAAAGACAGCCTCACCGAGTTTAGCGCTCCTGACGACAAAGACCATACCCCGACATTGGTCTGGACACCTGCATGCGCTGGCATGCCTTTGATCATGCGGGTCTATAGTCAGCGTATATATCCGAGGATCGCGCCATGAGCGAGCACCCTGCCGAACGTCGCCGCTTCAAACGTATTGCGTTCGATGCCCGAACCGAGCTGAGTCAGGGTGAGTCCACTTGGCAGGTGAAGTTGATTGATCTGTCGCTCAAGGGGTTGCTGATCGAGCGACCCGATCCGTGGCTGGGCAATCCGCAGCAGGATTTTCTGGTCGACATTCATCTGAGCGAAGAGGCCGACATCACCATGGATGTGCAACTGGCCCACGACGACCATGGCCAGCTCGGGTTTGTCTGCCTGCACATCAGCCTGGAGTCCATCGAGCGCCTGCGGCGATTGATCGAGCTCAATCTCGCTGATCCGCAGGAGCTGGAACGAGAATTGGGTGCGCTGATCGAGATTTGACGGCCTGTCATCAATCCAATGTGGGAGCGAGCTTGCTCCGGGCGGCGTTCCGACGATGGCGGCCTGACAAGCAACATCAACTTGAATGTCATGCCCTCATCGCGAGCAAGCTCGCTCCCACAGGGTTGTGTATTCACCTGAAATTATTCGAACAACGCATCAAGCGCCTGCTCCAGACGCGTGACAGCAATGATCTGCAACCCTGCCGGCGCCTCTTTCGGCGCATTGCCCTTGGGCACGATGGCCCGCTTGAAGCCGTGCTTGGCGGCTTCTTTCAAACGCTCCTGACCGCTCGGCACCGGACGCACTTCACCGGAAAGCCCGACCTCACCGAACACCAGCAGATCGTGGGGCAACGGCCGGTTGCGCAGACTGGACATCACCGCCGCCATCAACGCCAGGTCGGATGCCGTTTCCAGCACCTTGACCCCGCCGACCACGTTGAGAAATACGTCCTGGTCGTGGGTCGGAATGCCACCGTGACGGTGCAGCACCGCCAGCAACATCGCCAGCCGGTTCTGATCCAGCCCCAGCGTGACCCGACGCGGGTTGGCCAGGTGACTGTCGTCCACCAGCGCCTGAACCTCCACCAGCATTGGCCGCGTGCCTTCCCAGGTTGCCATCACCACGCTACCCGGGACTTCTTCCTGGGCACGGGTCAGAAAAATCGCCGAGGGGTTGGAGACTTCTTTCAAGCCCTTGTCGGTCATGCCGAACACACCCAGCTCATTGACTGCACCGAAACGGTTCTTCACCGCCCGCAGCAGGCGCAGGCGCCCGTCGGACTCGCCTTCGAAATACAGCACGGTGTCGACCATGTGTTCCAGCACCCGAGGGCCAGCCAGCGCGCCTTCCTTGGTGACGTGGCCCACCAGGAAAATCGCCGTACCGCTCTGCTTGGCATAACGCACCAGCAACGCCGCGCTTTCACGCACCTGAGATACACCGCCCGGTGCCGATTGCAGTTGCTCGGTAAAGATCGTCTGGATCGAGTCGATCACCATCACCTTGGGCTTTTCCTGACGGGCCGTGGCGATGATGGCTTCGATGCAGGTTTCAGTCATGACCCGCAGTTGATCCTGAGGCAACCCCAGGCGCCGCGCACGCATGGCCACTTGCTGCTGGGATTCCTCACCTGTGACGTACAGCGCCGGCATGCTCTTGGCGAGGTTGCACAAGGTTTGCAACAGGATGGTCGACTTGCCGATGCCAGGGTCGCCACCGATCAGCACCACCGAGCCATCCACCAGACCACCACCCAGAACCCGGTCGAGCTCGCTGGAAGCGGTGGAGAAGCGCGGAATTTCTTCGACACTGACTTCGGCCAGGGTCTTGATCTGCGCCTGCTGTCCGGCCCACCCGGTACGACCGCTGGGGGCGGCTGCCCCGCCGCTTTCCACCATGGTTTCGGTGAGTGTGTTCCAGGCCCCGCACTCACCGCACTGGCCGGCCCATTTGGGGAAGGTTGAGCCGCACTCGGTGCAGCCGTACATGCGCTTGGCCTTGGCCATCGGAACTCCCGGAAAAAAACGCGATGATAGCTCAGCCAAGGCGCGCGAGTGCGGCCAGATATTTCGCAACCCCTTTGATGACTTCAAATAACCCCATTAAATACAGGTATATTGAAATACACCCTACATACAAAACCTTGTATAAGTATTTTTCTCAACTCGGCCAACAAACTCTAGTGACTTGCCATATCGCACGCTTTGAAAACCTATACAAACTTTATTCATTTACATACTTTATGCACAACTTCGAAAACACTCACACAATACGCAGCATTGATTCAGAGAAACACGCAACTTGTCTGACACCCAAAACTAACGAAACAGTTAATACCACTGCAACTGCAATTAATTTTCAATAGAGCCTTCTGACCACTAACTGCCAGATCATCTTTAACGCCCCGATTCAGAGATGGTCTCTCAACCTTGGCTCGCCCACACAAACGACGCCATTTCGCTGAAAAAAATCGTCGTATGCAAAACTCCGCAGAAGGCCTGGCCGCCCCACAGATGAGATCAATCGGTGAATTTTTCAACACCACCCGGGTCGATTGCTGGCAAGCACAGCAGGCAGTTGATTCGAGCAGGAAGCGATTTGCTGATTTACACTGCGTGCATCAACCTCATCTGTAACAAGGAAATAACCTATGGGCGTGCTCAATGAGTTCAAGGCCTTCGCGGTCAAAGGCAACGTGGTCGACATGGCCGTCGGTATCATCATCGGTGCGGCCTTTGGCAAGATCGTTACGTCGTTTGTCGGTGACCTGATCATGCCGCCAATCGGGATGCTGATCGGTGGCGTGGACTTCAGTGATCTGGCCATAACGCTCAAGGCAGCGGAGGGTGCTGCTCCGGCAGTGGTGCTGGCTTATGGCAAATTCATCCAGACCATCATCGACTTCGTCATCGTCGCCTTCGCGATCTTCATGGGCGTCAAGGCCATCAACCGCCTGAAGCGCGAAGAGGCCGTGGCCCCTAGCCTGCCGCCGGTTCCAACCAAGGAAGAAGAGTTGCTGGGCGAGATTCGCGACTTGCTCAAGGCCCAGAACAACCGGCCTTGACTGCATTAGCAAAAAAAAACGGCGCCTTTGAGGCGCCGTTTTTCTTACCAGAAGTTTTCCACCGCCACCTGGCCGGGTCGCCGGCTGAGGCTCAAGTGCATGTCGCGCTGTTTAAGCAGCTTGCGCGTGTCATCGATCATCTGCGGATTGCCGCACAGCATGACCCGTGAGTGCTCGGGCGTCAGCGCAACACCCGCGGCGCGCTCCAGTTCGCCGTTTTCAATCAGCGTGGTGATCCGCCCGTTCAATGAGCCGGGATGCTGTTCACGAGTGACCGTGGTGATCAATTGCAGTTTATGGGCGTACTCCGCCAGATACTCACGCTTCGCCAGCCCTGCGATCAGTTCCTGATAAGCCAGTTCCCGGGCTTCGCGAACGCTATAGACCAGAATGATCCGCTCGAATCTCTCCCAGACTTCGAAGTCCTGGAGTATCGACAGGAACGGCGCGATGCCCGTGCCTGTGGCTAACAACCACAGATCACGCCCATCGACAAACCGGTCCAGCGTCAGGTAGCCGAAGGCCTGGCGGTCGACCAACAATGCATCGCCAACACCCAGCCGGCTGAGTTCGCTGGTGAACTCACCGCCTGGTACAACAATGGAGAAGAACTCGAGGAACTCGTCAAAAGGTGAGGACACCATCGAGTAGGCGCGCCATACCGTGCTGCCGTCAGCCTTGGTGACGCCCAATCGGGCAAACTGCCCCGCCCGAAAACGAAACCCTGCATCCCGCGTGGCGCGCAGGGTAAACAGGTTCGGGGTCAGCGGATGAACCTCGAGCAAGGTCTGACGGGTAAATTTTTCTTCACTGACGGACATGGAAGGCTCCAATCACAGATACCCCAGTGTCCCGCAAAGAAAGCAGCGTAACCACCGACAATTTGTAGTGACATTAATCTGCACTAGTGACTGTTTACTAAGTGCGATACCGCCATGATTATAAAATGCCATATGGCATTTTATAACTCATCGATCGCCTAAGAACCAGGAACACACTTCCCAAGAGTTAAAAGAGCAAAATTGTCGCACCATCACCGTAGGAACTGTCCTACACTTCGTGACGTGCTGGATCTTGGATCCAATATTGCAGCCAGAAGACACGCTCATGGAGATCGCTGTATGGAGATCTGGAAGGAGTCACAGCTCAACCAATTGGCGCATACGCAAGAGATCAATACTGCCTATCGAATCGCGCTTAACTTCGCTAGAAACCTTGGATATAAATTTTGTGGCTTTTCAATTACTTCGAACTCAGTCGTGACCGGCGCCAGTCCGGTGAGCCTGAACAATTTCCCCCATGAATGGAACATTCAATATGAAAAAAACAACACCACGCAAATAGACCCGATAGCGGCGCACTGCAATCATTCAACGTTGCCTGTTCTCTGGAGCGAAGAGCTTTTTTCCAGGACGCCATGGCTATGGCAGTTGCTGCAGCAACAAGGTTTGCGGCATGGCTGGTCCCAGGCGATCCACGATGAGGAGAGCGGCCTGCACAGTATTCTCAGCCTGGCCAGAAGCCACTGCCCGATTTCAGCTTATGAGCTGTACGAGAATCTCGGATTCTCGGTGTTCATCAGTCGCCATTTGCACGCTCTGGCGCTCGAGATGCAACCGAAAAAACCGGCTCGCCCTCAGGCTCCCTCCTTGTCACGGCGGGAACTCGAAGTATTGAAACTGTCGGCCGATGGCAAGACGGCCTATGAAATTGCCAGGATCCTCAATTTGAGTGAACGCACGGTCAACTTTCATGTGCACAGGGCTATCGAGAAGCTCGGTGTCAACAACAAGATTGCGGCAGTCATCGTCGCGGCCCGCTCCGGAGCCATCTGAAAGCGCCCGATTGCGGGAAAACCTGCGGGTAATCCAGGCAAAAAAAACGTACCATTTGCGGTCCCTCCTGAGTGATGGCGTGTAGACCGCCACGACGCAGTTCACTCGGACGGCTCCGCCCGCTCCAACGCCTTCGGGCAGCGGGACATCCGTTGATTACCCAGAGCCCCGCCCCATGCCTTTGCTCGAAACACCCTTCGCCAGCCTCGACCTGATCCGCCAGCCCGAACAGCAGAACGAACCGCTGCAAGCTTTCGATGCGGCCGATGAATACCTGCTCAATCATCTGGCCGAACAGCAGCCGTCGTCGGACACTCGGGTATTGGTGCTCAATGACAGTTTCGGCGCGTTGGTAGCCAGCCTGGCGGGCAAGGTGCAGGTGGTCAGCAGCGGTGATTCGTTCCTGGCTTTCCAGGGTCTGGAAAAGAACCTGGTGCGCAACGGCCTGGCGTTTGATGCGGTGTCGAGCGTACCCGCCAGCGAAACCCCTGCCGGACCGTTCGACTGCGTGCTGATCCGTGTACCAAAAACCCTGGCGCTGCTGGAAGAACAACTGATCCGCCTGCAAGGCCAACTGGCACCCGGCGCCCAAGTGGTTGCCGCAGCCATGATCAAGCATCTGCCCCGGGCGGCGGGCGACTTGCTGGAGCGCTATATCGGCCCCGTGCAAGCCTCGTTGGCGGTGAAGAAGGCGCGGCTATTGATTGCCACGGCTCAAGACAAAACGCCAGCGGTGTCGCCTTACCCAACGCGATACAGACTCGACGAACCGGCTATCGAGCTGCTCAACCACGCCAACGTGTTTTGCCGCGAAGGCCTGGACATCGGCACCCGGGCGTTTTTACCACACCTGCCGAAAAACCTTGGCTCGGCGCGGGTCGCCGATCTCGGTTGCGGCAACGGCGTCCTGGCTATCGCCAGCGCCCTGCAAAACCCTGAGGCCCACTACACGCTGGTGGACGAGTCTTTCATGGCCGTGCAATCGGCGTCCGAGAACTGGCACGCAGCGTTGGGTGAACGGGAAGTGATCGTGCGAGCCGGTGATGGCCTGGCTGGTCAGGAACCGCAATCGCTTGACGTCGTGCTATGCAATCCACCGTTTCACCAGCAACAAGTGGTGGGCGACTTCCTGGCCTGGCGGATGTTCCAGCAGGCCCGCGAAGCGCTGGTCGTGGGCGGCGCGTTGTACATCGTCGGCAATCGTCACCTGGGCTACCACAGCAAGCTGGCGCGATTGTTCCGTGGCGTCGAGCAAGTGGCGGCCAATCCGAAATTCGTGATCCTCAAGGCGCGCAAGTAACTGGCAAAAAAAACCCTCCGGTCGGAGGGTCGTAAATCCGTGCCTCGAGGCCACGGGAGAGATGTCAGTGCGTGGTCAGGCCGGCCGCATTCATGAACAGTCGCATCAGGCTGGCGACGATGAACAAGGCGCCCACGCTGCCGACCCAGATCAGGGCCAACCAGCCGAGCCGCTGCCACAGCGGCTTTTTTTCGGCTTCTTCAATGTCGTGCAGGGTGTGTTTGCCGGGCATGGCTCACTTCTCCAGTAGAGAGGGTTGGCGCCTTTGAAGACGCCATCGCGAGCAAGCTCGCTCCCACAGGTTCGTTGTGCAGCAGACTAGTGATAGCCGTCTTCATGGGTGACCTTGCCGCGGAACACGTAGTAGCTCCAGAAGGTGTAGCCCAGGATGAACGGGATGATGAACAGCGTACCCACCAGCATGAAGCCCTGGCTTTGCGGCGGCGCGGCGGCGTCCCAGATCGAGATCGACGGCGGGATGATGTTCGGCCACAGGCTGATGCCCAAGCCGCTGTAACCGAGGAAGATCAGCACCAGGGTCAGCAGGAACGGCGTGTAGTGCGCGTTGCGGGCCACGGCGCGGATCAGACCGTACATCGTCACCAGCACCAGGATCGGCACCGGCATGAACCAGAACAGGTTCGGCATGGTGAACCAGCGTGCGGCGATATCCGTGTGGGCCAAAGGGGTCCAGATGCTGACAATGCCGATCACCGCCAGCAGCACGAAGGCCAATGGCCGTGCCAGGTCATGCATCTGCTCCTGCAACTTGCCTTCGGTCTTCATGATCAGCCAGGTGCAACCGAGCAACGCATAAGCAACCACCAGCGCCGCACCACAGAACATCGTGAACGGTGTCAGCCAGTCCAGTGAACCACCGGCGAACTGCCGATTGACCACCGGCAGCCCATCGATGAACGCGCCGAGCGCGACGCCCTGGAAGAACGTCGCAGTGACCGAGCCACCGATGAATGCCTTGTCCCACAGGTGGCGCTTGTCGTCCCTGGCCTTGAAGCGGAACTCGAAGGCCACGCCACGAAAGATCAGCCCGATCAACATCAGGATCAGCGGCAGGTACAGCGCCGAGAGCACCACCGAATAGGCCAGCGGAAACGCGCCGAACAACGCCGCGCCACCCAACACCAGCCAGGTCTCGTTGCCGTCCCAGACCGGGGCGACGGTGTTCATCATCACATCGCGATCGGTCTTGCCCGGAATAAACGGGAAGAGAATGCCGATGCCCAGGTCGAAACCGTCCATGACCACGTACATCATGATGCCGAAGATGATGATCACGGCCCAGATCAGCGGAAGATCAATACCCATGATTCAAATCTCCTTGGTCAGGCTGTGGCCGGCATCGTCGTCGGCTGCGGACAGCGGACGGGCCGGTGTGCGTTTCTGGCCGGGGCCACCGTCGTTGGTTTCCTTGCCTTCGTCGGTCTTCGGCCCCTTGCGCACCAGGCGCATCATGTAGCCAAGACCGGCGCCAAACAGCGCGAAATAAACCACGACAAACAGGATCAGGGTGATGCTCATCTGCATGAAGCTGTGGTTGGACGACGCATCCGCCGTACGCATCAGGCCATAGACCACCCATGGCTGGCGGCCGATTTCCGTGGTGAACCAGCCGGCGAGGATCGCGATCAGGCCGGACGGCCCCATCCACAGCGCCAGGTACAGGAACGGCCGCGAGGTATAGAGGGTGTCGCGCTTGCGCAGCCACAGGCTCCACAAACCGGTGAAGATCATCAGCATGCCCAGGCCCACCATGATCCGGAACGACCAGAACACGATGGTCGAATTCGGTCGGTCTTCAGGCGGGAACTCCTTGAGCGCCGGCACCTGCTTGTCCAGTGAGTGCGTGAGGATCAGGCTGCCCAGGTACGGGATTTCGACGGCGAACTTGGTTTTTTCCTCCTTCATGTCCGGCCAGCCGAACAGGATCAGCGGAGTCGCCTCGTTACCCTTGTTTTCCCAGTGCCCCTCGATCGCGGCGATTTTTGCCGGCTGATGCTCAAGCGTATTGAGGCCGTGGAAATCACCGATGACCGCCTGGATCGGCGCGACGATCAATGCCATCCACATGGCCATCGAGAGCATTTTGCGGATCGCCGGGTTGTCCTTGCCGCGCAGCAAATGCCAGGCCGCGGAGGAGCCGACGAAGAAGGCCGTGGCGACGAACGCCGCCGTGGCCATGTGCATCAGGCGATACGGGAACGACGGGTTGAAGATGACCGCCAGCCAGTCGGTGGGTATGACCTGACCGTTGACGATCTCGAAGCCCTGCGGGGTCTGCATCCAGCTATTGGAAGCGAGAATCCAGAACGTGGAGATCAATGTACCGATGGCCACCATCACGGTGGCGAAGAAGTGCAGGCCACGCCCGACCTTGTTCCAGCCAAACAGCATGACGCCGAGGAACCCGGCTTCGAGGAAGAATGCAGTGAGCACTTCATAGGTCAGCAACGGTCCGGTCACGGAACCGGCGAAGTCCGAGAAGCGGCTCCAGTTGGTGCCGAACTGATAGGCCATCACCAGGCCGGAAACCACCCCCATGCCAAAGTTGACGGCAAAGATCTTCGACCAGAAATGGTAGAGGTCACGGTAGGTGTCGTTATGGGTTTTCAGCCACAGGCCTTCGAGTACTGCCAGGTAACTCGCCAGGCCGATGGTGATGGCCGGGAACAGGATGTGGAACGAGATGGTGAACGCGAACTGAATTCGGGCGAGATCAAGTGCCTCTAAACCGAACATAAGTCTTCCTCTGTCAGGTAGTACGGCTGCTGGCTGGAAGCCTGCACCCACGGCCCCCACGGGTATGGAGTGTGGCGAATCTCTATTTGTTCTTTTTTTGCACGCATCACAACGCAGGGAGTCTGGCCTTGCGGCCGCCGGATCAATTCCTTTTGTGGGTTTTGATCTGGATCAATCAACGTTGAAAGAGTAGTCCCAATTTCGGGGATGAACCGCGTGGTCTTTTGCCGCGTGACAAGTTGCCTCACGGCTTTTGTCATCCCCAGCAACACATTCCCTGCGGGAGCCTGGAGAAAATCGATGTCTGGCTAACTAATTTTTTGACACGGCAACTTTCTGTTACAGGTTGGTGATAATCTCGCCGTTCCCCTCTCCCCAGATTTCCCCGCAGATGCCCAGCCAAGAGCCCTTGCTGTTACGTCACCATCGCCCTTTTCTCGCGTTCTGGCTGGCCCGGGTATTTACCGCCAGCGGCTTCCAGATGCTCACCGTGGCCATCGGCTGGAACCTGTACCAACTGACCGGCAACGTGCTCGACCTGGGTCTGGTCGGCCTGGTCGAGTTCGCCCCGCGCGTGCTGTTCATGCTGCACACCGGGCACGTCGCCGACCGCTATGACCGGCGCAAGGTTGCGGCGATCTGCCAGTCCGTGCAGGCATTGATCGCCCTGTCGCTGGCCATCGGCAGCGCCACCGATCATGTCACCCGGGAAATGATCTTTATCCTGGCCTTCCTGCTCGGTGCCGCTCGTTCCTTTGAAATGCCGACCACCCAGGCCCTGCTGCCCAGTATCGTGCCCGGCGCGCTGTTTCCCCGTGCGGTGGCCGCCGCGCAATCGGCTCAGCAATCGGCAACCATCGTCGCCCCGGCCCTCGGCGGTTTGCTCTACGCCTTCGGCAGCGTCTGGGTGTATGGCCCGACGGTGCTTTTGTATGTCATCGCCTGTTCGCTGATGCTCAACCTGCCGGCCCGGCAAACCCCGCTGAACAAGGGCAAGGCCACTCTGGACTCACTGCTGGCGGGCATTCGCTTTATCCGCAGTCGTCCGGACATTCTCGGGGCGATCTCCCTCGATCTGTTCGCTGTGCTATTGGGTGGTGCGACGGCGCTGCTGCCGGTGTTCGCCAAGGACATTCTGCTGACCGGCCCGTGGGGGCTGGGCCTGCTGCGCTCGGCACCGGCGGTGGGTGCACTGCTGATGTCGCTGTTCCTGGCGCGGTTTGCCGTGGAGCGCAACGTCGGGCGGGTGATGTTCACCGCCGTAGGCATCTTCGGCGTGGCAACCATCGCCTTCGGCCTGTCGACCTCGTTCTGGTTTTCCCTGGCGGTGCTGGTGGTGCTGGGCGCGGCAGACATGATCAGCATGGTGATCCGCGCCTCGTTCGTTCAACTGGAAACCCCGGACGAAATGCGCGGTCGGGTCAGCGCCGTCAATGGTCTGTTCATTGGCGCTTCGAACCAGTTGGGTGAATTCGAATCGGGCCTGACTGCCCATTGGTTTGGTACCGTGCCAGCCGTGGTCATGGGTGGGATCGGCACGCTGGTGGTGACCGGGGTGTGGGTCAAACTGTTCCCGACACTGGCGAGCCGCGATCGCATGCACGTGGCTAAAGATGAAGAGAAGGAAGAAGCGAAAGCCTGAAGTAATCTAAACCAACAACTCCCCCTCCACCGCCGTACGTATGGCTTTACCGCAGAGTTGCTCCACCAGTGCCAGGGCAAACGCCAAAGCGGCGCCTGAGCCTTGGGCCGTGACGCAGTTGCCGTCGACCACCACCGGTTGATCGACAAAGGTACAGCCCGACAGTTGATGACTGGCCGAGGGCAGGCAGGTCATGCGCCGTTGACGCAATACGCCAAAGGCCTGCAGCGCCACGGCGGGCGCTTCGGCGATGGCGGCGAACAGGCGGCCGGCTGCCGCCTGATCCTTGATCAATTGTTGCAGGGGTTGGTGGGCTGCCAGGTGCTGTGAACCCACCGCACCACCGGGCAAGGCAATCAGGTCGAAGGGTTGCGCCAGCAAGTCCACCAGCATCGCATCGGACGTCAGGCGAGTGCCGCGGGCGCAGGTGAGCATGCGCCGCCCTTCGATACTGGCCACCACCACTTCTACTTTGGCGCGGCGCAGTACGTCGATCAGGGTCACGGTTTGCAGGTCGTCGGTGCCCTCGGCAAGGGCAATCAAGGCTCTAAAGGTCATCAGGTATTGTCCACGGAATGATCTTTTAAGCGTAGTCAGCTTTCCCGACCCTTGTTCGAGGCGTGTGTTTACTTGATGAAAAGCTGCGTCGACATCGTGTTGCCGGGCGCGTTGATCGAGGTATTGCTGAAGGTCAGTGTGCCTTCCTGCTTGCCCGCCAGATCGAGGGCGTACAAATAGCCGACGGTTTTTTCCCCGGGGGTGCAACTGGTCAGGTTGCCGTTCTTGAACGCGCAAACCGGCGTCCGTGTGCCGTTCACCTCGAAACCGTCGAGGGCAACATGGGCCTCACGCCCGTAACCCACTTCCAGCACGTACACCGTGATGTTCGAGCCATTGTGATCGCAGCGCGTCCGGGTTTGCCCTTCGTCGATGTTCTCGACACCACAGGACGGCGACGCGACCTTGAGCACTTTCAATTGCGTCAGCGGCGGGGCCGAGGCCGCCACGGCCGTTTGAGCCCCGAGAAACAACGCCATCCATACACCGAAGGCGGCAACCAGACGCTTTTTCATGCAGGACCCATCCCCCCCAAAAAACCAGCGCGCAGTATGGCGCACTTGGCTTGGTCGCAAAACATCGACGACGATCACCGCCAAAGCAGCCATATTCCCAAGCTACTGGTATGATGCGCGGCTTTTTCCGGCCCACAGTAATTTCCAGGCGCGTTCTGCTGCCTGTGCTTTGCTGTTGAGGTCGATACATTCACGGCGCCCGGCGCGCCACGGGGAGCAGACATGCTGGAAAGGCTGTTTCAACTCAAGGCACACAACACCAACGTGCGGACCGAGATTCTGGCGGGCGTCACGACCTTTTTGGCCATGGCCTACATTCTGTTCGTCAACCCGAGCATCCTCGGCGAGACCGGCATGGACAAGGGCGCGGTGTTCGTCGCCACCTGCCTGGCCGCCGCCATCGGCTCCACGACCATGGGCCTGATCGCCAACTACCCGATCGCCCTTGCTCCGGGCATGGGCCTGAACGCCTTCTTCACCTACACCGTGGTCCTGCACATGGGCCATACCTGGCAAGTGGCGCTGGGGGCGGTGTTCATCTCGGCGGTGTGCTTCTTCCTGTTGTCGATCTTCCGCATCCGTGAATGGATCATCAACAGCATCCCGCTGCCGCTGCGCTCGGCGATTGCCGCCGGTATCGGCCTGTTCCTGGCGCTGATCGCCCTGCACAACGCCGGTATCGTGGTCAGCAACCCGGCGACCATGGTCGGCCTCGGTGACCTGAAACAACCGGCTCCGATCCTCGCCACCCTCGGTTTTGCCCTGATCGTCGCCCTCGAAGCCCTTGCAATACGCGGTGCGGTGCTGATCGGCATTCTGGTGGTGACCATCGTTTCGATCGTGATGGGCTTCACCCCGTTCGGCGGCGTGATGTCGATGCCGCCGTCCCTGGCCCCGACTTTCCTGCAACTGGACATCAAGGGCGCGCTGGACATCGGTCTGGTCAGCGTGATCTTCGCCTTCCTGTTCGTCGATCTGTTCGATAACTCCGGCACTCTGATCGGCGTCGCCAAGCGCGCCGGTCTGATGCGCAAAGACGGTCACATGCCGAAAATGGGCCGCGCCCTGATCGCCGACAGCACCGCCGCCATGGCCGGTTCCCTGTTGGGCACTTCGACCACCACCAGCTACATCGAGTCCGCCGCCGGCGTGAGTGCCGGTGGCCGCACCGGCCTGACCGCCATCGTGGTCGCGTTCCTGTTCCTGCTGGCGCTGTTCTTCTCGCCACTGGCCGCCAGCGTTCCGGCCTTCGCCACCGCGCCGGCACTGCTGTTCGTCGCCGTGCTGATGACATCCGGCCTGGCCGAAATAGACTGGGACGACATTACCGTCGCCGCGCCGGTGGTGATCACCGCGCTGGCAATGCCGTTCACTTATTCCATCGCCAATGGCATCGCCTTCGGTTTCATTTCCTGGACTGCCATCAAGCTGATGTCCGGTCGTGGCCGTGAGCTGAACCCGGCGCTGGTGATCCTGTCGATTCTGTTCGTGATCAAGCTGGGTTGGTTCAACGCATGACTTTTGATTCCCAGGCCTACGCCGTTCAGCTCGAAGAAAAGGTCACGCGTCTGCGTGACCTGCTGGCCCCGTTCGATGCGCCCGAGCCAGCCGTTTTCGATTCGCCGCTGAAAAACTTCCGCCTGCGCGCCGAGTTCCGCCTGTGGCGCGAGGCCGGCGAGCGTCACTACGCGATGTTTTCCCAGGAAGACAAACGCACGCCAATCCTGATCGAAGAGTTCCCGATCGCCAGCCTGCGCATCAACCAGTTGATGCCGCAGCTGAAGGCAGCGTGGCAAGCGAGTGCGCCCCTGAGCCACAAGCTGTTCCAGGTGGAGTTCCTGACCACCCTGGCCGGCGATGCGATGATCACCCTGTGCTATCACCGCCCGCTGGACGAGCACTGGCATGCGGCGGCGTCGAAACTCGCGGCCGACCTGAACGTCAGCATCATCGGCCGCTCCAAGGGCAAGCGCGAAGTCATCGGTCACGATTACGTGGTCGAGAAGCTGGAAGTCGGCGGCCGCACCTTCAGCTATCGCCAGCCGGAAGGCGCGTTCACCCAGCCCAACGGCACGGTGAACCAGAAGATGCTCAACTGGGCGTACGATGCGCTCGGCGATCGCAGCGACGATTTGCTGGAGCTGTATTGCGGTAACGGCAACTTCACCCTGCCGCTCGCTACCCGCGTGCGCAAAGTGCTGGCCACCGAAATCAGCAAGACCTCGGTCAATGCGGCGCTGAGCAACCTCAGCGAAAACGCGGTGGATAACGTCACCCTGGTGCGTTTGTCCGCTGAAGAGCTGACCGAAGCCCTGAATGAAGTGCGCCCGTTCCGGCGTCTGCATGGCATCGACCTCAAGAGCTACGAGTTCGGCAGCGTGTTCGTCGACCCGCCCCGTGCCGGTATGGACCCGGACACCTGCGAGCTGACCCGGCGCTTCGACAACATCCTGTACATCTCCTGCAATCCAGAGACCCTGGCGGCCAATATCGCCCAACTGCACGACACCCACCGCATCACCCGATGCGCGATGTTCGACCAGTTCCCGTGGACCCATCACATGGAATCCGGGGTGATGCTGACCCGGCGTTGATGGCGCCTGCCAGGCACAAAAAAGCCGTCTTCACGACGGCTTTTTCTTTGGTACTTACAAGACAACATCGACCTTGCGCGGGCGCCCGCCTTTCCTGCCGTTGGCCCGCGCGGCTTCAGACTTTGCGGCGCTGCTCTGGCGACCATTGCGCGAAGCGACGACCGAGGCCGCCATGGCCATCAGTGGCTTGCTCGCAGAAATCATCCCGGCGATCGATACATGCAGGTCCTTTCCTTCATGGCACAGGGCAGTACCCGCGTAGCCGACAGTCAGACTGGCGTAGTCCTCGACCTCAAAATCATCGAACTCCGGATAGTTGGCCACGGGCAACAATACGCCGCTGCCGTCTTCGAAGCTGACGGCCAGACAGGGGGCCAGGTAGGTAACCGCTGTCGCTTGCAGGCTGTTTTTTCTACGTAGTTCGCCACGTTCAATGGCGTTGTCCAGGCTACTTTCCGTTACGGGAGTATCGGCCTGAACCTTGGCTTTTATCGTTTTCATAATTCGATCTCCACACCTTCCTGTGCGCCTATCAGGGACAGCAACGTCTTGTTCGATTCAGGTTCGTAGCAAGCCGATCCAATCATGTTGGTGGTACTGACAACCCTTTTCACCACAACGACTTCGTTGCTTTGCCAGTCCCACAGTTGATTATCAAGACAAGCCGTTTGTAATTTTCGCCACCAGATGCCCCGGGCGCGCCGCAAATGGGCAGGTTGCTGGAGCGCTTGGCGCAATCCCTCAAGCACCGCCAACGGTGGCCGACGCGAAAGCGGAACAACATCCCAGAGCTCGACACCGTTGTGCCAAAAGCTGAACCTGAATCTCGCACTCCACGTACCCGCCTCCACATGCGCATGAGGCGGACAATGCTCGTCTCGCAACATGATCACTACCGACAGTCCTTTGTAATGGCATACCTTCATGCTAACCCATCCGTTAGGTTAATGAATCCGAGGATTCGACATTCTCTGGAAAACCCGACCGCTGGCATTGGCCGTCGAATCATTTCTTGTGTCCTCAGGCTAGCGTCCTGGCGTTACCCGGCCCTGCGGAACACCGCGCGCAATGGTAAGAAATCCTTTCATTACAGCGCTGGCACCTGATAAATACTGATCCAGTATCTTCATCTGATCCCCGGTGTAATCAATCATGCAGCGACAATTCGACGATCTTCAGTTGGGCAGCATTGAGCTGTTTTGCCTGGCCGCCGAGGCCGGCAGTTTTACTGCCGCGGCGCTGGTGGCGGGCGTCACCCCCGCTGCGGTGAGCCGTTCGGTGTCGCGCATGGAGGAACGCCTGGGCGTGCGTCTGTTTGCGCGCACCACCCGCAGCGTGAAGCTGACCGACAGTGGTCGTCGCTATTACGAGGAGTGCCGCCTCGCCCTGGCGCAACTGATCGAGGCCCAGCGCGAGGTGATGGGCCAGCAGCAAGTGCCTTCCGGTACCTTGCGCATCAGTATTCCGACCACCTACGCGCATCATCGAATCCTGCCTTTGTTGCCCGAATTTCGGGCGCGCTATCCGGCGGTGAAGGTCGAGTCGCACATCAGTAATCGCAACATCGATTTCGTCGGCGAAGGCTACGACATGGCGATTCGCGTGCGAGCCATCCCGGATTCCGGCCTGATCGCCCGACCATTGGAAGATGCCGCCCTGGTGATGATCGCCAGCCCTGATTACCTGAAACGGGCCGGCACTCCGCAAACCCTCGACGATCTCGAAAACCACGAATGCATCCAGTACGAACTGCCCAGCAGCGGCCGGCGCATTGCCTGGTTGTTCAACGATGAAGGCGTGCCCCGGGAGATTCTGGCCGAGGGCAGCCTCAGTTGTTCCGACGATGTGCTGGGCGGTGTCACCTTGGCCAAACACGGGGCGGGGTTGTTTCAGACCTATCGTTTTATCGTGGAAAAGGAACTGGCCGACGGCTCGCTGGTGGAAGTGCTCAAGCCCTATGGCGGGCGGTCGCGGCCGTTTACCTTGCTGTATCCGCAAAGTCGCCATGTGCCGCTGCGCTTGAGGGCGTT
This sequence comes from Pseudomonas sp. BF-R-19, assembly GCF_019956445.1. Taxonomy (NCBI): domain Bacteria; kingdom Pseudomonadati; phylum Pseudomonadota; class Gammaproteobacteria; order Pseudomonadales; family Pseudomonadaceae; genus Pseudomonas; species Pseudomonas sp. BF-R-19. Next base: position 69,984 of record NZ_JAHBDN010000114.1, read on the forward strand.
CATTGATTTTCTGGTGGAGCATTTGCCGCGCTGAATACCGAAAGTGTCCGATCACCGCCCACAAACCGCCAGTGTGCCTTCACTCCAATTGACCAAATTAACTAGTTAGTACAATTTATCTCCACAGGCTGAAGTCCTCGGCCGATTCCAAAAATAATAAGTGGAGAGATTCCGATGTCCCCTATCGTTCTGGTGCTCAACGGCCCGAACCTGAACCTGCTCGGCACCCGTGAACCGGCGACTTACGGCCACGAAACCCTGGCAGACATTTCGGTCCTGTGCGCACGTACCGCCGAAGAATTCGGCCTGGCAGTGGAGTTTCGCCAGACCAACCATGAAGGCGAACTGCTTGACTGGATTCACGCCGCCCGCGGTCGCTGCGCCGGGATCGTCATCAATCCTGCCGCGTGGACCCACACCTCCGTTGCGATCCGCGATGCCCTGGTCGCCAGCGAACTACCGGTGATCGAAGTCCACCTGTCCAACGTCCACGCCCGCGAACCCTTCCGCCACCATTCCTTCGTTTCAGCCATTGCCACCGCCGTGCTGGCCGGTTTTGGCAGTCATGGCTATCGCCTGGCGCTGGAACACTTCAGCCATCGTTTGAAGGGGTGATCGCCGTGACTCAGAACCACGTGATACTGGCCGGGCTGATTGGCGCCGGCATCCAGGCTTCCCGCACACCGGCCATGCACGAGCATGAAGGTGATGCCCAAGGGCTGCGCTACCTCTATCGCCTGATTGATCTTGATCAGTTGAAACTCGACAGCAACGCCCTGCCCGACCTGTTGATGGCTGCCGAGCGCATGAACTTCACCGGGCTGAACATCACCTTTCCCTGCAAGCAGGCGATCATCCCGCTGCTCGACGAACTCTCGCCGGAGGCCCGCGGTATCGGCGCGGTCAACACGGTGGTGCTCAAGGATGGCAAACGCATCGGCCACAACACCGATTGCCTGGGCTTTGCCGAAGGTTTTCGCCGGGGCTTGAAGGGCGTTGCCGTTGAACGTGTCGTACAGATGGGCGCCGGCGGCGCAGGTGCGGCGGTGGCCCACGCGTTGTTGAGCGAAGGCGTACAACAGCTGAGCATTTTTGACGTGGACATCCGCCGCGCCCAGGATCTGGCTGACAATCTCAATCAGCATTTCGGCGTCGCTCGAGCAGTGGCCGGATATGACCTGCCCAACGCCATGGCCCAGGCTGATGGCCTGGTGAACACCACGCCGATGGGCATGAAAAAGCTGCCGGGCATGCCGGTGCCGGTGGAGTTGCTGCGGGCCGAATTGTGGGTGGCGGAGATCGTTTACTTCCCGCTGGAAACCGAACTGCTGTGCAACGCCCGCGCTCTCGGTTGCCGGACGCTGGACGGCGGCAACATGGCGGTGTTTCAGGCGGTGAAGGCGTTCGAGTTGTTCAGCGGCGTGGTACCGGATGCCCAGCGGATGCTTGAGCATTTCCAGAGCATGAATGACTGAATGACTGAATGAGTGAAGTGAGGGGGCAACCCCCTCACCTCGCCTCAGGCTTGCAGGTACCGCAGAACCGACTCGCAAATCATCTCCCGATGACGCTGCTTGATGCGTTCGTCCGGCAGGTCGATCTGAAAAATCTCACCAAAGGTGTGGCGGTTCGAGACGCGATAGAAGCAGAACGAACTGATCAGCAAATGCACATCCAGTGGTTCAAGACCGGCACGGAACACCCCCTGCTCGGCGCCGCGGCGCAGAATCTCGCCCAGTGAATCGAGGATGGTGTTGTTCATCGCCTTGATCGCATCGGAGCGCTTCACGTACTCAGCGTTGTGAATGTTCTCGATACTGACGATGCGCACGAAATCGACGTTGCGATCATGGTGATCGAAGGTGAACTCCACTAGCCGCCGAATGGCTTCGACCGGCGCCAGCTCCGCCAGGTGCAGGCGATTTTCGGTGTTGCGGATATCGCCGTAGAGTTTCTCCAGCACCTCGACGTAGAGCTGTTCCTTACTGCCGAAGTAGTAATAGATCATGCGCTTGGAGGTGTGGATGCGCTCGGCGATGGCATCGACGCGAGCCCCGGAAAGCCCCTGCTGGACGAATTCGACAATCGCCTCCTGCAGAATGTTTTCGCGGGTCTTTTCCGGGTTGTTCTTGCGACTCTTGCGCGGCTCGGTACCAGGTTCTACGGAGGCTGCGGGGAGTTCTGAGGTCATTGTCATTGCGGGCTCACGGCCATCACTGCACAGGCTGGCGATTATGGGCTGCGCGGCACGGTGAAGGAAGCCGCGCAGCCCACGTTTAATCCCGCGTTTACGAATTTCCTACAACTTCGCCTGGCGCAATGCACCGCTACGGGATTTGGCCATGGCCGCCAGGCGCACCGCGACGTTGGCGGCGCCGTAGCCGGCATAACCGTTTTTACGCTGGATGATCTCGAAGAAGAATCGCCCCTCGAACGGCTCGGTGTACACATGAAACAGCTCACCGCCCTGGGCGTCGCGGTCGTACAGCACGTTGTAGTAGGCCAGTTCGCTGAGGAACTCGTCGTCGAAATCGAATCGCGCCGCCAGGTCATCGTAGTAGTTGAGCGGGATATCCAACAGCGGCACGCCCGCCTCTTTTGCACGGCTGACCTGGGCAAAGATGTCATCACAATCAAACGCGATGTGATGCACACCGGAGCCGCGATAACTCGACAGCGCGTGTGAGATCGCGGTGTTGCGGTTCTCGGAAATGTTCAGTGGCAGGCGGATCGAACTGTCGCGACTGCGCAAGGCACGGCTCTTCACCAGACCATAAGGATCCGGCAGCACGACTTCATCGTCCGCCTCGAAATCCAGCAGGCTCTTATAGAACAGCACCCAGCTGTCGAGGCTGTCGGCCGGCAGCGCCATGGCCATGTGGTCGATGCGCTTGAGGCCACCGCTGACCGGCGCATCCGCCAGCAGATTGAAGTCGGTGCCGTAGACGTCGGCATCCTGGTCCACCAGATAGATCAGGCTGCCATCAGGCGCACGCACCGCCGCCAGTTCCAGTTCATTGGGGCCGACCAGCCCGCGATAGGGTTGCCCCTTATAGGCCACGGCTCGGGCCAGCGCGCTGGCGCTGTCCTTGACCCGCACGGCGGTGGCGCACAACGAAGGGCCGTGGGCCTCAAAGAAACTGTGACCGAACGAGTAAGGCTCGGAGTTGAGGATCAGTTTGATATCGCCCTGGCGCATCAGGCTGACGCTCTTGGAACGATGCTGCCCGGCCTTGACGAAACCCAGTCGCTCAAGCCAATGGGCGAGTTTGGCGCCGAGGCTTTCGTCCACGGCAAATTCCAGAAACTCGATGCCGTTGTACTCACTGGCCTTGGGCGTTTCGAACAGAATCTCAGAGTTGGCCGCAGGCTTGGCTTCCTGCGCCAGACGCTCGCGGGTTTTCTCTTCCAGGTACAACAACGAACGCAAGCCATCGGCGGCGTTGGCCCGTGGCGGCGCGGCGCGGAAACCGTCGTTGAAAATTTCCAGCGACAAAGGCCCGGTGTAGCCGCTCTTGATGATCGGCGCGAGGAACCCCGGCAAATCGAATTCACCCTGGCCCGGGAAGCAGCGAAAATGCCGGCTCCACTCCAGCACGTCCATGGCCAGGATCGGCGCGTCGGCCATTTGCACGAAGAAAATCTTGTCCCCTGGAATCTCGGCGATAGCGCTTGGATCGCCCTTGAGCGACAAGGTGTGAAAGCTGTCCAGCAACACGCCGAGGCTTGGGTGATCGGCCTGACGCACGATGTTCCACACCTGTTGCCAGGTGTTCACATGCCGACCCCAGGCCAGTGCTTCGTAACCGATGCGCAGGCCGCGTGCCCCGGCGTGCTCAGCCAGCAGTCGCAAGTCGTCGACCAGAATCTGTTCATCACCGATGGACTCGGCCGAGGCGTTGCTGCACACCAGCACCAGGTCAGTGCCCAGTTCCTGCATCAGGTCGAACTTGCGCTCGGCGCGTTCCAGGTTGCGCGACAGGCGATCGCGGCGGCAGCCTTCGAAATCGCGGAACGGTTGAAACAGCGTGATGGCGATCCCGAGATCGGCGCACATCTGTTTAATTTCCCGCGGACTGCCGTCGTAGTAGAGAAGGTCGTTCTCGAAAATCTCGACGCCGTCGAAACCGGCGGCGGCAATGGCTTCGAGTTTTTCCGGCAGGGTACCGCTCAAGGATACGGTGGCAATGGAACGCTGCATGTTTTCGGCTCCCGGTGGAGGCTTCGGCTACAGGGAATTTGCGCCGCTTTTAAAAGAGTGAACGAATTATTGAGCCGGTCGGTGCATTGAGCAATTTAAAGTGTACTACCCAGTTAGTTTTGCGTGCGATTATCGAACACAATGGCCGATAGCGAATTGACGATTTTTTGTTCACTGCGCAACATCAACACCACATTGGGTCCGGTCTTGAAATCGTCGGCCCCGGTCAACAAAACCCAGAACACCACATAAAAATTTCAAAAAACGGGTACACGCTAATGCGCTCATTCAACGCCTTGCTCACTCGCTCCACCGTCATTACGCCTTGCCTGGCGTCCATCCGAACCCCGCGCACCGCCGGCACCACCGTGCCCGCTCGCTGAATAACCCGTCAGCCGACGAACACAGCCGATCAGCCCTTTCGCGCACGCCGCGACAGACCGATTGATCACGCGCCCTTGAAGTCACGACGAGCCCCGCTTGTCAGTCATTGAACGGATGGCACACATGATTCCTTCTCAAAGCTCCCGCATGGCACCTGCCATGAGCACCGCCACCGGCGGTATCGGCGACAAGATTCGCGGCGCCATGGCCGTCGGCAAAACCCGTTGGGGCATGCTGGCACTGGTGTTTTTCGCCACCACCCTGAACTACATCGACCGCGCCGCCCTGGGCGTGATGCAGCCGATCCTGGCCAAGGAAATGAGCTGGACGGCGATGGACTACGCCAACATCAACTTCTGGTTCCAGGTCGGTTACGCCATCGGTTTCGTGCTGCAAGGCCGCTTGATCGACCGGGTCGGCGTCAAGCGCGTGTTCTTCTGCGCGGTGCTGCTCTGGAGCCTGGCGACCGGCGCCCACGGTCTGGCCACTTCGGCGGTCGGCTTCATGGTTTGCCGATTCATCCTCGGCCTGACCGAAGCTGCCAACTACCCGGCCTGCGTGAAAACCACCCGCCTGTGGTTCCCGGCCGGCGAGCGTGCCGTGGCCACCGGCATTTTCAACGCCGGCACCAACGTCGGTGCGATGTTCACCCCGATGCTGCTGCCGCTGATCCTGCACGTCTGGGGCTGGCAGGCCGCGTTCCTGTGCATGTCAGCACTGGGCGGGATCTGGTTGCTGTTCTGGGGCCTGAAGTACTTCAACCCGGAAGACCACCCGAGCGTCAAACAGTCGGAACTGGACTACATCCAGAACGAAGTCGAACCGGAACAAACCCGCGTACCGTTCTCGAAAATCCTGCGCATGCGTGGCACCTGGGCCTTCGCCCTCGCCTACTCGATCACCGCGCCGGTGTTCTGGTTCTACCTGTACTGGCTGCCGCCGTTCCTCAACCAGCAATACAACCTGGGCATCAACGTCACCCAGATGGGTATCCCGCTGATCATCATCTACCTCACTGCCGACTTCGGTAGCGTTGGCGGCGGCATCCTCTCCTCGTTCCTGATCGGTCGCGGCGTCAACCCGATCAAGGCGCGACTGATGTCCATGTTCCTGTTCGCCTGCTGCATCATTGGCGTGATCATGGCGGCCGGCTCCAGCAACCTGTGGGTCGCGGTGGCCGCCATCTCCCTGGCCATCGGCGCGCACCAGGCCTGGACCGCGAACATCTGGAGCCTGGTGATGGACTACACGCCCAAGCACATGATGAGTACGGTGTTCGGCTTCGGCGGCATGTGTGCGGCGATTGGCGGGATGTTCATGACCCAGTTGGTCGGCCACATCCTGACCATCACCAACAACAACTACACCGTGCTGTTCACCATGATTCCAGCGATGTACTTCATTGCGCTGATCTGGATGTACTTCATGGCACCGCGCAAGATCCCGAAAGTAGAAGACTGATGTTCCCTCGGCGCAGGCCCGATCTCGGGTCTGCGCTTTTTTTTGCCTGCGTTTTGCCTGCGTTTTGCCGCAGCTTAGCGGCGGCTTTGCTGCCAGGCCGCTGCCAACCCGCTGCAGCAGATCACGGCAATGCCGAGCACGGTGGTCAGTGTCGGCGTGTGGGAAAACAGCAGCCAGCCCAAGAGGCCGGCGAAGATGATCTGGCAATAGCTGAACGGCGCCAGCAGTGCCGGTGCCGCGAGACGAAAAGCCTGGGTCAGGAACAAGTGAGCCGTCATCCCGCAGGCCCCCAGCGCCAGCATCATCGCGCCATGCACCAGGTTCGGCGTCTGCCAGAAGAACGGCACCAGCGCACTCATCACCAGCGTGTTGCACAAGCCGGCGAAGAAGTTGCTGGTGGTCGGGCTGTCGATCTCGCTGAGCTTGCGCGTCAGCAGTTGGTAGAAGCAGAAAAACAGTGCCGAGCAGAACGGCAGCAACACCGCCGGGGTAAACAGATCTCCCCCGGGGTGAACGATGATCAGCACCCCGCTGAAACCGAAAATCACCGCCAGCCATTGCCCCCGGGTCACGCGCTCGCCAAGCAGCGGTACCGACAACGCGGTGACCAGTACCGGAGCGAGGAAGTTGACCGACGTCGCCTCGGCCAGCGGGATGTACATCAGCCCCGTGGTGAAAAACAGGCTGGTGCCCAGCAGGCACAGCGCCCGGATCACCTGCAGCAATGGCCGTTTGGTACGCAGCACCCGCAGCCCGGACTGCGGCAGGAAAATCCCGGCCATCAGCAAGGTGTGAACCACGTAGCGCGCCCAGACCACCATGACGATGGGATAGAAACCGGAGAGGTATTTGGAAAAGGCGTCGTGGCTGGAAAACAGGAAAGTTGCGACAACGATCAGCAGGATCCCTTTGAAGGGCTGATTGACGCCGGAAAGCGGGGTGCTGACGGTCATTGGGTTTCCTTACTTGAAGTCAAAACATCGCAGGCAAGCGACGCTTCCACACAGTCAGCCTAGAGCATGTGGAAGGCGTCGCCTGCCCGCGATCAATACACAGCAGCGCTTACAGCCGCGCCAACAATTCCCGGGTTTTATCCAGCGCCATCTGCGCCCGGTCCAATCCACTCACACCCTGCTCCAGCAACTGCACGGTGGGAATTTCCAGGCTCAACGGAATGTCAGCCGGCAAACCGCGCAACAACCCCGGCAGGTCACAATCGCCATCGCCGGGAAAACGCCGTTCGTTACGCGCCTGACGCAAGATCTCCGCCATATCCGCCGGCCGAGGTCCTGCGACGTCACACAACTGTGCATACCGTAACCGTGAGGGGGCAACTTTGACCAGTTCTTCCAGCCGCGATCCAGAGCGGTCGAAGTGAAAGGCGTCGACCAATACGCCGCCGTTTTCACGCCCGGCGTTTTCCACGATTCGCGCGGCTTGTTGAAGATCGCGCGCATCGGTCCAGGGCATGAACTCCAGGTGCGGGTGCAGCCCATAGGCTGCCGCCAGATCACAGAGCTCGGCAAAATGCTGCGTCAGCCGCTGTTCGTCAGGATCGTTACCGGCCACCAGCAAATCACTGGCGCCGAACTCGGCACCCACAGCGAGGATTTTCTCGAAATCGGCGACGACGGTTTCCGGCTTGAGTCGCAGGATTTCGACGTCCAGCACCCGAATACCGGTATCGCGCAGACGCGCCAGGGTCTGGCGCCGCAATTCGTGGTCGGCCACCAGGGCAAAATGATGCTCCTCTGGGGTCGCCGGTACCAGACGCAAGCCGACATGGCTGTAACCGGCCCGCGCGGCGACCTCGACCATGTCGGGCGGCGACAACTCCAGCACGGTCAGGCTGGCCAGGGAGAAGATACGCTCGCTCATGTTCAACCCTCGATCAAGGATGGCGTGCAGGCACGCCCGGTTTCGGCGGCTTCGCGGATGGCTTCGATCAGCGCCAATGTACGCGCGGCATCGGCGGCACTCACCAGCGGCTCGACCTCCCGCCGCGCAACGCGTACGAAGTGCTGCAACTGCAGGCGCAGGGCTTCATCGGCACTGAAGCTTTCCTGGGTTGCCAGCAACGGTCGATGCCAGCCGCCGTCGACTTCGTTGTAGTGCCAGCGTTTAAGCTGCGGAATGCTCAGCGCCCCACCCGTTCCGGCCAGCAAGTAGCACGGCTGATCAGGATGACGTGGATACACCGGGTTCTCCCCCGAATCCAGCTCCCAGCTCCAGGGCGCCGCCACCGCATCGGAGCCGGTCAGGCTGCCCAGTGCACCGTTGTCAAATTGCAGCAACACCGCCGCGCAATCCTCATTGGCAAACCCGCGAATGGCATTGCTGGTGATGGCCTGAACCTGACGCACTTCACCGCACAAATGCCGCAGCAGATCGAGGTCGTGGATCAGGTTGGTCAACAACATCCCCGCACCGGCCTCGCGGCGCCAGGGTGTTTCGAAATAGCTGTCGGGCTTGCGCAACTGCCAGAGCGCCGTGACCGTGGTCAACCGACCCAATGCGCCGCTGTGGACAAGTTCGTGGGCGCGGGCGATCAGCGGATTGTGCCGACGGTGATGTCCGACCAGTACCGGAACGCCACTGGCCTTCGAGGCAGCCACCAGCTCCCGGGCTTCATCCAGGTGCACGCCCACCGGTTTTTCCAGCAATACCGGCACGCCGGCCGCGAGGCAATCGAGGGCCGTGCTGACGTGCAGCGTGTTCGGGTTGGCGACTATCACGGCGTCCGGTTTCGCCTGCTCCAGCATCTGACGATGATCGGCGAAACAGGCTACGCCCCATTGCGCCGCAAGACTGGCCGCCTGCGGTCCGGGATCGGCCACGGCGCACAACCTTGCTTCAGTCAGGGATTGCAGATGCTGGTAGTGCTGCTGGCCCATGTTGCCAGCACCGATCAGGGCGATGCGAAGTGGCGAATTCAAGATACGGTCCTCTTGTGAGCGTTATTGGAGCGAAGAATTCCAATAATTTAGAACCTGGTTCCAGATTCTTACACAGACCTGCCCTGAAAGTGTTCGAACAGCGCACAACTTCTCAAGCTGAACGCTGTTCAAAATGTGGGAGCGGGCTTGCTCGCGAATGCGGTGTGTCATGCGATCTGGATGGCGACTGGCACACCGCATTCGCGAGCAAGCCCGCTCCCACAGTCGATTTGCACAAGCCTTAGCTGAACAACTCCGAGGCCAGACTCGCCGCCGACAACTCCTCGGTGTACGCCAGCAACAACGGCGCCAGCTCATGCAGCCGCGCCCCTGGCATCCGTGCACTCGGCCCGGCGATGCTGAGCACGCCGATCACCCGCCCATCGGCGGGATGGCGCACCACTGCCGCAATCGCCGAAGTGCCGACCGCCGAACTTTCCTCAACCCAGGCGTAGCCCGTCTCCCGCGCCAGACGCAGGCGCTCGAGCAATTCGATGTTCGAGCGCGGCGCGTTCGGCCCCACATGTTCCGGCACCTGCGCGCCCTGCCGTTCCACCAGTGACAAGGCTTCGGCATCGCTCATGCACGCCAGCCACGCATGCCCCGAGGCTGTGTAGAACAACGGCGCATCACGGCCCATGTCCGGGTCGTAACGCAGACCGGAACGCGCGCCCTGGGATTTGGCGATCCAGGTCTGACGCTCGCCGTCGATCACCCCGAGACGCACCAGTTCGCCGGTTTCCTGAGCCAGGCGGTCAAGCACCGGCTGCACGATGTCGGCACCGCTGCTCGACAGGTAACGGAAGCCCATCGCCACCAGTTTGGTCGAGAGGTGATAACGCAAATTATCCGGATTCTGCCGCACATAACCGAGGCGGATCAGCTCGGCCAGCAGGCGATGGGTCGCGCTCTTGGGAATGTCCAGTTGCTCCGCCAGGGTCTGCATCGGCAGGCCGCGGGGATCGCTGGTGAGGCTTTCGAGCACACTGAAAACACGTTCGATCTGACTGCCGGCCATGGTCGCTTCCACGCAAAATTTGCTCGATTCTAGAAGACAACCGCACGAATGCGAAATCTGGAACTGAACGTTCGATAACCGCCCGCTTTACGCCCTTCAGACTTGTTCGGCTTTACCTGACTCTTATATTTTCTGGAACCAAATTCCAAAACAATAAAACACCGGAGTTCAAACAATGCCTGCCGAAGCCCACTTTCTTCCCGACATCGACTGCGATGTGCTGATCGTTGGCTCCGGTGCTGCGGGACTGTCGGCGGCTGTGACCGCCGCGTGGCACGGGCTGAAAGTCATAGTGGTAGAAAAGGACCCGGTGTTCGGCGGCGCCACGGCCTGGTCCGGTGGCTGGGCCTGGGTGCCCTGCAATCCGCTGGCCCGGCGCGCGGGCATCGTCGAAGACGTTGAACTGCCGCGCACCTACCTGAAACACGAACTGGGCGAGCGCTTTGATCCAGCGATGATCGACGCTTTCCTGGAAGCCGGCCCGCGGATGGTGTCGTTCTTCGAGCAGCACACCTCGCTGCAATTTTCCGACGGTAACGCCATTGCCGACATTCATGGCGACACGCCCGGGGCAGGTACCGGTGGACGCTCGGTGATTGCCGCCCCTTACGACGCACGAAAGGTCGGCACACTGCTCAAGCGTCTGCGCAAAACCATGCGGGAAACCTCGTTCATGGGCATGCCGATCATGGCGGGAGCGGATCTCACGGCATTCCTCAACCTGACCCGTTCGCTGTCGGCGGCCTGGCATGTTACGCGGCGTTTCAGCCGTCACCTGTTTGACCTCGCCATGCATGGCCGGGCGATGCAACTGGTCAACGGCGTGGCCTTGGTGGCACGCCTGGCGAAATCCGCCGATGACCTCGGCGTGTTGCTCTGGGAATCCGCGCCCGTGAGCCGATTGCTGCGCGAAAATGATCAGGTACGAGGTGCAGTGGTCAGCACCGCCAAAGGCTCGGTGCGCATCCATGCACACAAGGCCGTGGTGCTCGCCGCGGGTGGCTTCGCCAATGACATCCAACGCCGCAAGGCACTGTTTCCCCGCACACCGACCGGGCATGAGCATCTGGCCTTGCCGCCCCTCGGCGTTTGCGGCGATGGCCTGCGCCTGGGCGAAAGTGTCGGTGCCCGGGTCAACAGCGACATGGCGTCCGCTGTGGCCTGGGCGCCGGTTTCGCAAGTGCCGCACGGCGACGGCAGCACGGGACACTTCCCGCACATCATCGAGCGTGGCAAACCCGGCATCATCGGTGTGCTGAGCAACGGCCAGCGCTTCGTCAATGAAGCCAACGGCTACTACGACTACGTCACGGCCATGGTCGCCGCCGCCCCGCCGGGTGAAGAAGTGGCGTCGTGGCTGATCTGCACCCATGGTTTTCAACGTCGTTATGGCCTGGGCATCTCTCGGCCATTTCCGCTGCCGCTGTCATCCTTCATCCGCAGCGGCTATCTGAAAACCGGCGACACCCTTGAGGAATTGGCTGCAGCCTGCGGCATCGACCCGGTTGGCTTGCGCAGCACCGTATCGGACTACAACCGCCACGCGCGCAACGGTGAGGACCCGCAGTTCGGTCGTGGTTCCACGCCCTACAACCGCAAGCAGGGTGACGCGTTGCAACAACCTAATCCATGCGTCGCACCGATTGAGCAAGGCCCGTTCTATGCCGTGAAAGTCCAGCCGGGCTGCTTCGGCACCTTCGCCGGGCTCAAGGTCAACCAACATGCCCAGGTCCTGGATGATGCAGCGCAACCCATCGCCGGCCTGTACGCGGCGGGCGGCGACATGGCCAGCATCATGGGCGGTCACTACCCCGCTGGCGGCATCAATCTCGGCCCGGCGCTGACCTTCGGCTACATCGCCGCGCGCCATATCGCAGGCGTCACTGCTTATGAAAAGGAGATCGACCATGCAGCACATCGTTAATGCACAGGGTTTGAACATGCCGAAACTCGGCCTCGGCACCTGGCCAATGCTCGGCGAGGAATGCACCCGTGCCGTGGAGCAGGCCCTGGCCCTGGGTTACCGGCACATCGACACGGCAGCGGCCTACAACAACGAAGACGCTGTCGGTCAGGCGCTGGCGAACAGTCCGACACCCCGCGAGCAGATCCACGTCACGAGCAAAGTCTGGTGGGACCAACTGCAACCCGACGCCATGCGTCACTCCATGGACCGTAGCCTCAAAGCCCTGCGCAGCGAATACGTCGACCTGTTCATGCTCCATTGGCCAACCACCGATTGGGACTTGCCGCGCACCATAGAAACCCTGGTGTCGTTCAGGGAACAAGGCCTGGCGCGCAACATTGGCGTGGCGAATTTCCCACTGCCCTTGCTACGCAAAGTCGTCGAAGAACTGGGGGCGCCGCTGTCGGCGATCCAGGTCGAATACCACGTGCTGCTCGGACAAAACGCCCTGCTCAACTACGCCCGTCAACAGGATCTTGCGCTGACAGCCTACACGCCACTGGCGCGCAACAAGGTGTCGCAGATTCCGGCCATCCAGCAGATCGCCGCGAAACACGGCGTACTGCCGACCCAGGTCGCGCTCAAATGGCTGCTGGATCAACCCAACGTGGCCGCAATTCCCAAGGCCAGCAGCGAGTCCAATCAACTGGCCAACCTCGCGGCGCTGGATGTGCGACTGGATGATGAAGACCGTGCCTTGATTGCCAGCCTGTCCAAACGCGAGCGTCAGGTCAGCCCTGACTTTGCCCCGGTGTGGGATGCATTCGACGAATAATCCGCAAGACCGGCGATCGCCCTCTCGATAAAAACCCATCGCAGGACGGAATTCGACGGGATATCCGTGTTCAATACAAACCTGAAATGTTCTCGGCAGCCTCTCGCGGGGTGCCGGGAATCAGCCTGTGCGCGAGAAAAAGACGGACGACCGGACTGGCGCCGCTCCCACTTGGCGGCAACACTCATCGCACGGAGCTTTACCCGGAACAGAAGAGGATTCCCACATGCTATGGAAAAAAGGCCGACGCAGCGACAACGTGGTCGACGCCCGTGGCGATGATGTTGGCGGCGGTGGCGGCGGCATGCGTTTTGGCGGTGGCAAAGGCCTGAGCCTGACGGCGATCCTGCTGATCGTCGGCATCGGCTGGATCACCGGCCAGGATCCGCTGCAAATCCTCGGACAACTGACCGGGCAAATGGACCAGCAATCGGCACCCGCCACCAACCAGAGTCGCCAGGCACCACCGGTCAATGATGAGAGCGCGGAATTCGTGCGCTCGATCCTCGGCGATACCGAGGACACCTGGGGCGCAATTTTCCAGCAGGCCGGCCGCCAATATAAGGACCCGACCCTGGTGCTGTTCAGCAATCGCGTGAATTCGGCCTGCGGTCTGGCCACCTCGGCGACCGGCCCCTTCTATTGCCCCACCGACCAGAAGGTCTACCTGGACATGGCGTTCTTCCAGGAGATGTCCCAACGTTTTTCCGCCGCGGGCGACTTCGCCCAGGCCTACGTGATCGCTCACGAAGTCGGACACCACGTGCAGACCCTGCTTGGGGTGTCCGCAAAAATTCAGGCAGCACGCCAACAAGGCCGGCAGATGGAAGGCGACGGCGGTTTGCTGGTTCGTCAGGAACTGCAAGCCGATTGCCTGGCCGGCGTCTGGGCCAACAACGCGCAGAAGCGCCTGAACTGGCTGGAACCGGGCGACATCGACGAAGCATTGAACGCAGCGAACGCCATCGGCGACGATCGTTTGCAGCAACAGGGTCAGGGCCGTGTGGTCCCGGACTCGTTCACCCATGGTACGTCGGCGCAACGGGTGCGCTGGTTCAAAACCGGTTTCGCCCAAGGCCAGGTTGGCCAGTGCGATACCTTTGCGGCGAAAAATCTGTAAATGAAGAAGTGGTTGTTGGTTGTTCTGTTTACTTGCGCAACGTCCCAGGCCGCCGAGCAGGGGGTCAAAGACCTCAGCTCAGGGCGCCTGCTGTTGAAATCAGGTGAAATCGCGGTGGGCATCAGCCCCGCCCCGGCAAAAATCGAACGGGTGCTGATCATCCTCCACGGTCGTTTGCGCAATGCGCAAACCTATCTGCAGAGCGGTGAGCACGCGGCCGAACTGGCCGGGCAAAGCGCAACGACCCTGGTGATCGCCCCGCAATTCCTCAATGAAGCCGACGTTGCGGTCCATCCGGTAGCCGACACGGTTTTGCGCTGGCAAGGCAATGAATGGATGGCTGGCGGCGAATCCACGGCGCCGTTTCGGCTGAGTTCCTACGCGGCGCTCGACGAAATCATCGCCCGGTTGGGTGACCGTCAGCAGTTTCCGGAGGTGAAGCAAATTGTCATCGCCGGGCACTCCGGCGGCGCGCAGGTGGTTCAGCGCTATGCATTGCTCGGTCACGCGCAATCCGACCTCGATGCGGCCGGCGTGCAGGTGCGCTACGTGATCGCCAATCCGTCCTCCTACGCTTATTTCGATGAGCGCCGGCCCGTGGCGTTCAGCCACGCCGGTTGCCCGAACTTCAATCGTTGGAAGTACGGGCTGGCGGATTTACCGGCCTACGCCGAAGGGCAAACTGCCGCGCAGTTGCAGGAAAGTTACCTAAAGCGTGAAGTCGTTTATCTGCTGGGGCAGCAGGACATCGATCCGAATCATCCGGCGCTGGATAAAAGCTGTGAGGCCAAGGCGCAAGGGCCGTCTCGATTGGCCCGCGGGCGTTTTTACTTCGATTATCTGAAGCGGCTGCAACCGCAAGGGTTGAAGCAGCAACTGATTGAAGTGCCCGGGGTCGGGCATGACGGGGACGGGATGTTTACCTCGCCGGAGGGGCAGAAGGCTTTGTTTGGACAATGACTCTTGTAGTGCCTGGGCCTGCCTCTTCGCGAGCAAGCCCGCTCCCACAATGGATCTGAGTGAACACAACATCGTGAACACCACAGAATCATTGTGGGAGCGGGCTTGCTCGCGAAAGTGGTTGACCAGGCAACGGAGCACTCAAGCCAACAGCATCTGCCGCAACTCGACACAATCCGCCGCATGCCAATCGGTCAATTCCGGCCATGGATTATCCGGCAAATTCACCAGCACCGTGCGCGCTCCCGCTGCCCGCCCGCAATCCAGATCAAAACGGTAATCACCCACCATCACCATCTCGCTCGCCGGCACCTTCCACGCTTCGGCCAGTTTCAGCAAGCCGCCCGGATGCGGTTTGGGCGGTGCATCATCGCGGCCCAACACATCCTCCAGCGCAAAGCAGTCGGCCAGGCCAATGGCCTCCAGCGTGACATGTGCCAGCTCCCGGGCATTGCGCGTGAGAATGCCCAGGCGATAACCACGCCCGGCCAACTCGCGCACCAGTTCCACCGCACCTGGCGCTGGTTGCGAACCGAGGGCCAGGTCCCGCTCATGCTCGAGCAGCCACGCATGTTTGGCGGCGGCCTCCTCGGCCGGCAGTGCGGCGAGGTGGGTCAGGATGTCGTGTTCGGCAGGAATCGCCAACGCCACGCGAATCGCCGCGAAGTCGTGCACGGCCACGGTCAGGGTGCCGTCCATGTCGAACACCCAGTGACGCACGTCGGCCAGGCTCATGCCCAATCCTTGCGGTGACGGATCAAGCCTTCCTGGGTGACCGAGGCCACCAGTTGCCCGGCGCGGTTGAACACGCTGCCACGGGAGAATCCACGGGAGTTGCCCGCCCACGGACTGTCCATCGCGTAGAGCAACCAGTCATCGGCACGCAGATCCTGGTGGAACCACAGCGCGTGATCGAGGCTGGCAACCTGCATGTCCTTGTGCCAGACCGACTTGCCGTGGGGCTGCATCGAGGTGACCAGCAGACCGAAGTCCGATGCGTAGGCCAGCAGGTATTTATGCAGCGCCGGCGAATCGGCCAAAGCGCCGTCGGCGCGGAACCAGACGTACTTGACCGGATCGGAAGGCAGCGGGTTGTAGGGATCTTTCTCGGTCACCGGGCGAAATTCGATCGGCTTCGGGCACAGCAGTTTTTCGCGCATTTTCTCGGGGATCAGGTGCGCGCGCTGCTGGGTGATTTCCAGTTCCGATGGCAGGTTTTCCGGACCGACCACTTGCGGCATTTCAGTCTGGTGCTGGAAGCCTTCTTCGTCGTACTGGAACGACGCACTGCACGTGAAGATCGGGTGGCCCTTCTGGATCGCCGTCACCCGACGCGTGCTGAAACTGCCGCCGTCACGCACCCGATCAACCTGATACACCACCGGCAACCCGGCATCGCCCGGACGCAGGAAATAGCCGTGCATCGAATGCACATGGCGCGCCTCTTCCACCGTCTGACTGGCCGCCGACAGCGACTGGCCGAGCACCTGACCACCGAACAGCTGACGAAACCCCAGGTCCTGGCTGCGGCCGCGGAACAGGTTTTCTTCGATCGGTTCCAGGGTCAGCAGGTCGACCAGATCATCCAACACTTGGCTCATTCAGATGCTCCTCACGCAAAACATTGCCGCGCAGCCTTGGCTGCAACGGTCGATTCAGTTTCTGGACTCGGCCCATGAGGGCCATTGTAAACGTCCGTGTCAGGTTATCCATGCAAGGTTTGCAGCCATTGTTCGCGGCTGATGCGATACAGCACATGCCGACGCAACGGATGACCGGCTTCGAGTCGCGGGTGATCGAAGTCATTTTTCGGATCATGGTGCATGCCGATGGCCTGCATGACTTTCTCCGACGGCAGATTGGTTTGCGTCGTGAAGGCCACCACCTCATTCAGCGGCAAGCGGTCGAACCCGCAGCGCAGAGCGGTCCACGCCGCTTCACTGGCGTAACCGAGGCCCCAGTGCTCGCGGGCCAGGCGCCAGCCGATTTCCGTGGCGGGGGTGAAAGGCGCGTCGAATCCAACCACGTTGAGCCCGGTAAACCCGATGAACTGGCCAGAGTCCTTGCGCTGCAAGGCCCAGAGACCATAACCATGCTCGGCGAAATGACCACGGATTCGCCCGATCAATGATGCGCTTTCCAGCCGGCTCAAGGTTGCCGGGAAATAGCGCATCACCTGCGGATCGGCACACATCGCCGCAAAATCCGCTAAATCTTCATCGCGCCACTGGCGCAACAGCAGCCGAGCGCTTTCAAGTTCCAGTATTGGCTCCATCGTGCCCCGCCCCTCCATTTCAATGTCGCAAGTCTACAACGCTGGTAGGATCCTTCTCTCATTCCTACATGAAATGACCATGCCACTGCCGCTGATTTATCACGAAGACTACAGCCCCGAGTTTCCGGCGGATCACCGCTTCCCGATGGACAAGTTCCGCCTGTTGCGCGATCACCTTGTGGACAGCGGCCTGACCCACGATGCCGACCTGTTGCGCCCGGAGCTGTGTCCGGCAGAGATTCTCGCCCTCGCCCATGACCCTTCGTATATCGAACGCTACATGAGTGGCGAATTGTCCCGCGAAGACCAGCGCCGCCTCGGCCTGCCCTGGAACGAAGCCCTGGCCCGGCGTACGGTGCGGGCGGTCGGTGGCTCGTTGCTGGCGGCCGAGCAGGCGCTGGAGCATGGTCTGGCCTGCCACCTGGCGGGCGGCACCCACCATGCGCACTACGATTACCCGGCCGGCTTCTGCATCTTCAATGACCTGGCGGTGATCAGTCATTACCTGCTGGAAAGTGGTCGGGTGAATCGGGTGCTGATCTTCGATTGCGATGTGCATCAGGGCGATGGGACTGCACGAATACTGCACAACACTCCGGAGGCGGTGACCGTTTCCCTGCACTGCGAAAAGAATTTTCCTGCGCGCAAGGCCGAAAGTGACTGGGACATTCCTCTGCCCAATGGCATGGGCGATGCCGACTACCTGAAGGTGGTGGACGATGCACTCAACTACCTGCTGCCGCTCTACCAACCGGACCTGGTGCTGTATGACGCCGGTGTCGATGTGCATAAGGACGACGCCCTGGGTTATCTGAAGCTGACAGACGAAGGCGTCGCCGCCCGCGATGAAAGCGTGATACGCCATTGCCTTGGCCGCGACATTCCGCTGGTCGGGGTAATCGGCGGCGGCTACAGCAAGGACCGCCAGGCCCTGGCCCGCCGTCACGGCATCCTCCATCACAGCGCGCAACGTGTCTGGCAGTCATCAGGTTGTCACTGAGCTGTGGATGCTTTACCCACAATGCCTGTGGAACTGCCTGTGGATAACCTGAGTGAAAGGGCCTGCAGCCCATACTGCGTATAGGCTACAGAGCGCTGGTTGTTTTTTAACCAGCAGTTGTAAACACCACAAACCAAATGTGAGAGCGGGCTTGCTCGCGAAGGCTGTTTAACATTCAACATCAATGTCGACTGACAAACCGCTTTCGCGAGCAAGTCGAATCGTCGCACCGCCGCTCCCACAGGGATTCGGGCTGCTAGAATGCCCGGCTTAAATCCGCCAGACCGCAGCCCTCACCATGACCCAGCCCTCGAACTCCTCCCCTTCCCGCGTCGCCATCATCGGCGGCGGCCCCGCCGGCCTCATGGCGGCCGAAGTGTTGAGCCAGGCCGGGATCAAGGTCGACCTGTACGACGGCATGCCTTCGGTCGGACGAAAATTCCTCCTGGCCGGCGTCGGCGGCATGAACATCACTCACTCCGAAGCCTACCCGGCGTTTCTCTCGCGCTACGCCGAACGCGCCCCGCAGATCGCCCCGCTGCTGCGCGGCTTCGGTGCCGAGGCGCTATGCCAGTGGATTCATGACCTGGGCATCGAAACTTTCGTCGGCAGCTCCGGCCGGGTATTCCCCACCGACATGAAGGCCGCACCGCTGCTACGTGCCTGGCTCAAGCGCCTGCGCGACAGCGGCGTAGTTATCCACACCCGCCACCGCTGGCTCGGCTGGGACGAGCGTGGCGGATTGCGCATCGACAGCCCGGAAGGCGAAAAAACCGTGCAGGCCGATGCCACCCTGCTCGCCCTCGGTGGCGGCAGTTGGTCGCGACTGGGTTCGGACGGCGAATGGATGCTGCCACTGGAGCAACGCGGCGTAGGACTGGCGCCGTTGCAACCGAGTAATTGCGGCTTCGAGGTGCAGGCCTGGAGCGAATTGATGGTCAGCAAATTCGCCGGCGCGCCGCTGAAAAATATCGCCATCGGCCTTAACGACGACGTGCCGCGACTCGGCGAATGTGTGATTACCGCCACCGGGATCGAGGGCAGTTTGATCTACGCCCTGTCCGCGCCGATCCGCGAGGCGATCAACCGGCACGGTTCGGCAACGATTCATCTGGACCTGTTGCCCGGCCGGCCTGTGGATAAAGTTCAAGCGGCGTTGAGCAAGCCACGGGGATCGCGCTCCATGGCCAAACACCTGCACAGTCAGTTGGGCATTGATGGGGTCAAAGCAGCGCTATTGCGTGAACTGACGCCTGCCGAAGCATTTACCGACCCGAGTCTGCTGGCCAAATCGATCAAGGCATTGCCACTGACGCTGGTGAAAACCCGTCCACTGGACGAGGCCATCAGCAGTGCTGGCGGTGTGCTGTTCGAGGCGATGGATGAGCGATTGATGCTCAAGCAACTGCCTGGCGTGTTTTGCGCCGGGGAAATGCTCGATTGGGAAGCGCCGACCGGCGGCTATCTGCTGACCGCGTGTTTCGCCAGTGGGCGGGCGGCGGGGTTGGGGATGGTGGAATGGTTGCAGCGCAAGGGCTGAAGACCGAGGCGCGCCCTTCGCGAGCAAGCCCGCTCCCACAGGGGATTTGTGAACAACACAGATCCAGTGTGGGAGCGGGCTTGCTCGCGAAGGCGGCCTAACAGACGCAGGGGTAAATCAAGGCTTACGCTTACGCGGCCCGGTATTGAACACCGGCACCTTGCGCACAGGCTTGATCGAAGGCTCCGCCGGCGCAACCTCTCCGCTATCAACCCACCGACCCAGATTGCGTTTACCACCGCCACCACCGGAAGCCTTGGGCTTCTTCGGTTTTTTCGGCTTCTTGACGACCTGGCCACTGGCATCAGTGTCCGGCACGCGGTGCTCGGGCTCGAAGTCCGGCTCGTTCTGCCGCTTCAAGGTCTGGCGAGTCAGCATCTCGATGGCCGACAGCAGATTCACTTCATCGGCGCACACCAGGGAAATCGCCTCGCCGGTCGAACCCGCGCGACCGGTACGGCCGATGCGGTGGATGTAATCCTCAGCAACGATCGGCAAGTCGAAGTTGACCACCAACGGCAGGTCTTCGATATCCAGGCCACGGGCCGCCACGTCGGTAGCGACCAGGATCTGCACTTCACTCGCCTTGAACCGGTCCAGTGCACGCTGACGAGTCGCCTGGGGTTTGTCGCCGTGGATGCCGTCGGCATTGATGCCCAGGCCCTGGAGTTTATCCACCAGCGCGTCCACGCCGTTGCGGGTCTTGGCGAACACCAGCACCTGCTTCCACTTGCCCTTGCGCATCAGGTGCACGAACAGCTCCGGCTTGCGCTTCTTGTCCACCGTCACGATCCATTGCTTGACCGTATTGGCCGCGACGTTGCGCGGGCTGACTTCAATGGTCAGCGGATCGTTGAGCATCTGCCCGGCCAGCAGGCGGATGTCATCGGAGAAGGTCGCGGAGAACAGCAGCGTCTGGCGTTTCTTCGGCAGCGCGCGGTAAATGTTCGCCAGTTCCTCGGAAAAGCCCAGGTCGAGCATGCGGTCGGCTTCGTCCAGCACCAGGGTTTGCAGCTGGTTGAACTTCAGCGCGTTCTGGCGGAACAGGTCGAGCAAGCGGCCCGGGGTCGCCACCAACAGATCGACACCGCTGCGCAGCTTCATCATCTGCGGGTTGATGCTGACGCCGCCGTACACCGCGTAAGTACGCAGCGGCAGATTCTCGGCGTACTGGCGCACGGCTTCGTGAACCTGCTCGGCCAGCTCGCGGGTCGGTACCAGGATCAGAGCGCGGACCGAGTTGGCGGTGACTTTCGGCCCTTCCATGGCCAGCAGTTGCAACAGCGGCAGGGCGAAACCGGCGGTCTTGCCGGTGCCGGTCTGGGCGGCGGCCATCAGGTCACGACCGGCCAGCACCGCCGGAATGGCTTGCGCCTGAACCGGCGTCGGAGTCTGGTAGCCGAGCGTCTCGAGGGAGCGCAGCAAGGGTTCGATCAGGCCAAGGGTGGCGAAAGTCATGGGAGTACCGTAGGAAAATTCAGCGCGGGTTGTTCAAAACAAGTGTGCAAAACAAGATGCAATGCCGCGCAGTTTACCCTAATTCACACGGGATTCTGTCGGTACTGCCGTCGCCACCACTGGCCGCTCTGGCGTGCGACGCCATTGTGGCAAGCCGATCAACACCACGGCACTGATGATCACCGCCATCGCCAGGGCTTCCTCGATACCGATGGTCTCGCCGACGAACACGATCCCCAGCAACACCGCCACCGCCGGGTTGACGTAGGCATAGCTTGTGGCAGCGGCCGGACGCACGTGCTTCAACAGGTACATGTAGGCGTTGAAGGCGATGATCGAACCGAACACGGTCAGATACGCCAACGCGGCCCAGCCTTCGATCGGCGGCACCTTTTCCAGGTGTTCACCGCTGACTGCGCTGGCAATCAGCAATACGACGCCGCCCACCAGCATTTCCACAGCGCTGGCCATCGCGCCTTGTGGCAGCGGCAAGTGTTTGCTCCACACCGAGCCAAAGGCCCAGGTTGCCGCCGCGAATATCAGCAACGCCGCGCCCAGCGGGCTCGATTGCAGGTTGGAACCGAGGTTGAGCATGGCGATGCCGATCAGCCCGAGCACAATCCCGGCCCATTCGAGACGAGTATTACGTGCGCCCCAGAAATAGCCGCAGAGCAAGGTAAACAGCGGCACCGTCGCCACCGCCAACGCCGCCACCCCGGAGGCCACGCCCGTGTGCTCGGCCACACTGACCGCGCCGTTGCCACACGCCAGCAGCAAAATCCCGATGATCCCGGCGGCTTTCCACTGCGCCCAGGTCGGTGCCGGCGCCCCGCGCCAACGCAGAAAGGCATACATCAAGGTCCCAGCGATGACGAAACGGATGCCGGCGAGCAGCAGTGGCGGCCAATATTCCACGCCAATACGGATCACCAGATAGGTCGAGCCCCAAATCACATACAAGGCGAAGAAGGCAGCGATCAAGGGTAAGGGAAAGCGACGAAGGCCGGACATGGGGGCAGCTCACAGGCAAGGACAAGTGAACGGCTATTCTAGAAAGGCCAGCGTCGAAAAATAAGTTACAAAACCTGTTTAAAGCGCCAGTACACTTTTCAAAACACGGAGTTCAGCGCTATAAACCGTGTTTTCGAAAGTCAGCGATTTTCAGGAGTCACCCCGATGGATAAGTACGACCGCATGCTGCTCAGCGCCCTGCTGGAAAACGGTCGCGCGTCCTACGCGGACCTGGCGCGCAAGGTCAACCTGTCCGCCCCGGCCGTGGCCGAGCGCGTGGCCAAGCTCGAAGCCAGCGGTGTGATCACCGGCTATCAGGCAAAGGTCGACATGGCCAAGCTCGGCCTGCCGATCCAGTGCGTGATCGAACTGCGCCTGAACCAGCACGGCAACCAGAAAGCCTACGACGACCTGATCAAAATCCCGCAATTGACCGAATGCCATCGGGTGACCGGCGACCCGTGCGTGATCATGCAAGCGGCAGTGGGTTCGATGCCGGAGCTGGAAGAGCTGATCAACCGGATTGCCACGTTCGGGTTCAGCAAGACGTCGATTGTGTTGTCGAGTGCGATAGAGAAGCGCGTGCCGTTGGGGCATATCGAAGGCAATGGCAAATAAACCCAAGACCACAGCAGATCAAAATGTGGGAGCGGGCTTGCTCGCGAAAGCGGTGTGTCATTCAACAATGATGTTCACTGAACTGGCGCTTTCGCGAGCAAGCCCGCTCCCACAGGGGATTTGCGGTGTTTTCGGGATCAGCGATAGCGCTTGAGGTGTTCACCCACTTTCGCCGCCGGGACCTTCTGCAACTTGCACAGCAAGTCATGGGACAGCTCGCGCAAGCCGTGCTTCTGGCGCAACTCTTCAGCCAGATGCGTCGTCAGGTTGGCCGCCATCTCGGCATCGGCCATGGCCCGGTGGGCCTTGCCCGTATGGGGCAGGTTGGCAAACGTGGTGAGGGTGCCGAGTTTGTGGTTCGGCGCGGCGGGCATCAGGCGGCGGGCCAGCAGCAGTGAGCAGGCAAAGTTCTGCAAGCGGGTGCGTTTGATTCGCCCGAGCTCGAAGTCCCAGAACTTCTGGTCGAACGCGGCATTGTGCGCGAGCAACGGGGTGCAGCCGACGAATTCATTCACTTCGTTCATCACCTGCTCCGCCGACGGCGCGGTGCGCAGCATGGCGTTGCTGATGCCGGTGAGTTGCTCGATGAAGGCCGGGACGCGCACACCGGCGTTCATCAGGCTTTGGTAACGCTCGACGATGCGCCCCTGTTCAAGGATCACCACGGCGATTTCCGTGGCCCGGCAGCTGCTGCTCGGGGAGATCCCGGTGGTTTCAAAGTCGATGACTGCTATGCGTTCCAAACCTGGTTCAACTCCGTAAAAATCAATTCTTGAGCAGCAACGCGCCTTCGATCGGCACGTAGCGGCTGGCGGCGCGGATCAGCGAGTTGGCGGTAAGGCCCGGCACGCCATAGGCCACCGCTTGCACCCCGTGCTTGCTGATGATGCGTTCGAGCAGCATGTCGAAATCACCGTCGCCGGAGGCCAGGACGATTTCATCGACATGATCGGCGGCATCCATGATGTCGAGGGTAATGCCCACGTCCCAGTCGCCCTTGGCCGAACCATCGCTGCGCTGGATGTACGGCTTGAGCTTCACGGTGAAACCGAGGTTACGCAGGATCTGCTGGAACTGCTGCTGTTTGCTGTCGCCACGGTCGATGGCGTAGGCGTAGGCTTCGACGATCTCGCCCTGTTTGCTGATGTCAGCCCACAGTGCGGCGTAGTTGAAGTGGCAACCATAAGCCTGACGCACGGTGTAGTAGAGGTTCTGGACATCGGCGAACACTGCGATTTTTTTCACCGGCTTTCCTCGAGGCTGAATCAGGCACCAGGCCCGAAAAGTCGCCCAGTATGCCAGCCCGAAGGATTGTTCCGCGAATAATCGGCCCGGAGCACGGTTGCGCTCCGGACGAATGGCGTGTCAGACGAAGGAATCGTCGTCGCCGCCGAAGAACGATGAGCTGTCATCGCTGTAGTCGGCGTCGCTGAACCCGCCCTGATCGTTGCTGTAGGAATCGTTACCGGCCATGCGCTGGTCATCGCCCCAGCCATGGTTGCCCTGGTCGTTGACCTGGGCCGGCTCTTCCTTGATGACTTCGACGACTTCCGGTTGCTGATTGTGATGGAACAGGCTGCTGATGCCCTGTGCCAGCATTACGCCACCCGCCACGCCGGCGGCGGTTTTCAGCGCACCGCCGAGGAAACTGCTGCCGGCCGCTGCCGGAGCCTGTTGCTGGGGTGCATAGCCCTGTTGTGGAAAGTTTTGCGGCGGCGCGCCGAAGTTCTGCTGTGGCGGTTGCGAACCGAACGACGAGCGTCCCGGCTCACGCCAGCCACCGCTCGACGGCGGTGCGCTCTGGGTTGGCGCGGGCTGTGGCTCACGAGAGCCGCCGCCAAAGATGCTCGACAAAAAGCCACCACTACTCGGCGCAGGAGCCGGGGTCGCCTGGGCCTTGGCCTGTTGCAGTTCGGCCTGCAATTGCTGGACTTGCTGGGTCAGTTGTTTGCTCTGCTCATCGAGGCTCTTGATCGCCGCCTCTTGCACCAGAATCGCCTGGGTCATGAAATAACCGGCCGCGGGCTGGCGCGTCAGGTGTTCCTTGATCCGCGCCTCGGCCTGGGCGTCGCGCGGGGCTGAGTCCGTTTCGGCCTGCTGCAGCCGGGAAAACAGTCCATCGATCAGGGTTTGTTCTTCGCTGTTCATGGCGACCTCGTAGATTGCCGGGGAAATCGTTGCCTTTATCCGATGAGGATAAGGTGCTCGACCTTAATGGAGGCTGAAACAAGATGTTTCAATGTCCTTTACCGAACGTTTACGTTTGCGCCCCCCGGCGCTTGATCGGTTAAAGTGAGCCACTGCTTCCAACCTGCGATACCAACTGATGAATCCGTTAGATGTGCTGCGTGACTCCCTGTACTTCTTCAAGCGCAATCTGGGCCAGATCGTGCAGCTGTGCCTGCCGCTGGTGATGCTTGAGGCACTGCTGCAACAAGTGGTCGACCACTCCACGGAGCCGGACAGTTTCCCCGGCATCAGCGTGATTGTCGGCTTGCTGGTGTACCCGCTGTACACCGCCGCGCTGATTCTGTTTCTCGATGCTCGCAGCCGCGGCGAATCGCCGAGCAACCGCGAGCTGCTGTCTAGGTCCGCCTACCTGTGGCCGCGCTTCGCCCTGCTGACGGCGCTCAATACCGTGCTGATTCTGCTGGGTCTGTCGCTGTATTTCCTGCCGGGTATCTACCTGATGGTGACCCTGGCGTTTGGCGAATACCTGCTGGTATTGCGCGGCCTGGCGCCGCTGGCGGCCATGAAGGAAAGCCTGCGCCTGACCAGCGGTCACTTCCTGCGCATCCTGCTGTGCATTTTGTGTGTGATGGGGCCGTTGTGGCTGCTCAAAGGCGTGACGCTGGCGGCGTACCCGGAACCTCAGAACCCGGTGGTTTCAGTGCTGATCGACAGCGCCCACAGCTTCCTGCAGCTGTTTACCAGCGTGGTGCTGTTCCGGTTGTTCATGCTGATCAACCCGTTGCCTGAGAGAAATGACAACTCGCTCTGACCTTGGGCGCGAACATCGCTCTCGGGTATGCTCGGAAACAATCCTGTAACGCTAATAAGCCGAGCCATGACCCGTCTACTGCGCTACACCCTGCTGGGCCTGCTGATCGTGACCGGCTTGATCACCGTGATGATCTACAGCCTGACCTGGCGCCCCGATGCCAAAGAAGTGTTGCCTGTCAGTTGCAGTGCCCAGGCCCCCTCCCTGGTCCCCGGGCAGGCGTTGAAGGTGATGACCTGGAACGTCCAGTCCCTGGCGGGCAAGCGTTACGTGTTCTGGAATGACCTGGCCGCCGGCACCGACGAACGTCCCACAGCGGAAGACATGGCCTTCAGCCTCGACGAAGTGGCGCGGGTGATTCGCGACGAACAACCGGACATCGTGCTGTTGCAGGAGCTGGACGACGGCGCCAAGGCCAGCGATTACCAGCACCAGTTCAAACTGCTGCAAGAACGGCTCGCCGACTTGTATCCGTGTGGCACCAGCGCGTTCGACTGGAAGGCCGACTTCGTACCGAACCCGCACATTTTCGGCAGTGTCGGCCGGCAACTGGCAACCCTGAGCCGTTACCAGATCGAACATGCCGAACGGCTGCAACTTCCAGTCGCCTCGGGCAATCCAATCAGCCGCCAATTCAAGCCCAGAGATGCCTTGCTGGTGAGCTATTTGCCGTTGAGTGATGGCGGGCAAATAGCGGTGCTCAATACCCATCTGGACCGCGCCATTCGAGCCGACAATACCTTGCAAAACCAGGTGAACGCCGTGGCCAGGGCCCTCGATAAACTCGAAAGCCGTGGCACGCCGTGGCTGATCGGAGGAGATTTCAACCTGTTGCCGCTGGGCCAGTATCGACGCCTGTCCGACGCACAACGCGCGCCCTACTCCGCCGACAGCCCGTTGCACCTGCTGTGGGACAAATACCCGATGATCCCGACCAACAACGAAGCCAGTGGTATCGACCGCGAACGCTGGCTGACCCATTACCCGAACGATCCCGGGCTGAACGGCCCGGACCGGACCGTCGACTACCTGTTCTACAGCCCGCGGATCAAACGGGTCGAGGCGATGGTGCGACAGGACGATACGTTGCGTATCTCCGATCACCTGCCGGTGATTGCGCGGTTCCTGTTGCCGGCAGCGCCGTAGCGCCGTAGCGCCTCACTCAAGTCAGATGTAAATCCTGTGGGAGCGGGCTTGCTCGCGAAGAGACCAGTACATCCGACATCAATGTTGTCTGATACACCGCTTTCGCGAGCAAGCCCGCTCCCACAGGGTCTGTGCACACCTGACTTAATGCACTTCCTCCAGATCATCATGCAGCAGCCCGAAGATCTCGCGTTTCATCTCGATGAACGAGCGCTCCATGACCATGTCCAGGTTGCGTGGACGCTCAATCGGCACATCCAGAATTTGTTTGATCCGCCCCGGTCTGGCGCCCATCACATACACCCGGTCACCCAGCAGAATCGCCTCGTCGATGTCGTGGGTCACGAACAACACGGTCTTCTTGCTGTTGCCCCACACCCGCAGCAACAACTGCTGCATTTGCAGGCGCGTCTGGCTGTCGAGGGCGCCGAAGGGTTCGTCCATCAGCAGGATCTGCGGGTCATTGGCCAGTGCCCGGGCAATGGCGACGCGTTGCATCATGCCGCCGGACAACTGCTTGGCGTAGTTGTCCGCAAAGCCGCTCAGGCCCACTTCGTTGACGTAGTAATCGACGATGTCCTTGCGTTGCGCCGCCGGCATGCCGCGCCGCTTGAGGCCGAACTCGACGTTCTGCCGCACCGTCAGCCATGGAAACAGCGTGTAGCTCTGGAACACCATGCCGCGGTCCGCGCCGGGGCCTTCCACCTGTTGGCCGCCGACGTAGATCTCGCCCGAGGTCGGTTCGGCCAGACCGGCGGTGAGGTACAGCAGGCTCGACTTGCCGCAACCCGAAGGCCCCACCAGTACCGCAAATTGCTGGTCCGGCACCTCGAACGACACTTCCTCCAACGCGGTAAAGGTACCGCCATCGGGTTTCTTGTAACTCAGGCTGACCTTGTCCACCTTCAGCCGTGGCGCGTTCACCGGGGCAGCCTGAGGGGCGACAAAACGATGAGTGGCGGCGGTTACTGAGCCCATGCGGTGATCCTCAGACGTAGGAAACGGAACAGTTGATCGGTGACCAGGCCCAGCAGGCCGATGATCGCGATGGCGAGGAAAATCACGTCCACCTGGAAGCCACGCATGGCCTTGAGGCTCAGGTAACCCAGGCCACTGGAGGCGGCGACCAGTTCAGCCACCACCAGGTAAGTCCAGGCCCAGCCCATGGTCACGCGCAGGGTGTCGAGCACACCTGGCAGGGAAGCCGGAGCGATCACATGCAGCACCGCATCGCGGCGATTGGAACCTAGGGTGTAGGAGGCGTTGATCAGGTCCTTGGAGATGCCTTTGGACACGTCCGCGATCATCACCAGTTGCTGGAAGAACACTCCGAAGATGATCACCGACACCCGCTGCTCCAGACCGATGCCGATCCACAGGATGAACAGCGGCACGAACGAGGTCACCGGCAGGTAGCGAATGAAATTCACCAGCGGCTCAAGGAAGGCCTGGACGATGCGGAAGCTGCCCATCAACAGTCCCAGCGGCACCGCCACCAGGGACGACACGATGAAACCGACCATCACCACTTCGACGCTGGCCCACACATGCTGGCCGAGGGTGCCGTCGCGACCCAGGCGCACGGCGGCCTCGACCACCGCACCCGGCGTCGGCAGGAACATGCCCGGCACCACGCCACCGTAGGACAAGCCGGCCCACAGGCCGACCAACAGCACCCAGGCCAGGCCGCTCGCGCTCCAGATCACCGAGACCGGCAAACCGGTCTTGGGCGTGATGCAGCGGCTCAGCCATGAATTGCGCTTGAACATGCAGCCTCCTAGAGCGGGGTGACGAAACGGTTGTCGATCAGGTCGTCATTGCTGACGTTGTAGGGCTTGCCTTGCAGCTCACTGGCGGTCTCGTTGGCCAGTTTGATCAGCGGTGCGCTGTCACCCGGTTTGCCCGGCGAGCCCAGCAGTTTTTCGCTCATGGCCTGATCGTAGAAGCGCACGCCCTGGGCGGCCGCTTCCATTTCCTTCGGATCGGCCAGGTAACCGCCGACCCCCTTGGCCATTATTTTGTAGGCTTCCTGTGGATGATCCTTGGTGTACTGCACGGCTTTGTACAAACCGGCCACCAGGGCCTTGACGTCTTCCGGCTGCTTTTCGATCACGCTGCAGTTCAGTGCGACCACATCGACGATCACCCCCGGTGTGCTGCTGCTGTCGATCAGCACCTTGCCCTGTTTCTTGTCACGAACCATCGACAAGTGTGGTTCCCAGGTCACGGCGGCGGGTACCCGACCGGCGATGAACGCAGTGGCGGCATCGTCGGCCGTCATGTTCTGCACAGTGATGTCGCTCATGCTCATACCGTGTTTTTTCAGCAGATAGGACAGCCAGAACTGCGAGGTCGAACCTTCGTTGACCGCAACGGCCTTGCCCTTGAGT
This sequence comes from Pseudomonas sp. BF-R-19, assembly GCF_019956445.1. Classification (NCBI taxonomy): domain Bacteria; kingdom Pseudomonadati; phylum Pseudomonadota; class Gammaproteobacteria; order Pseudomonadales; family Pseudomonadaceae; genus Pseudomonas; species Pseudomonas sp. BF-R-19. Next base: position 99,244 of record NZ_JAHBDN010000114.1, read on the forward strand.
TCCTGCAGGCTCTTGACGTCCTTGCCCACCAGCACGCCGTCGCCACCATGGCTGTCGTCCAGCGCGGCCACAGCCTTGAAGCAGAATTGCGGACGGTACTTGAGCACCTCGTCGATGGTCGACGCCGAGCCGGACAACTCGCCGGACGCTTGTGCGGCCATGTACATCGCCGCTTCTTCGACCACCGGCAACTCGACGGTCAGACCGTTCTCCTTGAAGTAGCCAAGGTCCTGGGCCAGGTACAGGGTGCCGTAGCCGACCCAGGTGGTATGACCGATGGACAGGGTGCCGGCCTGGGCGCTGGTGGCGACCGTCGCGGCGATGGCGGTGACCGCCAGTGGATGGGCAACGCGGGTAAGCAAGGACTTGATCATGGAGCACTCCCAAAGCTGTTGATTTAGTTTTGTCATGGGCAGTACGGCCAGTGGCCTGGGTGCAGCTGCAACCTGTGGTCTCTGGGTGGACCCTTCGGCGGGCAGCATTCGGCTGGCTGGCGAGATCGATGTTGGCCCATGGGAGGGCTTAGGAAAATGAGGAAATATGTGGATGTGAACGATGAAAAAACTCGTTAGCGCGCACCGCGAAAGGGCGCTGTGGGCAAGGATGCCCGAGGTGGGTGCAAGGCGTTAAAAATGTGTTGAATGGGCCATAGCATTCGCGAGCAAGCCCGCTCCCACAGGTTATGTGTCGTGCCCAAAACGTGCGGCCGACACAAATCCTGTGGGAGCGGGCTTGCCCGCGAAGAGGCCCGCAAGAGCGCTACAAAGTCAGAGCCGGCCGTATTCCTGCGCCGTACGATCCACCGCTTTCAAAGTCTTGCTGATCAGCTCATCAATCTCTTCACGACTGGCAATCAACGCCGGCGCCATGATCATCCGGCCCAAGGTCGAGCGAATGATCACCCCTTCCTCGAAACCAATCGTGCGGCAGCGCCAGGCGATGTCGTTCTCGTTGGCAAAACGCTTGCGAGTGGATTTGTCTTCGGCCAGTTGCAGCGCCGCGACCATGCCGGTGCCCTGGATGTCACCCACCAGCGGGTGCTTGCCGAACACTTCGCGCAGGCACTGTTGCAGGTATGGGCCGATGTCGTCCTTGACCCGCGTCACCACGCCTTCATCACGCAGCGCCTTGAGGTTGGCAATCGCCACCGCCGCCGCCACCGGGTGTCCGGAATAGGTCAGGCCGTGGGCAAACACGCCGCCCTGCTCCACCAGCACCGAGGCCATTTTCTTCGACAGGATCAGGCCGCCCATGGGGATGTAGCCCGAGGTCAGGCCCTTGGCGATGGACAGGGTGTCCGGCTCGAAACCGAAGTACTCGTGGGCGAACCATTCGCCGGTACGACCGAAGCCGCCGATCACTTCATCGGCGCACAGCAATACGTCGTACTTGCGGCAGATGCGCTGGATTTCCGGCCAGTAGCTTTCTGGCGGGAAGATCATCCCGCCGGCACCCTGGAACGGTTCGGCGATAAAGCCTGCGACCTTGTCCGCACCCAGTTCGAGAATCTTCGCTTCCAGTTGCTGTGCCGCACGCAGACCGAATTCGGCCGGCGTCAGGTTGCCTTCGTGGGCGAAGAAGTACGGCTCGTCGATGTGCTCGATGTCCGGAATCATGCCACCCATTTCGTGCATGAATTTCATACCGCCCAGCGCCGTCGCGGCCAGGGTCGAACCGTGGTAACCGTTCCAGCGGCCGATCATGATTTTCTTCTCGGGCTTGCCGAGTACCTGCCAGTAACGACGCACCGTGCGGATCAACACCTCGTTGGCTTCGGAGCCGGAGTTGGTGTAGATCGCGTGGCTGTAGTGAGCCGGCAGCAGGCTGAACAGCAGCTCGGACAGCTCGATCACCTGCGGGTGGGTGGTGTGGAAAAACATGTTGTAGTACGGCAGCTGTTCCAGTTGCTGGCTCGCAGCAAAGGCCAGGTCCTTGCGCCCGTAACCGAGGTTGGTGCACCACAACCCGGACATGCCGTCGAGGTAACGCCGGCCATCGTTGTCCCACAGGTGCAGGCGCTCGCCACGGACCATCACCCGTGGCCCTTCGTCGTTGAGGGCTTTCTGATCGACGAACGCATGGATGTGGTGCGCAGCGTCGGCGGCCTGGTAGTCGCGGGTATCACGTGGTGTGGTCATCGCCAGTTCTCCGTTTTGTTATCAGCGCAATTGAAACCAGGTGGTCTTCAACTGGGTGTATTTATCGAATGAATGCAGGGACAGGTCGCGGCCGAAACCCGACTGCTTGCCGCCGCCGAAAGGCACGGTCACATCCAGCGCATCGACGCTGTTGACCGACACCGTACCGGCCCGCAATTGTCGCGCCACACGGTGGGCGCGGTTGAGGTCGTCGGTCCACAGCGAAGCCGCCAGACCGTAGACGCTGTCGTTGGCCAGTTGCAAGGCGTGGGTCTCATCGTCGAATGGCGTAATCGCCAACACCGGGCCGAACACTTCATCGCGAAACAGCGGCATGTCCGGTGTCACGCCGATGAAAATCGTCGGCTGGATGAAGTTGTCGGAACCGTTGAAAATCGACTGACGACCGCCACATACCTTGGTCGCGCCTTGTTGTTCGGCCTCCTGGATGAATTTCATGATGCGCGCGGTCTGACGGCTGTCGACGATGGCCCCGGCGGCGCTCGACGGGTCCAGCGGATCGCCCGGCAACCAGCGTTCGGCCTGGGCCTTTAGGCGTTCGACAAACTCGTCATGGATCGAGCGTTGCACCAGCAACCGCGAGTTGGCCGAGCACACTTCGCCCTGATTGAAGAAGATGCCGAACGCGGCTTTTTCCGCGGCCAGATCGAGGTCCTGACAATCGGCGAACACCAGGTTCGCACTCTTGCCGCCGCACTCCAGCCACACCTGCTTGAGGTTCGACTGAGCCGAGTACTGCATGAAATATTTGCCGACTTCGGTGGAGCCGGTGAACACCAGGCAATCGACGTCCGGGTGCAGGCCGAGGGCCTTGCCGGTCTGCTCGCCGAGGCCTGGCAGTACGTTGAGTACGCCTGCCGGAATCCCCGCCTCCAGCGCCAGCTCGGCCAGGCGCAGGGCAGAAAACGGCGACTGCTCGGCCGGTTTGAGGATCACCGAGTTACCGGCGGCCAGGGCCGGGGCGAGTTTCCACGCGGCCATGTCCAGAGGGAAATTCCATGGCACCACGGCAGCCACTACGCCCAGGGCTTCACGAGTAATGGTTGCCAGCACGTTCTGCGCACTCGGCGCGACCTGATCGTAGAGTTTGTCGAGGCTTTCGGCGTACCAGCGGAACACCCCGGCGGCACCCGGCACGTCGATGTTGTAGGCATCGGTGACGGGCTTGCCCATGTTCAGCGAATCGAGCAGCGCCAGCTCTTCACGGTTTTCGAGGATCAAGTCGGCCAGACGCAACAGCACTTGCTTGCGTTCAGTCGGCGAGCGCGCAGCCCAGGTGCCAGCCTCGAAGACCTGCCGCGCATTGTGCACCGCCGCGTTCACGTCTTCTTCACCGCAGGCGGCAATGTTGGCCAGGCATTGCCCGGTGGCAGGGTTGATCGCGGCGAAAGTCTGTCCCGACTGCGCCGGGCGGCGCTGGCCGTCGATCACGGCCTGGTCGGGAAACCGCAGGGAAGCGGCCTTGCGTTGCCAATACTCAAGCTCGAACACGTTCAGATGCTCCAGAGGACATTCTTGTGTATTGGATAGTCGCTCAGGCCCGAGCGGTGGAAAACCAGTAAAAATGTGTTCGCAGGCCAAGAAAAAACTACGTAGCCAATCTCCCTTCTGGCGCAGCATGTGGTTATTGTTCAAACACAACAAATCGCTACCCGAGCGGATAGGGGTGGCGCGCAAATTGCCAGGATGCCTGATCCGTTCTCCCCCGAGGTTTGCTGTGGCTGCCTACAATCTGCGTCAACTGAAATACTTCATCACCACCGTCGAGTGCGGCAGCGTCGCCGAGGCCTCGCGCAAGCTGTACATCGCCCAGCCTTCGATCTCCACGGCCATCAAAGGGCTGGAAGACAGCTTCGGCGTGCAACTGCTGATCCGCCATCACGCCCAGGGCGTGTCGTTGACCCCCAGTGGTGCACGCTTCTACCGCAAGGCCCAGGAACTGCTGCGCATGGCCAAGGAGTTCGAACAGAACGCCCTGGCCGACAACGACGTGGTCTCCGGGCAGATCGATATCGGCTGTTTCGAAACCGTCGCGCCGCTGTATCTGCCGCAATTGATCGCAGGATTTTCCGCGTTGTACCCGGGGGTGGAAATCCGCATCCGCGATGGCGAGCAGCAGGAGTTAGTACAGGGCCTGACCTCCGGCGCCTTCGATCTGGCGATCCTCTATGAACACGACCTCGACGGCACCATCGAAACCGAACCGCTGATGCCGGCGCAACGACCCTACGCGCTGCTGCCGGCGGATCACCGCTTTGCCCAGCAGGCGCAAGTGTCGCTGCGGGACCTGTGCCTGGAGCCGATGATCCTTCTGGACGTACAGCCGAGCCGGACCTACTTCGTCAGCCTGTTCGAAGAGCTGGGCCTGACCCCGCGCATCGCCTTCAGCTCGCCATCGATCGAGATGGTGCGCGGCATGGTTGGCCAGGGATTCGGATTCTCGATCCTGGTGACCAAGCCGCATTCGGAGTGCACCTACGACGGGCAGAAAGTAGTGTGCGTGGACATCGCCGAAGACGTCACCGGATCCGGGCTGGTGGCGGCATGGCTCAAGCGCGGGCAACTGACCAAACCGGCGCAGTTGTTTGCGGACTATTGCCGCGAACAACTGACCGCCAAGGCTGAAAGACCTGCCTCATAACTACTTTCGCGGCTTTATCCGCGCGGTGGCTTCGGCCACCAGCGGATCATCCGGCCAGTAATGCTTCGGATAACGCCCCTTCAAATCCTTCTTCACCTCGGCATAGGTGCTGCGCCAGAAGTTGGCCAGGTCCTGAGTCACCTGCACCGGCCGGCGCGCCGGGGACAACAGATGCAGCTTGACCACTTGCCGGCCCCCGGCGATGCGCGGGGTTTCAGCCAGGCCGAACAACTCCTGCAATCGCACCGCCAGAATCGGCGGCTGTTCGCTGTAGTCCAGACGAATCGACGAGCCCGACGGCACGCTCAAATGATGCGGCGCCAGTTCGTCCAGCCGTTGCGGCAGAGGCCATGGCAGCAGGTTGTGGACGATGCTCGACAGGTCCAGATTAGCGAAGTGACTGAGCCGCGAAACCTTGCCCAGATACGGCATCAGCCAGTGTTCCAGACGCTTGAGCAACGCCGCGTCGCTGACATCCGGCCACTCGCTCTCGCCCTTGGCGGCGAGGTCCAGTTGCCGCAACAAGGCGACCCGCGCCTGCCACTGACGCAGCTCCGGGGTCCACGGCAACAGCTCCAGGCCTTTGCGCCGCACCAGGTTCACCAGTGCCTGGCTGCGGGCGGTTTCGTCGAGGCCTGTCAGTGGCTCGCGGCTGAGGATCAATTCGCCAACCTTGCGCTGACGCTCTGCCCGCAGCACCCCTTCACGTTCATCCCAATCCAGTTGATCGACGCAGCGCACCTGCTCGGCCAGCACTGAATCGAAGAGCGCCGGATCGAAGTCCGTCGCCAGGTAAATCCGCTCTTCACGCTGGCCCTGGCGACTGCCCAGATCGGCGATTACCAGCCACGCTTGCTTCATCAGGCTGTCGGCCTCGGCGAACAGTGCGGCACGTCCGTTGGCCAAGCGATATTCCGCACCACCGGCGCGCCGTTGCTGGGCGACGCGGTCGGGATAGGCCAGCGCCAGCAACGCGCCGAGCCAGCGCGGGTGATCCGGATCGCTGACCGGCTCCGAGGCTTTGCCCCGCAGATAACCACGATACTGCCGCGCCAGTTGCCGTGCGCGCTGCACCCCGCCCTGAGCACCGCGTGCGGCGCGCTCTTCGCCAGACAGCAATACCAGTCGGCTGTGCAAGTCCGCCCCGGCGCCGCGCAAGATATCGCGCTCGCCGAGCAGTGCCGCGACGTCGCAGGCCATGTCCGCCAGACCCAGCGCCTGGCCGCGCAACAGCAAATGCGCGATACGCGGATGTGCCGGCAGTTCGGCCATGGCCTGACCATGACGGGTCAGCGCTTCACCCTCCAGAGCCCCCAGGCGTTCGAGCAGGTCCTGGGCCTGTGCATAGGCGGCGGCTGGCGGCACGTCGAGCCACACCAGTTGCCCGGGCGTCACGCCCCAACGTCCCAGTTGCAAAGCCAGCCCGGCGAGGTCCGCCGAGAGGATTTCCGCACTGCCATAGGCCGCCAGTTGCTCGTGCTGGTCCTGGGACCACAAGCGATAACACACACCGGGCTCCAGGCGCCCGGCCCGGCCAGCACGCTGGGTGGCGCTGGCCTTGGAAATGCGCTGGGTGTCGAGACGGGTCATGCCACTGCCGGGATCGAAACGCGGCACCCGCGCCAGCCCGGCATCGATCACCACGCGCACGCCATTGATGGTCAGGCTGGTTTCGGCGATGTTGGTGGCCAGCACCACTTTGCGCTTGCCCGCTGGTGCCGGATCGATTGCAGCCCGTTGCGCGGCGAGGTCCAGTTCACCGTGCAACGGGCACAGTAGAACCTGAGTGTTTTCGCCCAAGGCATCGGCCAGTTGCTGATGCACGCGACGGATTTCTGCCTGCCCCGGCAGGAACACCAACACGCTGCCGGTCTCGTCGTTCAAGGCTTCGAGGATGGTCTGCACCAGACGCGGCTCGATGAATTCACCGGCCTGGAACGGCCGCCCCCAGCGCATCGCCACCGGGAACATGCGCCCTTCGCTGCGCAGGATCGGTGCGTCGTCGAGCAACCCGGCCAAGCGTTCGCCTTCGAGTGTGGCGGACATCAGGAGGATTTTCAGCGGCTGATCGTCACGGAACAGTTCGCGGCCATTGAGGCTCAGGGCCAGCGCCAGATCAGCGTCGAGGCTGCGTTCGTGAAACTCATCGAAGATCAGCAGGCCTACGCCTTCCAGTGCCGGGTCATCCTGCAAACGCCGGGTGAGGATGCCTTCGGTGACCACTTCGATACGGGTGTTGGGACCGACCTTGCTGTCGAGCCGAATGCGATAGCCCACGGTTTCGCCGACCTTCTCCCCCAGCTCACTGGCCAGCCGCTCCGCCGCTGCACGCGCGGCCAACCGGCGGGGTTCGAGCATCAGGATGGTCTGCCCGGCCAGCCACGGCTCATTGAGCAAGGCCAAAGGCACCCGGGTGGTTTTACCGGCACCGGGCGGCGCTTCGAGCACGGCTTCGTGGCGTGTAGCGAGGGCTTCACGCAGGGCGGGTAAAACTTCATCGATCGGCAAAGAAATCATGCTGGCTCCCAAACAGAGCGGCGAGTATAACGGCGAACTGTTTGGCGTAGTCTGGGCTCTAACCAGTAACGTTCTTGGCGTTCTACTCAGGAGATTTCATATGCGTGCTCCCTTTCGCCTGATTGGCGGTGTTCTGGTCGCAACCTTGCTGACTCAAGTGACCGCCTGCGGTTCGATCTTCTACCCGGATCGCCGTGGCCAGATCGAAGGCAAGATCGACCCGGCCATCGCCGCGCTCGACGCCGTGGGCCTGCTGTTCTACATCATCCCCGGCCTGATCGCGTTTGCCGTGGACTTCGCCACCGGCGCGATTTACTACGCGCCGGGAGAGACCGCACAAGTTGCACCGGAAAAACTCAAGGAAGCCATCGGCGCCGACGGCAAGGTCGATAACCGCAAGTTGCAGACTATTCTGGAAAGTGAACTCGGCCGCAGCTTCCCGCTGGACGATCCACGCCTGATCCAGAGCAAAGGCAGCGCCCAGCAACTGGCGATGTTCGGCCTGCAACCCGCCGCGTAATCCCTACGCGCGAAAGGACTCTTCAAGGAACGATGGCCCCTATGACCTCCAGCTCCGAACACGCCCGCCTGCTGCGGCTGGCGACCCGTGCCTCGGTGGCGGTGGCGTGCATCCTGATCGTCGCCAAAGCCATCGCCTGGTGGCTGAGCGGCTCGGTGAGCATGCTCGCCGGGCTCACCGACTCGACTCTCGACGGCGTCACGTCATTGCTCAACCTGCTGGCGGTGCATTACGCCCTGCGCCCCGCCGACAATGATCATCGCTACGGGCACGGCAAGGCCGAGTCGTTGGCGGGCATGGCCCAGGCGTTGTTCATAGGCGGCAGTGCGGTACTGATTGCATTGCAGGCCATTGATCGGCTCAAACATCCCGAACCGGTCGGCGCGCCGTGGATCAGTATCGGCGTGATTGTGTTCTCCCTCGTCCTGACCCTGGCCTTGCTGATGCTGCAACATCGGGTGATCAAGGCCACGGGCTCCAACGCCGTGCGTGCCGACTCGCTGCACTACCGTTCGGACCTGCTGCTCAACGGCAGCATTCTGATCGCGCTGGTGTTGGCCGGGTTTGGACTGCATCAGGTCGACCCCTGGTTCGGTCTGGGAATCGCCGTCTACATTCTGTGGAGCGCGGTGCAGATCGCCCGGGAGAGCTTTGCGGTATTGATGGATGAAGAACTGCCGCCGGAGGTCAGTCAGCATATGTTGGAACTGGCGTGCAGCGTGCCTGGCGTGCTGGGTGCCCATGACCTGCGCACGCGCATCTCCGGCAACCAGTGGTTTGTGCAGTTGCATCTGGAGCTGCCGGGGGAACTGACGCTATCCGTTGCCCACGGCATCAGCGATCAGGCTGCCGCAGCCATTCACAGCGCCTACCCGCGAGCCGAAGTACTGGTGCACGCCGACCCGAAGGAAGTGGTGAAAGCCGCCCGGGATCAGTAGGTCACCTGATAACCGCGACTGCTCAGGCAGTTGCCCTGGGCCTGTCGGTAGACTTGCACCACCGACGGGTCTGGCTGGTAAGTGGCGGTTCGTGGATCGAAACCACTCTGCTGCACCGCGTATTGATAACACTCGTAACCATCCCGACTGACCTGCTCCGGCGATTGACCGTTGGCTGGATACGCCTCCACGTCATAACCATTACTGGCGGCTGGTGGTTGCGACTGCGGTTGACCAACCGGCGGCTCGACCACAACGTAGTCCTGAGTGCTTTCTTGATAGGCGTAATACGAACCGGCCGCGAGAAACAGCAATACCCCGCCGATCCACACTTGCTGGGCGTAATCGGGCAGGTATCTGACGCGAATCCCGCGTGGTGGCTCTACCACCTCATAACGCGGGCCCAGCGGGCGATACCAGTAGCCACCGGAATAGTAGTAATCCATGCCACGGTAAGGCACACGGTAGTTGCGCTCGGGGAAGCGGTCGATCACCTGGCCGGGGCGATACCTGGGGCCTGGCCCCCAGCCTTTACCATAGCCACTCGGGCGCCCCTGCCCGTGATTGTCATAGGACGGTGCGACTGTGTAGCCATTCCAGCGCTGGTTGTAATCGTTGCGACGCGGCTGATCCTGGTAGTAACCGCGCTGCGGCTGCTGGGTCTGGCGCACGGTGTCGGGCCGGGGCTGGATTGGCATGTCAGTGGCAGGCATCTGCGGCATGGGTAGCGGCGATCGCACCTGGCTGTTGAAATCCGGCGCTGGAAGGTTCTGCCTCTGGTCATTGCCCTGACGTTGATTCTGGCCGTTGTGATCGTACTGGCGATTGTCGTTGTTTTGCGCACGGGGCTGATTCTGCTGCTGGCCATTTTTCGGGTGCGGCTGGTTGCTGCCACCATGGCCCTGGTTATCGCCCTGATGCCCACCCTGGCCGTGTTGCCCGCCATCATGGCCACGGTTTTGCGGCTCATCGGCCATCGTTTGCGCGGTGACACTGACACACAGCAAACCAACGCCGGCCAAACGCCAGATGCGCGACTTCATGCTTTTCCTCATTGAGGGTTAGGGCCTGTACATAAGACTGGGAAAGCAGAGGTCGGTTCTGCGACAGGTTATCTGTCACGCAACTTATTTATTGAGGCCAGCGGGTCAAATTCCACGCAAGAAAAAGGGGAGACCCGTCGGCCTCCCCTTAGAGAACTTCGTCCTGGCTCGACACTTGTGGCGTCGGCTCACCTCACGCCGTCTTCTGGACAGTGTGTAGCTCGGGGGCCGGCACATCCCCGGTGGGGGTGGCGACCGCGGCGGGCCTGATTCGGCGAGCCGCACTGGACTGTTTGTCCGAGCAGTGATTCTGGTGATAAGAATAGGCCGGGAGCACCGGCAGGGGATTGCGAAGATTGCTGAATTAAACATCACTTGCGCAATTTTTAACCCCAGATACATAATCCTCCGCAATAGTTACGACAAAGGACCATTTGATGAGCAAGCTCGACCGTTATGACCTGAGTATTCTGGCGGAATTGCAGCGCGACGCACGCATTTCCAACCAGGAGCTGGCCGAGCGCATCGGCCTGTCGCCTTCGCCGTGCTCGCGGCGGGTCAAGCAACTGGAAGACGACGGCTACATTTCCCGCCAGGTCGCCCTGCTCGACCGCAAGATGCTCGGCCTGAGCCTGACCGCTTACGTGTTGATCGGCATGGACCGTCACACGCCGGAGCGTTTCGAGAATTTCGAAGCGGCCATCCGCACCCTGCCCCAAGTGCTCGAATGCAGCCTGGTGACCGGGATGGATGCCGACTATCAACTCAAGGTCGTAGTGCCGGACATGGATCACTACCAGAAACTGTTGCTGGGGCATCTGACGCGGATTGAAGGCGTGACCAGCGTGCGCTCGAGTTTTGTGCTGAATCAGGTTTTGAATAGCACCGAACTGCCTTTGACTCATCTGCGCAGTTGAGGACGCTTTCGCGAGCAGGCTCGCTCCCACAATGAATCTCCAGCGCATGTGAGATCCCTGTGGGAGCGAGCCTGCTCGCGAAGAGGCCGGCACAGGCGACGAATGACTGCGACACACCGACGCAGGTCAATACAGCGCGAACCCGCGCAGGCGTATACTCCCCGCGCCCTTTTAGCCACGCCCGCGCTGGAGATGTTCGATGGATCCTGCCGTTTTCGAAGAGTGGATGATGACCGGACTGGTCAGCATCCTGATCATTTTCATGGGTTTCATCGTCTGGGATCTGGCGAAGAAGTCCAAGGCCGGGCGCTTTGGCTCGTTCATTCTGTTCTTCGTACTGGGCCTGGGCGTGGCGGCGTTCGTGATCAAGAGTGTGGTGATCGGTTTGATCGAATCCGGCACGTTATAAGCGCGCCGGCACTTCCTTCCACTGGCCCTGATCGAGCCCTTCGATCGACCAGTCGCCGATTTTGACCCGCACCAGACGCAACGTCGGCAAGCCGACCGCCGCGGTCATGCGCCGTACCTGACGGTTACGCCCTTCGCGAATCACCAGTTCCAGCCAGCTGGTCGGCACGCTTTTGCGAAAGCGTACGGGCGGGTTGCGTGGCCACAGCTCAGGCTCGTCCAGTTGCCGCGCCTCGGCGGGCAAGGTCATGCCATCGTTCAACTCCACGCCATCGCGCAGACGCTGCAACTGCTCGGCACTCGGCTCGCCCTCGACCTGTACCCAATAGGTCTTGGCCAGCTTGTGTTTCGGGTCGGCGATCCGCGCCTGAAGCTGGCCGTCGTTGGTCAGCAATAACAAGCCTTCGCTGTCGCGGTCCAGCCGTCCGGCCGGATAGATTCCCGGTACATCGATGTAATCCTTGAGCGTCGCGCGCCCTTCGCCATCACTGAATTGCGTCAGCACATCGAACGGTTTGTTGAACAGGATCAGCTTCGGCTCAGACGGCGGTGCCTTGGCGACACGGCGCGGGGCTGAAGGAGAGGGTTTCGCGCCAGGGCGGCGGGAAACGGGGCGTTGAGGATGGGACATGGCGAAGTGAACATCTAACGATCAGGGCTGCTAATGCTAGTGCCCTGATCGCCAAATGACCATGACAACCGTTAGCGGAACGGCGGCTCGTCGAAGCTGCGTAGTTTGCGTGAGTGCAGCGAGTTGAGTTCGGTGCGCAACAGATCGACCGCCTCGATCCCGATCTTCAAGTGCTGGCTGACCGCGCGTTCATAGAAGGCGTTCGCCGAGCCCGGCAGCTTGATTTCGCTGTGCAGTGGCTTGTCCGAGACGCACAGCAACGTACCGTACGGCACCCGCAAACGATAACCCTGCGCGGCAATCGTGCCGCTTTCCATGTCCACCGCCACGGCGCGGGACAGGTTGATCAGCGGCCGTTCCTGCGCCCAGCGCAGCTCCCAGTTACGGTCGTCGTAGGTCAGCACGGTGCCGGTACGCAGGCGTTTCTTCAGTTCGTCGCCCTTCTCGCCGGTGACGTTGGCCGCCGCCTGCTGAAGCGCGAGCTGCACTTCGGCCAACGCCGGAATCGGAATGTTCGGCGGCACTACCCGGTCGAGAATCCCGTCGCGACGCATGTAGGCGTGGGCCAGCACGTAATCGCCAATGGTCTGCGACTGGCGCAGGCCGCCGCAGTGACCGATCATCAGCCAGCAATGCGGGCGCAGCACGGCCAGGTGGTCGGTGATGTTCTTGGCGTTGGACGGGCCGACACCGATGTTGACCAGGGTCACACCGTGGCCGTCACTGGCGATCAGGTGATAGGCCGGCATCTGGTAGCGGTGCCAGACCACCCCGGCGGCAATCGCCGAGGCTTCGCCGTGATCCATGCTCTTTTCGATGATCACGTTGCCCGGCAGGACCATGCGCACAAAACGCGGATCGCTGCGCAATTGTTCCAGACCATGGACGATGAACTGGTCGACGTAGCGGTGATAGTTGGTCAGCAGGATCCACGGCTGCACATGACGCCAGTCGCTGCCGGTGTAATGCACCAGTCGGCGCAGGGAGAAATCCACCCGCGCGGCATCGAACAGCGCCAGGGGCAGCGGATCGGTGTTTTCCCAATCGTACAAACCGTCGGCAATACCGTCGGTCGCCGCCGACAGGTCGGTACTCGGGAACACTCGCGCCAGCACAGCGGCGGTGACGCCGGAACCTCCCAGCTCATCGCCCTGCTCGACCACATACGGATACGGGATGTTCTGCTGACTGACACCGACTTCGACGGTCACGGTGAAGTCGTGCATCAGCGGAACGAGCTGTTCCAGCAGGTATTTACGGAAAGCCGATGGATGGGTGACGGTGACGCTGTAGGTGCCCGGCAGCTGGACTTTGGCGTAGGCTCGGGTGGTCTGCGGGACTTCGCCCTGGCAGTGGTAGGTCAGTCGCAGTTCGGGATAACGGAATAACGATCGCTGTTCGGCATCAGGCTCAACGCGATCCTTGAGGTAACGCTTGAGCGCCTGACTCAGCGCGGTGGTTGCACGATTGTGCAAGTGTGCAAGCCGGTCCACGGCTTGCTCGGCGGTTTGAACGACAATAAAAGCTTCGGTCACGATCAGCATCCTGTGTTCTGACTTGCAGACCTTCATCTTGCCTGCATCGTCGCTTCACGGGAACAGTGGCGTTGACTGTGTACAGAGAACAACTGTGGGAGCGAGCTTGCTCGCGATAGCGGCCTATCAGTCAACATCACTGTTGAATGTTAATCCGTCATCGCGAGCAAGCTCGCTCCCACAGAGGTTTGCGGTGCCGGGTCAGTCGTGATCAGAAGCCTTGTGGAGTCGAGCGAGCGACAATGGCTTCCACATCCAGACCGCGTGGCAATGCGCCATACACTCGGCCGCCACCATCCAGACGACTTGCAATAAACGCATCACTGACCACCGCATTCCCTGCTTCCAGCAACAACTTCGCCTGCAACCCCAGCGCGATGTCTTCAGTCAGTTGGCGGGCACGGTACTGAATGTCGCTGGTGTCCTTGAAGGCCGCCTGCATCTGGCTGATGTGCGCCGCCAGGCGCTTGTCGCCATGGCCATCGCCCAACTCGCTGAACAGCGCATCGAGCACACCCGGCTCTTTCGACAGGGCACGCAGCACGTCGAGGCACTGCACGTTGCCGGAGCCTTCCCAGGTCGAATTCACCGGCGCTTCACGGTAGAGGCGCGGCAGGATGCTGTCTTCGACATAACCCGCACCACCCATGCATTCGGCCGCTTCGTTGATCATGGCCGGCGCCCGCTTGCAGATCCAGTACTTGCCCACCGCCGTCACCAGCCGGGCGAACTTGGCTTCCTGCGAATCGTCCAGATGATCCAGGGCCCGGCCCATGCGCAGGCTCAAGGCCAGGGCGGCTTCGCTTTCCAGCGCCAGATCCGCCAGCACGTTCTGCATCAACGGCTGTTCGCTGAGCAGCTTGCCGCCAACCGAACGGTGAGCGCAGTGATGGCTGGCCTGGGTCAGCGCCTGACGCATCAGCGAACTGGAACCGACCATGCAATCGAAGCGGGTCATGGCGACCATCTCGATGATCGTCGGAACGCCACGGCCCTCTTCACCGACCATCCACGCCAGTGCGCCACGGAACTCCACTTCGCTGGAAGCGTTGGAGCAATTGCCGAGCTTGTTCTTCAGGCGCTGGATATAGAACTGATTGCGCGTGTCGTCCGGACGATGGCGCGGCAGCAGGAAACAGGTCAGGCCCTTGTCGGTCTGCGCCAGGGTCAGGAAGGCGTCGCACATCGGTGCCGAGCAAAACCACTTGTGCCCCACCAGTTCATAGGCCTGGCCCGGACCGCTGGCACCGACCGGATACGCCTTGGTGGTATTGGCCCGCACATCGGTGCCGCCCTGCTTCTCGGTCATGGCCATGCCGATGGTGACCCCGGCCTTGTGGGCCATGCCGACGTTGCGCGGGTCGTATTCGGTGGCGAGGATTTTCGGCAGCCACTTTTCCGCCAGGTCCGGTTGCAGACGCATGGCCGGAACGCTGGCGAAGGTCATGGTCAGCGGGCAGCCGCTGCCGGCCTCGGCCTGGCTGTGTAAGTAAGTCATGGCGGCACGGGCCACATGGGCGCCGTCCTGCGGGTGCGCCCAGGGCAGCGAGGTCAGGCCGTGCTCGACCGCCGTACGCATCAATTGGTGATAGGCCGGATGAAATTCCACCAGGTCGATGCGATGTCCAAACCGGTCATGGCTGTTGAACACCGGCTTGTTCTGATTGGCGAGGAACCCGGCTTCCATCAACGGGCCACCGGCCAGCGCGCCATAGGCGTCGATCCGCGATTCGGCCCAACCGGCCCCGAACCGCCGCGACCATTCCTGCAACGGCAAGTCGATGCGGTACAGGTTGGCGCCGTCCAGTGACGGTGGCTGGTTGGTGACTTCATGGGTTTCGGCGAACTGATGCAGGTTCATGACAGGGCTCCTTTGGTCGGCCAAGGGACTTCAGTTAAGCACCGCCCCCCGGCTGAAAAAAGTGTCATATACGCCTAACTGTCGGCGCTTTCGCCCTATTGCGAGCAGAGCACGCGGCGGTAGAGCGCAGCCTGCAAGTCTTCGAATTTCACCGGTTTGCTCAAGTGATCAATCACCGCGCCGATCGAGCAGCGCTCACGGTCACCGCCCAGAGCGATCATGAACAGCGGCAGTTCGGTATAACCCGGCAACGCGCGGATCTGGCAGCACACCGACTCACCGTCCTGCAGCGGCAACTGACAATCGACCAGCACTGCGTCAAACACTTCGCGCTGCAAGAGATCGAGCGCAACGTAGGCGCTATCGGCCGTACGCACGCGGAACCCCAGCTTGAGCAACATACCGCGCATCACCAACTGGCTGATGCTGTTGTCATCCACCAACAGCACCGCACAATCCTGAGGCAAGCGCAGGCGCGGAAAATCCCCGGTCATCAACGGCGTCACCGGACGTTCGGCCACCGCCAGCCCAACTTCCACATCCAGCTGAAACCGGCTGCCGCGTCCTGGCTCGGTGCGATGCGTCAGGCGTCCACCCAGCAACTCGATCAACTGTCGGCAAATCGCCAGACCAACACCCAGGCCACCGTATTCACGGGTCATCGAGCCATCGAGCTGGAAGAACCGTTGATACATCGTGGCCTCCCCCAAATCGGTGAAACCAATACCCGTGTCGATCACCGCAAAGGTCAACGCCAGCCGGTCGGGCTCAATGGCCTTGCCGGTCACCCGCAAGGCCAGGCCGCCGATCCGGGTGAACTTGATGGCGTTATCCAGCAGACATTCCAGGCACTGCGCGATCTTGACGTTGTCGCCGTGCAAACGATCCGGCACACCTGGCGCGACATCGACCTTGAAGTCCAGTGACTTGCCCGATGCGTTGCCCTCGAACTGCGTGCGCAGTGCCTCGACCATACCGCGCAAACTGAAGGTGTCGGCCGAGGCCTTGAGTTTTCCGGCCTGCAATTCGGTAAGGGTGAGGATGCCGTTGACCATGCGCATCATGTCCCGCGCCGATCCCGAAGCCGTTTGCTGATACTGCTCGAGCTCCGGGTCCATCTCGACCGTCTGCATCAGCTCCAGCGAACCGATCACCCCGTTCATGGGCGTGCGCAGTTCGTGGGTCAGGGTGGCAAGGAATTCGTCCTTGAGCTTGTTGCTGCGAGCCAGTTGCTGGTTGAGGACTTCAAGCTTCTGACTGGCGTCGAACAGCGTTTGCGCCTGCTGCTCGCGCATGTCGTTGATGCGGTCGGCCAGCGCCAGGGACAGCAAGGCCACTTCGATGGCCGAGCCGATCTGGCTGGAATACATGGTCAGGAACACGTTCGGCAGGTAGCCCAGCACCATCAGCGTATTGACGATGCCGCCGAGCAAAAACGCCGACCAGGCGATGATGAAATACCGCGCCACGCGCAGGCCCCGCAGCCAGGCAAAGATCCCGGCGGCAAAAATCACCACAGTGAATGCCAGCGCCAGGGCCGTGGCCAGGCGCAAGGCCAGGGCGTAGCTGGTCATCAATGACAGGCCGACCACCAGCGCACCGAAGGCAACCAGCGCCAGCAACAAGCGGTCGAGCCAGCGACTGTGGGTAGAAATCTGCAAGAAACTGCGGGCGAACTGACTGCCGAACAGTCCCGCACAGCCGATGAAAAACGGCGTCGCAGCATTGGCCCACCACGGACTGTCCGGCCAGAAATACTGCACGGCCGCACCGTTTACCGACAGCTGATACAAACCGAACGAGGCGATATAGAAGATGTAGTAGAGGTAACTGGTGTCACGCACGCTGAGGTAGATGAACAGGTTGTAGACCAGCATCCCCAGCAGCACGCCATAGATCAGCCCCAGTACGTAGAGGCGCAAGGGCTGCTCTTCGAGGTAGGCGGTGCTCGACCACAAGGTGACCGGTGCCTGGATCGAGCCTTCGCTTTGCAATCGCAGGAATACGGTTTCGGCCTGGTCAGGTTTGAACGTCAGGTCGAACAAATAGCTGTTCTGATGAATCTCGCGGCTTGCGAACGGCAAGGCATCGCCGGTCTGCCTGACCAACTGATAGTTGCCGGCTGCATCGGGCAAATAGAGATCGAGATGATCGAGGGGTGGATAGGCCAGTTCCAGCAGCCAGGTCCGTTGCGCCGCCGGATTGACCGGACGGTAATGCAGGTCGATTTTCAGCCAGAACACTGAACGCGAGTACCCGGCGTTGAGCGTGTCTTTGTGGTGCGGCTTGAAGTTGCCGGCCGTCGCTTGTGCACGGATATCCGCGATGGTTGCCTGACCACCTGCGTCCTCATAGACCTGCAGGGTACGGCCCAAGGGGAGGCTTTGAGTGGACTCATCGAACTCGACGGCGTTTGCCAGGAGGGGCAAACACAACAGCAACATCAGCAAATAGTGCATTGAAGCCCCAGCGTGGCCTGTCCGGTTCTGTCAGGAAGCCCCCCATTCCTTTTGAGCAGACGTAAAACCGGTATCACCTGTTATTGGTTTGGATCCACTTTAGCATAGCTGTTGATAGCCATTAAACACCATTGAAATTTTTCCTGAAAAGGCTCTAGAACGGGCGTTCCAGCGATATCAATGAACGATTATCAATGGCAGGGAAATCACTGTGGCGAGGGGACCCGTCCCCTCGCCACAATGTATCGATCAACTGCACTGCCACAACACCCGCAAAACAGGTTTGGTGGTAAGCTCGCGCACCATGAATATCTACAGCTCTCGCCCCGTTGTCCTCTGTCTCTCCGGCCACGACCCAAGTGGTGGCGCCGGCTTGCAGGCAGATATCGAAGCCCTGCTCGCTCAGGGTTGCCATGCGGCTCCGGCCGTCACCGCGCTGACCGTGCAAGACACCGTCAATGTCACTGACTTCCGCGTCCTCGACCGTGAGTGGGTACTGGCCCAGGCCAATGCCGTGCTCAACGACTCCGAAGTCGCTGCGGTCAAACTGGGCATGCTCGGTTCCCTGGAAATGGTCGACACCGTGGTCGAACTGCTTTCGGCGCACCCGCATTTGCCAGTGGTCTGCGACCCGGTGCTGCGCGCCGGCGGCGGCGGACGCCTGGGCAAGGACGAAGTCGGCTATGCCATGCGCGAACGCCTGCTGCCTTTGTCGATCATTGCGACCCCCAACCTTCCCGAAGCCCGTATCCTCGCCGAACTGCCAGAAGGCACCGCGGACGAGTGCGCTGAAAAACTCTTGCCGTTCGTCAAACACCTGCTGATCACCGGCGGCCATGGCGACGAAACCGAAATCCACAATCGCCTGTACAGCCGCGACGGCTTGCGCGAAACCTTTACCTGCCAGCGCTTGCCGGGCAGCTATCACGGTTCCGGCTGCACCCTGGCCAGTGCGCTGGCCGGTCGTCTGGCCCAAGGCGAAAACCTCGCCAGTGCCGTACAGACCGCGCTTAACTACACATGGCGGACCCTGCGTGATGCCGAGCAGCTGGGCAAAGGCCAGTTTGTGCCGCGCCGTTTGCCACTGGATTTCTGTTCGTAACTTCTATTTGTAATGCGGTGAGGCTTGTCCGATGAAACTACGTGGCCTGTACGCCATTACCGACAGCCATTTGCTGGACGGTAAGTTGCTCAAGTACGTGGAGGCGGCGCTGGAAGGCGGCGTCACCTTGCTGCAATACCGCGACAAGAGCAGCAACGAGGCCCGCCGCCTGCGTGAGGCCGAAGCCTTGCGCGAGCTGTGCGAACGCTACAAGACGCAGTTGATCATCAACGACGACGCCGAGTTGGCGGCACGCCTGAACGTGGGCGTACACCTGGGCCAGACCGACGGCCCGCTGACTCCGGCCCGAGCACTGCTCGGGCGTCAGGCGATCATCGGTTCGACCTGCCACGCGCAGCTCGAACTGGCCGAACAGGCCGCCAAGGAAGGTGCCAGCTATGTCGCCTTCGGCCGCTTCTTCAATTCGAACACCAAGCCCGGCGCACCGACCTGTAGCCTCGACCTGCTCGACCAGGCCCGCAAGCAATTGCACCTGCCGATCTGCGCGATCGGCGGCATCACCCTGGATAACGCCGCTCCGCTGGTGGCCCATGGCGTCGATCTGCTGGCAGTAGTGCATGGCCTGTTTGGCGCCGAGAGCACGGCTGAGGTAACCCGCCGCGCCCGCGCCTTCAATGAATTGTTTTCTATTTAAGCTTTAAATCTGATTTGAGAGCCCGATCATGTCTCGTTCCGAAACGTTGTTTGCCAATGCCCAGAAACACATTCCCGGTGGCGTGAACTCGCCGGTTCGCGCGTTCAAGAGCGTCGGCGGCACGCCGTTGTTCTTCAAGCACGCCGAAGGCGCCTACGTCACCGACGAGGACGACAAGCGTTATGTGGATTACGTCGGTTCCTGGGGCCCGATGATCCTCGGCCACAGCCACCCGGACGTGCTGGACGCGGTGCGCAAGCAGCTTGAGCACGGCCTGTCCTACGGTGCCCCGACCGAGATGGAAACCCAGATGGCCGATCTGGTCTGCTCGCTGGTGCCGTCGATGGAAATGGTGCGCATGGTCAGCTCCGGCACCGAAGCGACCATGAGCGCTATCCGCCTGGCCCGTGGCTTCACCGGCCGCGACAGCATCATCAAGTTCGAAGGCTGCTACCACGGTCACTCCGACAGCCTGCTGGTCAAGGCCGGTTCCGGCGCACTGACCCAGGGCGTACCGAGTTCGGCCGGTGTTCCGGCGGCATTCGCCAAACACACCCTGACCCTGCCGTTCAACGACATCGACGCGGTAGAAACCATGCTCGCCGAAGTCGGCCAGGACGTGGCCTGCATCATCGTCGAGCCAGTGGCCGGCAACATGAACTGCGTGCCGCCGGCACCGGGTTTCCTCGAAGGCCTGCGGACCCTGTGCGACAAGCACGGCGTGGTGCTGATTTTCGACGAAGTGATGACCGGCTTCCGTGTCGCCCTCGGCGGCGCCCAGGCGTACTACGGCGTGACACCGGACCTGACCACCTTCGGCAAGATCATCGGTGGCGGCATGCCGGTCGGCTGCTTCGGTGGCAAGCGCGAAATCATGCAGCGCATCGCCCCGCTGGGCCCGGTCTACCAGGCCGGTACGCTGTCCGGTAACCCGCTGGCGATGGCCGCCGGCCTGACTACCCTGCGCCTGATCAGCCGCCCGGGCTTCCACGCCGAGCTGACCGACTACACCACTCGCCTGCTCGACGGTCTGCAACAGCGCGCCGATGCGGCCGGCATTCCGTTCGTGACCACCCAGGCCGGCGGCATGTTCGGCCTGTACTTCAGCGGTGCCGACGACATCGTTACTTTTGATGACGTCATGGCCAGCGACGCAGCCCTGTTCGGCCGCTTCTTCCACCTGATGCTCGAAGGTGGCGTGTACCTGGCACCGAGCGCATTCGAAGCCGGTTTCACTTCAATCGCCCACGGCGAAGCTGAACTGAAGCTGACCCTGGACGCCGCCGAGCGCGCCTTCGCGGCCTTGAAGTAACGCTCAAACGCTGACGTTGGCCCTTGCCAGCGTCAGCTTTCGCCTGCATCCCCGCGTTTTTTCCTACTCATCTGCTAATAATCCCCCGCAAAGTGGGCGATAAATTTCCCGCGCAGCAGAAAAACGAGTAAAGACTTTGTAAGGTTGGCCCTGCTTATTTCATAATGCGCGCTTATTGGATCCCTCGATGGGTCCGCGCGCCCTTCAGAGGTAAGTCGATTCCCATGAACCGCACCGGCCGCACCCTTGCACTGGGCTGCCTGTTGCTTCTTCAGCCCCTGCTCGCGCACGCACAAGCAGGCGGCAACTCGTTGTTAATCCCAGCGATGGGTCGCTGCACCCTCAATACCCAGCCGCAAGACCTGGAACAGGCGCTCGCCGCCTGCCAGAAAGCGTCGGAAGAAGGGGATGCGCAAGCGCAATACGAGTTGGGTGAGTTCTACTACGAAGGCAAAAACACGCCGCGCGACCTCAATCAAGCCCTGAGTTATTTCGAAAAGGCCTCGCTGCAAGGCCACGCCCAGGCACAATTCAAACTCGGCACCATGTTCTTCCACGGCGAAGGCGTGCCAGCCAATAACGTTCAGGCGTACATCCTGCTGAAGATGGCGGCGGTCAATGGCGCCGAAGATGCCCTGGACACCGCCGACGAAGTCACCGAAAAAATGCCCCGCGAAGAACTGGAGCTTGCTACCCAGGTGCTCGGGCAAATCTTCCGTAAATATTTGATGGAATTGCAGAGCGCTGACGGGCGCACGCCGTTTTCGCCATTGCCCTGAGCACTGCTGACTGCGAGGTGGCTTACTTCTCAGGCATCGGCATCGGAAACGGCATGACATTGCCGACCGCGCCACGGGCTTCGCTGATTTTCGGTGTTCCCATACGCTCGACTTCGTCGATACGCACGATCGAATGCATCGGCACAAAACTGCGCACCACGCCTTCGAACTGAGCCTTGAGTTTTTCTTCGCTCGGATCGACGACCACTTGCGTGCGCTCGCCAAAGACGAACTCTTCCACTTCCAGAAAGCCCCACAGATCACTTTGATAGATCTGCTTGGCGTACATTTCGAACACCTGGCCCTGGTTGAGGAAAATCACCTTGTAGATTGGAGCTTCACGTTTGGTCATGGCAGGCGAAACACATCGGGGGATAAAAATGAGGGCGCGAACTATAGCATAGCCATTGGACGCGCAGCGGTAGGAACCTGGGTACATGTTCCCTATAATGCGCGGTTCTTTGAATCACGTGATGACTCTTTCCATGGCCAAGAAGCTTTACATCGAAACCCACGGTTGCCAGATGAACGAGTACGACAGCTCGCGCATGGTCGATCTGCTGGGCGAACATCAGGCCCTGGAAGTCACCGCCCGCGCTGAAGACGCCGACGTGATCCTGCTCAACACCTGTTCGATCCGCGAGCGTGCACAGGACCGTGTCTACTCCCAGCTCGGTCGCTGGCGCGAACTGAAGCTGGCCAACCCGGACATGGTGATCGCCGTCGGCGGTTGCGTGGCCAGCCAGGAAGGCGCGGCCATCCGTGATCGCGCGCCGTACGTCGACGTGGTCTTCGGCCCGCAGACCCTGCACCGCCTGCCGGAAATGATCGACGCCGCGCGCATCAGCAAGCTGCCGCAAGTCGACGTCTCGTTCCCGGAAATCGAAAAATTCGACCATTTGCCCGAGCCCCGCATTGACGGCCCGAGCGCTTACGTGTCGGTGATGGAAGGTTGCAGCAAGTACTGCACCTTCTGCGTGGTGCCCTACACCCGTGGCGAAGAGGTCAGCCGGCCGTTCGACGACGTGCTTGCCGAGATCATTCACCTGGCTGAAAACGGCGTGCGCGAAGTGACGCTGCTGGGGCAGAACGTCAACGGCTATCGCGGCCTCACCCATGACGGGCGCCTGGCTGACCTGGCCGAGCTGATCCGCGTGGTCGCCGCGGTCGATGGCATCGACCGCATCCGTTACACCACGTCGCATCCGCTGGAGTTCTCCGACAGCCTGATCCAGGCCCACGCCGACGTGCCGGAGCTGGTCAAGCACCTGCACTTGCCGGTGCAATCAGGCTCGGACCGCATCCTCGCGGCGATGAAGCGCAACCACACCGCGCTTGAATACAAATCCAAGCTGCGCAAGTTGCGTGCCGCGGTGCCAGGGATCTGCATCAGCTCGGACTTCATCGTCGGTTTCCCGGGCGAGACCGAAAAAGACTTCGAACAGACCATGAAGCTGATTGCCGACGTGGGTTTCGACTTTTCCTACTCGTTCGTCTACAGCCAGCGTCCGGGCACACCGGCCGCCGATCTGGCCGATGACACCCCGGAAGAACTGAAGAAAGAACGCCTGAATGCCCTGCAACATCGCTTGAATCAGCAAGGTTTCGAGATCAGCCGACAAATGGTCGGTTCGATCCAGCGGATCCTTGTGACCGATTACTCGAAAAAGGACCCGGGCGAGCTGCAAGGCCGGACCGAGAATAATCGTATCGTCAACTTCCGCTGCGACAATCCGACCCTGATCGGCCAGTTCGCGGATGTGCACATCGATGCAGCACAACCGCACTCGTTGCGGGGTTCGTTGATCCAGTAACACCGAAGATCCCTGTGGGAGCGGGCTTGCTCGCGAATGCGGTCTGTCAGCTACATTATTGTCGACTGACACACCCTCTTCGCGAGCAAGCCCGCTCCCACAGGGACAGCGCCAGGCCAGTGAATCAACTTGGTCTGTATAAGAGCTTTCGCGCCCTGCCCACTGGCGCTATCCTTGATTCATCACTATTGCCCCAGGGCGGCTAAATACGACCTTGAACGCACCCATAGAACCACATCGTTTTATCCTCGAGCCTTTTGAAGCTCGTCGCTTCGCCAATCTGTGCGGGCAATTCGACGAGCACCTGCGCTTGATCGAACAGCGCCTGACCATCGAGATCCGCAATCGCGGAAACCAGTTCGAGCTGATCGGCGAACCCAAACACACCACCTCCGCGGAAAACCTCCTGCGCCGCCTGTACCGGGAAACCAAGGGTACCGAGCTGTCGCCGGACATGGTGCACCTGTTCCTGCAGGAATCGGCCGTAGAGCAGCTGGACAATCACTCCCCCGCCGAACCGTCCGTGGCCCTGCGCACCAAGAAAGGCATGATTCGCCCCCGTGGCTTGAATCAGCTGCGCTACGTGAAGGAAATCCTCGGTAACGACATCAACTTCGGCATCGGCCCGGCCGGTACCGGCAAGACCTACCTGGCTGTGGCCTGCGCGGTAGATGCACTGGAGCGCGAGCAGATTCGCCGCATCCTGCTGGTGCGTCCGGCAGTCGAAGCGGGTGAAAAACTCGGCTTCCTGCCCGGCGACCTGTCGCAAAAAATCGACCCGTACCTGCGCCCGCTCTACGACGCGCTCTACGAAATGCTCGGCTTCGAATACGTTGCCAAGCTGATCGAGCGCCAGGTAATCGAAGTCGCACCCCTGGCCTACATGCGCGGCCGTACGCTGAACAACAGCTTCATCATTCTCGACGAAAGCCAGAACACCACGGTCGAGCAAATGAAGATGTTCCTGACCCGGATCGGCTTCGGCTCCACGGCCGTCATCACCGGGGACATCACCCAGGTCGACCTGCCACGCGGCACCAAGTCCGGCCTGCACCACGTGATTGAAGTGCTCAAGGATGTGCCGGGGATCAGCTTCACCCATTTCCAGCCCAAGGACGTCGTGCGCCATCCATTGGTGCAGCGCATCGTCGAAGCCTACGAGCGCTTCGAAACCAAAGCGGCCGATGATGCCGCCGCCAAGGATAGCCGCCGCGATGCTTGAGCTTGACCTGCAAATCGCCACCGAAGCCTGCGCCCCCAGCGAAGCCGAGTTCCGCCAGTGGTGCGAACTGGCTTTGCGCCAGCGCACCGCCGACTCGGAGATGACCATTCGTCTGGTCGACGAAGCTGAAGGACGCGAGCTGAACCACACCTGGCGGCAAAAGGATTACGCAACTAACGTCTTGTCATTCCCGGCCGACGTGCCGGATGAGTTCCTCGACATCCCGCTGCTGGGCGATCTGGTGATCTGCGTGGCCGTGGTCGAGCGCGAAGCCGCTGAACAGGGCAAGGAGCTCAAGGCCCATTGGGCACACCTGGTGATTCACGGCTGCTTGCATCTGCTTGGTTACGACCATATTGATGACGAGGAAGCCGAAGAAATGGAAGCACTGGAACGAACGTTGCTTGCAGAGTTGGGCTTTCCCGATCCGTACGCGGACGACGAAGCAGATGTATCCCCTACCGAAACAACAAAGGATTCAGAGTAATCGCTATGAGCGAAGATCGATCGAGCAACGGGCAGAAGTCATGGCTGGGTAAGCTCACCCAGGCTTTTGCCCACGAGCCGAAAAACCGCCAGGAGCTGCTGGAGCTGCTGCGCGATGCACACCAGAACAAACTGCTGGACAGCGAAGCGCTGGCCATCGTCGAAGGCGCCATCCAGGTGGCTGACTTGCAGGTCCGGGACATCATGGTCCCGCGCTCGCAGATGGTCAGCATCAAGGCGACCCAGACACCCCGCGAGTTCCTGCCCGCCGTGGTCGACTCGGCCCACTCCCGCTACCCGGTGATCGGCGAAAGCCACGATGACGTGATGGGCGTGTTGCTGGCCAAGGACTTGCTGCCGCTGATCCTCAAGGAGAACGGCGACAACTTCAATATCAAGGACCTGCTGCGCCCGGCCACCTTCGTGCCGGAGTCCAAGCGCCTTAACGTGCTGCTGCGCGAATTTCGCGCCAACCACAATCACATGGCCATCGTCATTGACGAGTACGGTGGCGTGGCCGGCTTGGTGACCATCGAAGACGTGCTGGAACAGATCGTCGGCGACATCGAAGACGAACACGACGTCGAAGAAGACAGCTACATCAAGCCGCTGCCCAGCGGTGATTTCCTGATCAAGGCCCTGACGCCGATCGAGAACTTCAACGAGTTCTTCGACAGCGAATTCTCCGACGATGAGTTCGACACCGTCGGCGGCCTGGTGATGAGCGCGTTCGGGCATTTGCCAAAACGCAACGAAATCACTGAAATCGGCCCGTACCGTTTCCGCATCCTGAACGCCGACAGCCGTCGGATTCACTTGCTTCGCCTGACGCCCATTGCTCGCTAAGGATTGAAATGCGCTGGACAACCCGCCCCGGCTGGCCCGGTAACCTGCTGGCCGTGGCGGCCGGTGCAATCACCACACTGGCCCTGGCGCCGTTCGATATCTGGCCACTGGCACTGCTCGCCGTAGGCCTGTTCTATGCCGGTCTGCGCGAACTGAGCCCACGTCAGGCATTGGGTCGCGGCTGGTGTTTCGGTTTCGGCCTGTTCGGTGCCGGCACCAGCTGGATCTACTACAGCATTCACCACTTTGGTGGCGCTTCGGTATTGCTGGCCGGTTTCCTGATGCTGCTCTTCACGGCGGCGATTGCCTGGTTCTTTGCCCTGCCCGCCTGGATCTGGGCGCGCTGGCTGCGTCGCAATGAGGCGCCGCTGGCCGACGCCCTGGCCTTCGCGGCGCTGTGGGTCGGCCAGGAAGCCTTCCGCGGCTGGTTCCTGACAGGCTTCCCGTGGCTGTATTCCGGTTATAGCCAGCTCGACGGCCCGCTGGCCGGGCTCGCCCCCATCGGCGGGATGTGGCTGATTTCCTTCACCCTGGCCCTGACAGCTGCGTTGATCTACAACGGCTTGCGCCTGGTTCGCACGGGGCGCAAAGGTTTCATCGCTGCCGGTGCATTGCTGCTGGTCGGTCCATGGCTGGTCGGCATGGCCCTCAAACATCATGCCTGGACCAGCCCTTCAGGCCCGCCACTGAGTGTCGCCGCCATTCAGGGCAACATCGAACAAAGCATGAAATGGGACCCGACGCAGCTCAACGCGCAACTGGCGTTGTACCGCGACATGAGTTTCAGCTCCAGGCGCGTCGATCTTCTCATCTGGCCGGAAACGGCGATCCCGGTGCTCAAGGAGTCCGCCGAGGGCTACTTGAACATGATGGGCAACTTCGCGGCCGAGCGTAAATCGGCGTTGATTACCGGTGTCCCGGTCCGCATGGAGGTCCGCCACGAGAAGCGTTTCTTCAACGGCATCACCGTTGTCGGCGAAGGCGACGGCACTTACCTCAAGCAAAAACTGGTGCCGTTTGGGGAATATGTTCCGCTGCAGGATGTGCTGCGCGGGCTGATCGCCTTCTTCGACCTGCCAATGTCGGACTTCGCTCGCGGACCGGCTGACCAACCGCTGCTGCAGGCCAAGGGTTATCAGATCGCTCCGTACATCTGTTATGAAGTGGTTTACCCGGAATTCGCCGCCAGCCTCGCCGCCCGCAGCGACCTGTTGCTGACCATCAGCAACGACACCTGGTTCGGCACCTCCATCGGCCCGCTGCAACACCTGCAGATGGCGCAGATGCGTGCGCTGGAGGCCGGCCGCTGGATGATCCGCGCCACCAACAACGGCGTGTCCGGCCTGATCAACCCGTTCGGTCAGATTACCGATCAGATCCCGCAGTTCGAACGCGGCATCCTGTATGGCGAAGTGGTGCCGATGCACAACCTCACGCCGTACCTGGAATGGCGTTCGTGGCCATTGCTCATTCTCTGCATGTTGTTGTTTGGCTGGGCGCTGATTGCGAGCCGGATGGCCAAGACTGTTTAAAAGCTTCGTCGGATCGCCGCCCGGAGCAAGCCCGCTCCCACACTGGATCTAAGTCGGTCACAGTATTTGTGTACGACGCCGATCAAATGTGGGAGCGGGCTTGCTCCGGGCGGCGATCCGACGAAGGCGGCATCACAGGCACCTCATCAATCAGCGCCGACATCACTTCAGTAGAACAACGAATAACCGACCTGCCCCACCGCCTCGTTCATCAACTGCCCGTTCTGCCAGATCGCCTTGAACTCCGGCATCCAGCCACCCAGTGGCAGCCCATTGTCGCCGCCCAGAAACCCTACTGGCGCCGGCACCACCTCAAACCCGGCCTTGCGAAAACTCCAGACCGCTCGTTGCATATGCCAGGCATGAGTCACGAGCACCACACGCTTGATGCCCTGTGGCAGCAATACCTCGGCGCTGAACTGCGCATTTTCCCAGGTCGTGCGGCTGCGCCCTTCCTGCCAGCGCACGCTCACGCCAAAATCGTCACGCAAGGAGTCAGCCATCATCTGCGCTTCGCTTGGCGGAGTGCCGTAATGCAGGCCGCCGCTGGTCAATACCGGCAGGCCGGAAGCCTTGGCCAGCCGCGCGGTAAAGCGCTGGCGTTCCAGACCTATACCCGTGGGCTGGTCGGCTCCCCAGGCCGCATCACCACGCTCGCGCCCCGAGCCGAGGACCACGATCGCGTCCGCGCGCTGCCCCAGGATTGCCCATTCATCGCGGGCCAGCGGTGGCTCCCGCTCGAGCAGGCCGGCACTCCACTGCACCACCACCGGCAGGCTCATCAGCCAAAGGCCACCCAGCCCCAGTGCAAAGCACGCACCGGCAAGCCTTGGCCTTGAGCGGCGCCACCACCAGGCGAGCAAAAGCAGCAGCAATAGAATGCCGGGTGGCAAAAGAAGTTGTTTCACGAAATAACGAAAAGGCATCGAGCATCTCCCGGAGATGCCCGAAGCCTAAGTGGGTTGGCGCAATGCGACAATCAATACAGGAGGACTATGCTTCAAAAAACCATGGAGTACGGCTCTGTGCCCTATTTGAACTGCAAAGAACGGACCTTTACCGCGTCTCTGCCAGGAACCTTGTCCTTGAGCCAGATGATCTTGGCCGAACGTGGTGCGTCGAGTTGCTTTATTGCCTCTGACAAGCATCCGTGTGTCTCACGCTCGCTGCGATCCAGATACGCCTTGACCAGTGCAAACTCTGCGGAGCTCAGGCCACGCAGTTCAAGTTCCAGAGGGCGTTCGTCGCGCAACCGGTCAGCGGTTTTTGCCGCATCCAAGGCCAAGGCCAACCGATCGATCAGCCTTTCGTACAGCTCCGGTTTTGTAGCTTTTTGCTGTGACTCAACCATCCCTCACCTCATTGGAAGATAAGACCTACTCCCCAGTTAGAGCTTAGCTTCCATGAACAAACCGGCTGAACGCCGCGACCAACGGCCCTCGCGGCGGTTTTCGCAAGACGTGCGGCAGCAATCAGGGTTTCCCTCGGTAGAGCGCGGTCATGTATGCTACGGCGCTTCCTGTAACTCCACTTCCAGCTCGGCTGGGCATCGAAAACGCCAATGTGGCGTGATCACCGTCCAGCGTTGCATTGAAGAGGATTAGGCCACCCCTATTCAGTTCAAAAGTAGCCATGCACGAACAATATCAGCCCCGTGAAATCGAAGCCGCCGCCCAGTCGTTCTGGGACGAGCAAAAGTCCTTTGAAGTCAGTGAACAGCCAGGCAAGGAGACTTACTACTGCCTGTCGATGTTCCCTTACCCCAGCGGCAAGCTACACATGGGGCACGTGCGCAACTACACCATCGGCGACGTGATCTCCCGCTACCAGCGCATGCAAGGCAAGAACGTTCTGCAACCCATGGGTTGGGACGCCTTCGGCATGCCGGCGGAAAACGCCGCCATGAAGAACAACGTAGCGCCCGCCAAGTGGACCTACGAAAACATTGCCTACATGAAGTCCCAGCTGCGCAGCCTGGGCCTGGCGGTGGACTGGTCGCGTGAAGTGACCACCTGCAAGCCCGATTACTACCGCTGGGAACAATGGCTGTTCACTCGCCTGTTCGAAAAAGGTGTGATTTACAAAAAAAGCGGCACCGTGAACTGGGACCCGGTCGACCAGACCGTCCTGGCCAACGAGCAAGTGATCGACGGTCGCGGCTGGCGTTCCGGCGCGCTGATCGAAAAGCGCGAAATCCCGATGTACTACTTCAAGATCACCGCCTACGCGGATGAGCTGCTGGAGAGCCTCGACGAACTGACTGGCTGGCCTGAACAGGTCAAGACCATGCAGCGCAACTGGATCGGCAAATCCCGCGGCATGGAAGTGCAGTTCCCGTACAACGTCGATTCCATCGGCGAAACCGGCGCACTGAAAGTCTTCACCACCCGTCCGGACACCCTGATGGGCGCGACCTACGTCGCCGTGGCCGCCGAACACCACCTGGCCACCCTGGCCGCACAGAACAATCCCGAGCTGCAAGCGTTCATCGCTGAATGCAAGGGCGGCAGCGTGGCCGAAGCCGACGTCGCCACCCAGGAGAAAAAAGGCCTGCCGACCGGCCTGTTCGTCGAGCACCCGCTGACCGGCGAAAAACTGCCGGTCTGGGTCGCCAACTATGTGCTGATGCACTATGGCGACGGCGCGGTAATGGCGGTTCCGGCCCACGACGAGCGCGATTTCGAATTCGCCCACAAGTACAACCTGCCGGTTAAATCGGTCGTGCGCACCAGTTCCGGTGACAGCAACCCGGCGCCATGGCAAGACGCCTACGGCGAGTACGGCACGCTGATCAATTCCGGCGAGTTCGACGGCCTCGACTTCGCGGGCGCCTTCGACGCCATCGAAGTCGCGCTGATCAAGAAAGAACTGGGCGCCTCGCGTACCCAGTTCCGCCTGCGCGACTGGGGCATCAGCCGCCAGCGTTACTGGGGCTGCCCGATCCCGATCATCCACTGCAACACTTGCGGTGACGTGCCGGTACCGGAAGATCAACTGCCTGTCGTGCTGCCGGAAGACGTCGTACCCGACGGCGCCGGTTCGCCACTGGCGCGCATGCCCGAGTTCTACGAGTGCAGCTGCCCTAAATGCGGCCAGCCTGCCAAGCGTGAAACCGACACCATGGACACCTTCGTCGAGTCCTCGTGGTACTACGCCCGTTACGCCTCGCCGCACTTTGAAGGTGGCCTGGTGGAAAAATCGGCGGCCGACCACTGGCTGCCGGTGGATCAGTACATCGGCGGTATCGAACACGCGATTCTTCACCTGCTCTACGCGCGCTTCTTCCACAAGCTGATGCGCGACGAAGGCCTGGTGAGCTCCAACGAGCCGTTCAAGAACCTGCTGACCCAGGGCATGGTGATCGCCGAGACTTACTATCGTCGCGAAGCCAACGGCGCCTACACCTGGTTCAACCCGGCGGACGTCGAGCTTGAGCGTGACAGCAAAGCCAAGGTTATCAGCGCCAAATTGAAATCTGACGGCCTGCCGGTGGAAATCGGCGGTACCGAGAAGATGGCCAAGTCGAAGAACAACGGCGTCGACCCACAGTCGATGATCGACCAGTTCGGCGCAGACACCTGCCGCCTGTTCATGATGTTCGCTTCGCCACCTGACATGAGCGCGGAATGGTCCGACTCCGGCGTCGAAGGTTCGCACCGTTTCCTCAAGCGCGTCTGGCGCCTGGCTCAAGCCCACGTCACTCAGGGCCTGCCGGGCAAACTGGACGTCGCCAGCCTGAACGACGAGCAGAAAGCCGTTCGTCGTTCGATCCACCTGGCCATCAAGCAGGCCAGCCAGGACGTCGGACAGAACCACAAATTCAACACCGCCATCGCCCAGGTGATGACGCTGATGAACGTACTGGAAAAAGCCGCGCAAGCCACCGAACAGGATCGCGCACTGATTCACGAAGGCCTGGAAACCGTGGTTCTGCTGCTGGCTCCGATCACGCCGCACATCAGCCACGAGCTGTGGAATCAACTGGGTCACGCCGATCCTGTGATCGACGCCGGTTGGCCGGTGGTGGATGACAGCGCTTTGGTACAGGACAGCCTGCAACTGGTGATTCAGGTCAACGGCAAGTTGCGTGGCCACATCGAAATGCCCGCCAGCGCCAGCCGCGAAGAAGTCGAAGCCGCCGCCCGTGCCAACGAAAACGTCCTGCGCTTTGTCGACGGTCTGACCATTCGTAAAGTGATCGTAGTGCCCGGGAAACTGGTCAATATCGTCGCCAGCTAATTGGAGCAGGCGCCAGGTGAGCCTGGCGCCGAGTAAAACCTTTCGGGCCGCTTGATCGGCCCACATGGTTTCAAGGGGAGCAACAAGATGATCAAACGCAATCTGCTGGTGATGGGCCTCGCGGTTCTGCTGAGTGCCTGCGGTTTCCAGCTGCGCGGCACCGGCACCAATGAACTGGCGATCAAGGAACTCGACCTGAGCGCCCGTAACGCATATGGTCCAACCGTTACCCAGTTGCGTCAGGTACTGATTGGCAGCGGCGTCAACGTCTATACCGGCGCTCCTTACAAGCTGGTGCTGACCAATGAACAGGAAAGCCAGCGCATCCTCAGCTACGCAGGTGCCGGTCGTGCCGGCGAGTATCAGATCACCACCGTGCTGAACTACGACATCCGTGGTCGCGGCGATCTGCCACTACTGAGCGACAAAATCGAAGTACAGAAGATCTATATGCACGACGGCAACAACCTGGTGGGCTCTGACCAGGAAGCTGAAACGGCCCGGACAGAAGGCCGCCGGGAGATGGTCCAGCGCATGATGCTGCGCCTGGAACAACTGAGCCCGACTCAACTGAACAAGTTGCAGCAGACTGCCGAAGCCAGGGCCAAGGCTGATGCCGCCGCACTGGAAGCGGCAAAGAAGGCTGAAGCGGAAACCCCGCGTCAGTCGCCTGTCGAACTGCCGCAGCAGTAAGACTTACGGGGCGCCCAGGTGCCCCGTTCGCCCTCTCTTATGAAGCTCGCCCCCGCCCAACTCGCCAAACACCTGCAAGGCGCCCTTGCGCCGGTCTATATCATCAGCGGCGATGACCCGCTGCTGTGCCAGGAGGCGGCCGACGTCATTCGCGCTGCCGCCCGCCAACAGGGATTCGATGAACGCCAGGTGTTTGCCGCCGACGCCAGTTTCGACTGGGGCACGCTGCTGCAAGCCGGCGCCAGCATGTCGCTGTTCGCCGAAAAGCGTCTGCTGGAACTGCGCCTGCCTTCCGGCAAACCCGGCGACAAGGGTGCCGCCGCACTGATCGAATACTGCTCGCGCCCGGCCGACGACACCGTACTGCTGATCAGCTTGCCGAAGCTCGATGGCAGCGCACAGAAAACCAAGTGGGGTAAAGCGCTGGTCGAAGGACAGCAGACCCAGTTCGTGCAGATCTGGCCTGTCGATGTCGCCCAGTTGCCGAGCTGGATCCGTCAGCGCCTGTCCCAGGCCGGGCTTTCCGCCAGCCAGGACGCCGTTGAGCTGATCGCCGCGCGGGTCGAGGGCAACTTGCTGGCCGCCGCCCAGGAAATCGAAAAGCTCAAGCTGATGGCCGAAGGCGGCCAGATCACCGTCGAAACCGTGCAGGCTGCGGTGGCCGACAGTGCGCGCTTCGATGTCTTTGGCCTGACCGATGCGGTGCTCAATGGTGAAGCGGCCCATGCCTTGCGCATGCTCGAAGGGCTGCGTGGGGAAGGCGTCGAGCCGCCGGTGATTCTCTGGGCCCTGGCGCGGGAGTTGCGCTTGCTGGCCAATATTTCCCTGCAATACAGCCAGGGTACGCCGCTGGACAAGGCCTTCAGCCAGGCCAAACCTCCGGTCTGGGACAAACGTAAACCGTTGGTGAGCAAGGCCCTGCAACGCTACTCGGCGCAACGCTGGGCGCAACTGCTGCTCGAAGCGCAGCGCATCGATGCGCAGATCAAGGGCCAGGCAGCCGGTTCGCCGTGGATGAGCTTGAGCCGGTTGACATTGTTGATGGCCGGGCAACGCCTGTCGCTGCCTGCTGAATAGTCCGCTTTCCTGTGGCGAGGGAGCTTGCTCCCGCTGGGGCGCGAAGCGGCCCTATTCGATCTCGGCAGCACTGCACTTTCAGATTTGACGACTGCTTCGCAGCCGTACGGGAGCAAGCTCCCTCGCCACAAACAGCCAGCCTCACAACCCGCTCAGAAAGATCCTACGCAATGCGGGGACTAGACATCCCCCCAACTTCGGCCGATGATTTGCCCCGCAAAAACCACCCACCTGCGAGGCATCATCATGAGCAAAAAGCCATCAACACATGGCCCCAACAAGGCCAAATCCATCGTCGCCCAGCCATTGTTCCGCAGCCGCCAGGAACGCCCGGCCAAGGGCAAAGGCAGTTACCGCCGCGAAGCCTTCCAGTCTGACAGCTGGGAGGCTTCTTACTTTCTGGCTGCGTAAAGCAGAACACCCCTTTGACATGGTAAGGTCTGTACCTGATTCGTATTCCCTGGACCCGTGCATGCCCCCTTGTCTTCCCCGTCGTTGGCACTTACGCCAATTGATCGCTGCCTCCAGCCTTGTTTTACTTGTCGCCTGCGCGGAAAAACCGACCGCAGCCGACGCTCAGCCGCTTCAGACGCTCCCTGTCGCTACTGCCCCGGCGGTTATTCCGCCTGTGGTTCCGACCGGTGAGAACCTCGACATCCAGCCAACCCAGACCTTCGCCGAATGGCAGGCAGGTTTCCGCAAGGATGCCCTGGCCGCCGGTATCCGCGCCGATCTGTTCGACCGCGCCTTCGCCGATGTCAGCTTCGACCCCAGCGTGATCCGCGCAGACCGCAGCCAACCGGAATTCGCAAAACCGGTTTGGGAATACCTCGACGGCGCCTTGTCGCCGCTGCGAGTACGCAAAGGCCAGTCGCTGGTCAACCAATACGCTGATGTCCTGCAAAGTATCGAGCAGCGCTACGGCGTCGATCGCCAGGCGCTGGTGGCGGTGTGGGGCATGGAGAGTAACTTCGGGCAGTTCCAGGGCAGCAAGTCGGTGATCAACTCGCTGGCAACCCTGGCCTACGAAGGTCGTCGTCCCGGTTTCGCCCACGCGCAATTGATTGCCGCCCTGCAAATCCTGCAGCAAGGCGACATCGAACCCGAGAGGATGCTCGGATCCTGGGCCGGTGCCATGGGCCAGACCCAGTTCATCCCGACCACCTACAACACCCATGCCGTGGACTTCGATGGTGACGGGCGCCGTGATATCTGGGGCAGCTCGGCCGATGCCCTGGCCTCGACCGCGCATTACCTGCAAAGCTCCGGCTGGCAAAGAGGTCAGCCTTGGGGCTTCGAAGTCCAGCTGCCGAGCGGTTTCAATTACGTACTGGCCGATGGCACGATTCGCAAGAGTGTCGCCGAGTGGCGCCAACTGGGCGTTACGCTGCCCAACGGTGGCCAGGTCCCGGCAGGCTCAGAGCAGTTGTCCGCGGCCCTGTTGCTGCCAGCTGGCTACCGCGGCCCGGCCTTCCTGGTGCTCGACAACTTCCGGGCGATCCTCAAGTACAACAACTCGTCGTCCTACGCCCTGGGGGTGAGTCTGTTGTCGGAACGCTTCAATGGCGCAGGCCTGATCAGCGGCACGTGGCCAAAGGATGACCTGCCTCTGAGCCGTACCGAGCGGATTGAGCTGCAAAACCTGCTGAGCGCGCAAAACTATGACGCCGGCACCGCCGACGGGATCATCGGCGCCAACACCCGCAAGGCGATCCGCAGCGCCCAGCAGTCGTTTGGCTGGCCGGCGGACGGGTATCCGACGCACAAGTTGCTGGAAGGATTGCGTAACCGATAGTTTGTCGTATGGCTGGAACCGCTTTCGCGAGCAAGCCCGCTCCCACATTGGATCTGTGAACGCCACAAAATCAATGTGGGAGCGGGCTTGCTCCGGGCGGCGTTCCGACGAAGACTGAGTACCAGGCAACGAATATCTACCGTTTGGTCACCACATCCTGCTCCAACACCAACTCTTTGTTCCCCGCATCCAACCGCACCAACGCCCCCATGGGCAGCGTCAGGTTCGGATCGCAATGCCCACTGCGCCACCCGGACAGCACCGGAATCTTCAATGTCTCGAACGTCTGCTTGAGCAACCTGTCCAGCGCTGCCACCTCAACCCCCGCCACATCCCCGACCAACACGCCGCGCAGCTTGTGCAGCGTGCCTGCCAGTCGCAGCTGGGTCAGCAACCGGTCGATGCGATACAGCGGCTCGTTGATGTCCTCGATCAACAGAATGACGCCCTCGGCATCTATCTCGTAAGGCGTGCCCATGGTCGCGGCGATCATGGCCAGATTGCCACCGAGCAAGCGCCCATGAGCCACACCTGGCTCGATCGTGGTCAGCGGGTAGGCTGCCGGATGAGCCAGCACTGTTCCCGCCCTCACCTGCCCTCGCAGCATGTTGAAGAAGGAAGGCTCCGTAGGTTTTTGCTTGTCGCCCAGCAGGTCGGCATTGAGCATCGGACCATGAAAGGTCACGAAGCCGGCATAACGACTGATCGCCAAATGCAGCGCGGTGATGTCGCTGTAGCCGATGAACGGCTTGGCATTGTCACGCAGCAACTTGAAATCGATGCGATCGAGCAGCCGGGGCGTGCCGTAACCGCCACGCAGGCAGATGATGGCATCCACCTCGCTGTCGGCGAACGCTGCATGCAGGTCGCCAAGTCGCACCTCGTCACTACCGGCCAGGTAGCCGTTTTTTTCGTAGACCCCGGGAAACACTTTCAGTGAATAACCCCGGGCACGCATCCATTGCACCGCCTTGTCGGTGTCCAGCGGGGCTGGGCCAGCAGGTGCGATAACGCCGATCATGCCTTCCGACGGCAGTGCCGGGACGGGAGCATGAGGACAAAGAGTGTGGGTCGGTCGAGCGGTCATCCGTGAATCTCCCTGCGTGAAATCTTCAGCACACAGTAGTCAGGAACGGGGACAAACAGAAGAGGAACCGTTGCCCCGCAGGTTGCAGGAAAAAACAGCCGTTGCCATGGGCCAGGCAAAAAAATGCCCGCAAGGCGTTGAAACCTTGCGGGCGTTTTATGTTTCACAGTCGATCAGGACGACATCAGCTCGGCCTTGACCAGCTTGGCCTGCTCGTCGGCGTGATACGAGGAGCGTACCAACGGACCCGAGGCAACGTTCTTGAAGCCCATTTTGTAGCCTTCCTCGGCGAACCAGGCGAAGGTGTCCGGGTGCACGAAACGCTGCACCGGCAAGTGGCTGCGGGACGGTTGCAAGTACTGGCCGAGGGTCAGCATGTCGATGTCGTGCTCGCGCATGCGCTTCATGACTTCGATCACTTCTTCGTCGGTCTCGCCCAGGCCCAGCATCAAACCGGACTTGGTTGGAATGTGCGGCATCATCTGCTTGAAGCGTTGCAGCAGGGTCAGCGACCACTGGTAGTCGGAACCCGGACGTGCAGCCTTGTACAGGCGCGGCACGGTTTCCAGGTTGTGGTTGAACACATCCGGCGGCTCGGCGGCGGTGATTTCCAGCGCGATGTCCATGCGGCCACGGTAGTCCGGGACCAAGGTTTCGAGCTGCACGTTCGGCGACAGCTTGCGGATTTCACGGATGCAGTCGGCAAAGTGCTGGGCACCGCCGTCACGCAGGTCGTCGCGGTCTACCGAGGTGATCACTACGTACTTGAGGCGCAGATCGGCAATAGCGATGGCCAGGCTTTCCGGCTCATTGACGTCGAGTGGCTTCGGACGACCGTGGCCAACGTCGCAGAACGGGCAACGACGGGTGCAGATGTCACCCATGATCATGAACGTCGCGGTGCCACCGGAGAAGCACTCGCCCAGGTTCGGGCAGGACGCCTCTTCGCACACGCTGTGCAGCTTGTGTTTGCGCAGCAGGGCCTTGATGCGGTCGACTTCCGGCGAAACCGGGATGCGTACACGAATCCAGTCTGGTTTCTTCGGCAGTTCGGTAGTCGGAATGATCTTCACCGGGATGCGTGCAACCTTTTCGGCGCCGCGCAGCTTGACGCCGGCTTCAACCTTGGGACGCGCGGCCGGGCGCTCGGTGACATCGAGCGTCGGGATCATGGTTTGCACTGCATCAGTAGTCATATCAGTCGATTCCGCCCGTCAGGGTCGTCTGCTCAGCATAGTCGAGGTGTTTGACGAGCTGCGCACGCAGCCGGGCACTTACCTCGGCAAATTCAATCGATCCTGCGTGATCGCTCAGCTGGGTCATCGCCAGCCCGGCGTAGCCGCAGGGATTAATCCGTCGAAACGGTTCCAGGTTCATGTCCACGTTCAGGGCCAGGCCGTGAAAGGAACAGCCGTGGCGGATCCGTAGACCCAGGGAAGCGATTTTCGCTCCGTCAACGTAGACACCCGGTGCATCGGGCTTGGCCACGGCGGTCACACCGTAACTGGCCAGCAACTCGATCAGGCATTGCTCCATCCGGCTGACCAGATCGCGCACGCCAAACCCGAGCTTGCGCACGTCCAGCAGCAGGTAAGCCACCAGCTGGCCGGGGCCGTGGTAGGTCACCTGACCACCACGGTCGACCTGCACCACCGGAATATCCCCGGGGAGCAGCAGGTGCTCGGCCTTGCCGGCCTGGCCCTGGGTGAACACCGCGGGATGCTCAACCAGCCAGATCTCGTCGGCGGCATCGCTGCCGCGTTCGTTGGTGAAGCGCTGCATGGCATGCCAGACTGGCTCGTAAGCCATCTGGCCGAGTTCGCGAAAGCCCAGCGTGCCAGACATCACAGCACCATGTGCACGAAACCGGTGGCCCGCAGCTCGCTGTTGATGTTGTACAGCTGGTCCTGGTCGGTCGCGACGATGTGCAACTGAATGGTGGTGTATTTGCCGTTGCTGCTCTGGCGCTCGTCAACACGCTCATCGTTGATCGTTGCATGTTTGCGAACGATATCGATGATCCTGTCCTTGTTGCCCACGCCGGTGTCGCTGATCACCTTAACCGGGTAATCATTGGCTGGGAATTCGATTTTTGGCGCCTTTACTTCGGTATCGGTCATGGCGTAACGGCCTCGTAAGCGTAAGCCGTGGCGACGGGCATGGCTGCGCGCCAGATCAGCGCGGAGCCATGCAGGTGCACACTAAATTCAGTTGAACAAGCCGAAGAAGAATAGACGGATGCTATCCCACATGCGGCGGAAGATACCACCTTCCTCGACGGCGTCCAGAGCGATCAGATCGGCGCTGTGCACCACCTTGTCGTCCAGTTTCACTTCGACTTTACCGATCACGTCGCCCTTGGCGATTGGCGCGATCAGCTGCGGGTTCATGGTCATGCTCGCAGCGAGCTTTTTCAGCTGGCCTTTGGGCAGGGTCATGGTCAGGTCTTGCGCCAGGCCAGCCTTGATCTGGTTGGTGGAGCCTTTCCAGACTGGAGCCTGAGCCAGCTCGGTGCCCTTCTGATAGAAGGTCTGGGTTTCGAAGAAACGGAAACCGTAGGTCAGCAGCTTCTGGGTTTCGGCGGCACGGGCCACTTCGCTGTTGGTACCGAACACCACGGCGATCAGGCGCATGCCATCACGTACGGCCGAAGACACCATGCAGTAGCCGGCTTCGTCGGTGTGGCCGGTTTTCAGACCGTCAACGGTCTTGTCGCGCCACAGCAGCAGGTTACGATTCGGCTGCTTGATGCCGTTCCAGAAGAACTCTTTCTGCGAGTAGATCGCGTAGTGAGCCGGGTCTTCGTGAATGATTGCGCGAGCCAGTACCGCCATGTCGTGAGCCGACGAGTAGTGCTCCGGGTTCGGCAGACCGGTCGGGTTCATGAAGTGGCTGTTGGTCATGCCCAGGTCGCTAACGGTTTTGTTCATCATGTCGGCGAACGCGTCTTCGCTGCCGGCGATGTGCTCGGAGAGCGCAACACTGGCGTCGTTGCCCGACTGGATGATGATGCCGTGCAGCAGATCGCTGACGGTGACCTGAGAGCCGACCTTGATGAACATCCGCGAACCGCCGGTACGCCAGGCGTTTTCGCTGACGGTTACCGGGTCGTTTTCACCGATCTGGCCGCGACGGATTTCCAGGGTCGCGATGTACGCGGTCATCAGCTTGGTCAGGCTGGCCGGTGGCAGACGCTGGTCACCATTGTTCTCGACCAGCACGTTGCCGCTGCTGGCATCCATGAGCACGTAGGCCTTGGCGGCCAGTTGCGGTGGCGACGGCATCATCTCGACCGCGAACGCGGCGGGTGAGAGGAGCAGCGGGACTAACAGGAACAGGCGTTTGGCAAAGGTGGTGATGTTCATCCGTCTCTCGAAATCGCTAATGGAAACTGCCCAAGGGCAAAACTAATCAGATGACTTTCTAACGAGTCATCGCGTGTTCAGTTGCTCACTCCAATCACCCTTTGCCGGGCTTTTGTTCTTCGAAGAGCCAACAACCTGGTTCACCCCCCAAAACCGCAGATGAACCGTCAATCAAGTCCTACGTATTACTCAGTCACAACGCTTGGCGAACCGAGATTGGCCAGGCGCACACTGTTCTGCACCTGCTGGATTTCACCCGGCGATCCGATCGGACCCAGGCGAACCCGATGCAGGGTCTGCTGATTGCGCACGATCGAACTGATGAACACCGGAGCGCTCACCGTCCCGCTGAGCTTCGATCTCAGGAGTTCTGCAGCGTCCGGGTTGGCGAACGCGCCCACCTGCAGATACTGGCCAGAGGCTGGTGCAGAAGCGTTTTTTTTTGCATCAAGCTGCACAGGCACCGCCGCGGCGGCGTGTTGCTGTGGCGGCGGCGTCCATTGCTCGACGGTGCCGGCCGAAGCCGTGATCACCGGGGCGCTATTCTGCGCGACTTTCGGTTCGTTGAGCATTAATGGTGCCGGACGGCCCTTGGCAGCCCACCATTGCTGCGGGTCGATGCCTTCGACCTTGACCCGCGCGGTGCCGGTTTCGGCGTAACCGAGTTTCTTGGCGGCAGCGTAGGACAAGTCGATGATCCGGTCCGAATAGAACGGCCCGCGGTCGTTGACTCGCAGGATCACGCTCTTGTTGTTGTCCAGGTTGGTCACCCGAACGTAACTTGGCAGTGGCAATGTCTTGTGTGCGGCACTCATGCCGTACAGGTCATACACTTCGCCGTTGGCGGTGTTCTGGCCGTGGAACTTGGTGCCGTACCAGGACGCCGTACCCGACTGCACGTAGGTCTTGGACTCTTGCAGCGGGAAGTAGGTCTTGCCCAGCACGGTGTACGGGTTGGCCTTGTACGGGCCGGTGTGCAGGGTCGGCGTGGCGTCCGGGATACGCGAAACATCGACATCCCACCATGGCGCGCCATCCTTGTGGGCGCGGTTGATGTCCAGCCCCGGCGTCGTGCGCACGGCGGCGGTGGACTTCTGGGCCGGCGCGCGGCTGGTCGAACAACTGGCGACCAGCACTGCCAACGCGGCGAATGCCATCAGCTTCAGGGGTTTACTCATAGGCAATGCCCGCATTACTTGACGCCCCGTGCTTGGACCAGCTGTTCTGACAGTTGATGTACGGCCATGGCGTACATCACGCTGCGGTTATAACGCGTAATCGCGTAAAAATTCTTCAGGCCCATCCAGTACTCGGGGCCATTGTCGCCTTCCAGGCGGAACGCAGTAACCGGCATATCATCGCGCAGCGCATCATGACTTGACCACCCCAAGGCTCGCAACTCCCCGACGGTTTTCGTCGGTTCGATTCCTGCGGTCAAACCTTCGTCGACCTGATCGCCACGGACATCGCCGCGACTGACTACCGGTTCGCCTGCAATCCAGCCATGACGCTTGAAGTAACTGGCGACACTGCCGATGGCATCGTCCGGGTTGGTCCAGATGTTGATATGGCCATCACCGTCGAAATCCACCGCATAGGCGCGGAAACTGCTCGGCATGAATTGCGGCAAGCCCATTGCGCCAGCGTAGGAGCCTTTGAGCGTCAACGGATCGACCTGCTCTTCGCGGGCCAGCAGTAGGAACTCACGCAATTCCTTGCGGAAAAACTCGGCACGGGGAGGATAGTCGAAACCCAGGGTCGACAAGGCATCGATCACCCGGAAATTTCCGGTATTACGGCCGAAAAAGGTTTCAACGCCAATGATCGAAACAATCACCTGGGCCGGCACACCATATTCCTGCTCGGCACGGGCCAACACCGCTTCGTGCTGACGCCAGAAGTCCACACCCCGGGCTATGCGCGCATCGGTGATGAACATCGGGCGATATTCGCTCCACTGCTTGACCCGTTCGGCGGGTTTCGAGATGGCGTCCAGAATCGACTGCTTGCGCTCGGCTTCGCGGAACACGCCCATCAATTGTTCACCGGCGAAACCGTAGTCGCGGGTCATTTCACCGACGAACTCGGCCACCTGGGGTGAGCCTTCGTAGTCGCCGGCCAACGCTTCCTGCATGGTGCCAAGGATGCTTACCAGGCCGACCCATGGCGCGTATCGAGTCGCCCAGCCACGCATTACTTGCATTGAAAATTTCACCTTATTCAAACCTGCGCGATCCACTTGCGATGGGTATGGATCGACATCAAAACCCCAAACGCTGACAGTAGCGTCACCAGCGAAGTTCCTCCGTAGCTAATGAACGGCAACGGCACCCCCACCACCGGTAACAGGCCACTGACCATACCGATGTTGACGAAAACATAAACAAAAAACGTCATGGTCAGGCTGCCCGCGAGCAACTTGCCGAACAATGTCTGCGCCTGGGCGGTAATCACCAGGCCTCGGCCGATCAACAGCAGGTAGATCAGCAACAGCGCGCAGATCCCCACCAGGCCGAACTCTTCACCCAATACGGCAATGATGAAGTCGGTATGGCTTTCCGGCAGGAAGTCCAGGTGCGACTGGGTGCCCAGCAACCAGCCCTTGCCGAACACACCGCCGGAACCGATGGCGGCCTTGGACTGGATGATGTTCCAGCCAGTGCCTAGCGGGTCACTTTCCGGGTCGAGGAAGGTGAGGACGCGCTGCTTCTGGTAATCGTGCATCACGAAATACCACATGGCCACGGACACCGGCACGGCGGCAGCAAGCACGCTGAGGATCCAGCGCCAGCGCAGGCCGCCCATGAACAGCACGAAAGCGCCCCCCGCCAGAATCAGCAATGAAGTGCCGAGATCGGGCTGACGCACGATCAGAATGAATGGCAAGCCAATCAGAAACAGGCTCACCCCCACATGCTTGAGTTGCGGCGGCAAAGTGCGCTTGGACAGGTACCAGGCGATGGTCGCCGGCATCAGGATCTTCATGAATTCCGAAGGCTGGAAGCGGATCACTCCGGGAATGTTGATCCAGCGCGTGGCGCCCATGGCGTTGTGCCCCATGATGTCGACCACTACCAGCAACAGCACGCCGAGCACATAACCCACCGGGACCCAGCGGGCCATGAAGCGTGGCTCGAACTGGGCGATGACGATCATCGACACCAGGCCGATGCCGAAAGAAGTGGCTTGTTTGGCCAGCAGATCCCAGCTTTTGCCACTGGCCGAATAGAGTACGAACAGGCTGCCGGCGGCCAGGGTCAGCAGCAGGATCAGCAACGGGCCGTCGATGTGCAAGCGTTGCAGCAGCGTCGCACGGCGACGCATCACATCCTCACTGGAGAGCATGCGATCGAAGTTATTCATCACGGGCGGTAGCCTCTGCACTGATAGGGCTGGCGTATTCGGGCTTCAACCGACCGTCCTGGTCCAGGAGCCAGGCATCCATGATTTGACGCACCACTGGCGCAGCGACGCCGGAGCCGGACTCGCCGTTCTCGACCATCACCGACACCACGATTTTCGGGTCGTCGGCCGGCGCGAAACCGACGAACAGGGCGTGGTCGCGATGGCGTTCCTGAACCTTGGAACGGTCATACTTCTCGCCCTGTTTGATCGCGACCACCTGGGCCGTACCCGACTTGCCGGCAATCCGGTATTGCGCGCCGATCGAGGCCTTGCGTGCCGTACCGCGAGCACCGTGCATCACCTGCTGCATACCGTGATTGACCTTGTTCCAGTCCGACGGGTCGCGCAGGATGATGTCCGGCATCGGATTTTCATCCACCGGCTTCACGCCCTCGATGGTCTTGGCCAGGTGCGGACGGTTCCAGACGCCTTTGTTGGCGACCAGGGCGGTGGCTTGGGCCAGTTGCAACGGGGTCGACTGCATATAGCCCTGGCCAATCCCGAGAATCAGCGTCTCACCCGGGAACCACGCCTGCCGACGGGTCGCACGCTTCCATTCGCGGGACGGCATCAGCCCCGGCGATTCTTCGAACATGTCCAGCGAGACTTTCTGGCCGATGCCGAATTTGGTCATGTACGCCGACAGCCGATCGATCCCCAGCTTGTGGGCCAGGTCATAGAAGTAGGTGTCGTTGGAACGCATGATCGCCGTATCGAGGTCGACAAAGCCGTCGCCAGTACGGTTCCAGTTACGGTACTTGTGATCGTAGTTGGGCAGCATGTAGTAACCCGGGTCGAACACTCGTGACGACGCCGTCACCACGCCCGCGTCCAGACCGGCAATCGCCACCGCCGGTTTGATCGTCGAACCCGGCGGGTACAGGCCGCGCAATACGCGGTTGAACAGCGGCCGGTCGATGGAGTCGCGGAGTTCGGAATAGGCCTTGAA
Organism: Pseudomonas sp. BF-R-19; assembly: GCF_019956445.1. NCBI lineage: Bacteria > Pseudomonadati > Pseudomonadota > Gammaproteobacteria > Pseudomonadales > Pseudomonadaceae > Pseudomonas > Pseudomonas sp. BF-R-19. Next base: position 143,231 of record NZ_JAHBDN010000114.1, read on the forward strand.
GCTGATGCCGGTGACGAACAGGTTCGGGTCGAAACTCGGCTGACTGACCATCGCCAGCACTTCACCGGTTTTCGGGTCCAGCGCGACCACCGCGCCACGACGACCACCGAGCGCCGCTTCGGCGGCTTCCTGCAATTTGATGTCCAGGCTCAGGACGATGTCCTTGCCGGGAATCGGATCGGTACGCTTGAGCACGCGCAATACGCGGCCGCGAGCGTTGGTTTCAACTTCTTCGTAGCCCACCTGGCCGTGCAGCTCGGGCTCATAAAAACGCTCGATGCCGGTTTTGCCGATGTGGTGGGTGCCGCTGTAATTGACCGGATCGAGGGACTTGAGCTCTTTCTCGTTGATCCGCCCCATGTAACCGACCGAGTGCGCAAAGTGCGCACCCTGCGGATAGTGGCGTACCAGTTGCGCGACCACTTCCACTCCAGGTAGGCGGAACTGGTTCACGGCGATCCGGGCGATCTGCTCTTCGCTCAGCTCAAACAGGATCGGCACCGGCTCGAACGGCCGACGCCCCTGGCGCATACGCTTCTCGAAAATCACCCGATCCTCCGGCGTCAGCTCCAGCACTTCGACAATCACGTCGAGCACTTGCTGCCAATCGCCGGAACGCTCGCGGGTCATGCTCAGGCTGAAGCTGGGCCGGTTATCGGCGATCACCACGCCGTTGCGGTCGAAAATCAGCCCGCGAGTCGGCGGAATCGGCTGCACGTGGACGCGGTTGTTTTCCGACAGGGTCGAGTGGTACTCGTACTGGATCACCTGCAGGAAATACAAACGCGCGATCAGCACGCAGATCAGCGCCACTACCGCAATTGCCCCGAACACGACGCGGCCACGCACCAGACGGGCGTCTTTTTCGTGGTCCTTGATGCGGATCGGCTGAGACATGAGGGCAGAACTACTTGTGGTAAGGGTGACCGGACAGCACGGTCCAGGCACGGTACAACTGTTCGCCGATCAGAATCCGCACCAGCGGGTGCGGCAAGGTCAGCGGCGACAACGACCAGCGCTGGTCAGCCCTGGCACAGACTTCCGGCGCCAGCCCTTCGGGGCCGCCGACCATGAAGTTGACGGTGCGCGAGTCCAGCCGCCAGCGGTCGAGCTCGACCGCCAGTTGCTCGGTGCTCCAGGGCTTGCCATGGACTTCAAGAGTGACAATCCGCTCGTTCGGCCCGACCTTGGCCAGCATGGCTTCGCCTTCCTGACGGATGAAGCGGGCCACGTCGGCATTCTTGCCACGGGTATTGAGCGGTATTTCCACCAGTTCAAGCGCCAGTTCGGACGGAAGACGCTTGGCATATTCATGCCAGCCTTCTTCCACCCATTTGGGCATGCGTGAACCGACGGCGATCAGTCGCAGTCGCACAGCGGTCCCTTATTCCTGGTCTTTGTTGAGCTTGTTGAAGTGCTCGTGACCAACTTCAGGGCTGTGGTGCTTGCCATCGGCCGCACGGCTCTGCTCGGCACCTTTCCACAAGCGCTCCAGGTCGTAGAACTGACGGGCGTTGGAAGTCATCATGTGGACGATCACGTCGTCCATGTCCAACAGCACCCAGTCGCTGTCGCCCTTGCCTTCTTCACCCAGCGGCTTGATCCCCAGGGCTTTGACGGCCTCGCGGACCTTGTCCAGCATCGCGCCGATCTGGCGGTTGGAGGTACCGGTGGCGATGATCATGTAGTCAGTGATGCTCTGCTTGTCGCGAACATCAATCACCAGCACGTCCTGGGCCTTGACGTCTTCCAGGGCGGCTACGGCGATCTTGACCAGCTCGTCGCCTTTAGGCGGCTCGGCGGCGAGAACCTTTTCAGGCAGCGGGGCACTCTTGAATGTGCCTTTGCGTTTTACTTTGCTTTCGTTGTTGCTCGTCATATAAAACTCGTTTTGCTCGTATGTTCGGGGCTTCGATACACGTTGTTGCCACGTGCCTTGAAGCACTCCTATTCAGTTCGACGCACGGTAGAGTCCGTGCGCATCGATGTAGGCCAGGACCGCGTCGGGCACCAGGAAACGTACCGACTTACCGCTGGCCAGCAGTTGACGGATCTGGGTGGCGGATACCGCGAGCGGTGTCTGCCAGACGAATGCAATCTGTCCGCTCGGCCCTTTGAGGGCCAGCGGGTCGCTCACCGAGCGCGCTGCCAGCAGGTTGCGCAAGGCATCCGGTGGTTCGCTGTCGGCATCCGGGCGTTGCAACACCAGGATATGGCAATGCTGGAGCAACTCTTCCCAGCGGTGCCAAGTGGGCAGGCCGCAAAAAGCGTCCCAGCCCAAAAGCAGAAAAACCTGGTCATCCGCGGCCAGTTCGGCGCGCATCAGTTCCAGGGTATCAATGGTGTAGGACGGTTTGTCCCGCTGCAATTCGCGGGCGTCCACCACCAACGGTGCCACACCGGCCACCGCGCACTCGACCATCGCCAGACGGTCTTTCGCCGACACCTGCGGCTTGCCCCGATGGGGCGGCCTGGCACTGGGCGTCAGGCGCAGCTCATCGAGCGCCAGTGTTTCGGCGACTTCCAGCGCACCGCGCAAATGGCCGATGTGCACCGGATCGAACGTTCCGCCCAGCACGCCAATGCGGCGAGGGGCTGGCTCGCTGACGGTGACCGGGGCTGACGGGTCGAAGTCGCCCAAGTCAGACCGGCTCCTGTCCGCGCAGCTGCCCGTCACCGACCACGATGTACTTCTCGCAGGTCAGTCCTTCGAGGCCCACCGGGCCGCGGGCGTGCAGCTTATCAGTAGAAATGCCGATCTCGGCACCCAATCCGTATTCGAAGCCATCGGCGAAGCAGGTCGGGGTATTGATCATCACCGACGAGGAGTCGACTTCAGCCACGAAACGCCGGGTATCGCCCTGGTGTTCGCTGACAATCGAATCGGTGTGATGGGAGCCGTAATGATTGATGTGCTCGATGGCCTGGTCCAGTCCGTCGACTACACGGATCGACAGAATCGCCGCCAGATATTCGGTGTTCCAGTCTTCCTCGGTGGCTGGCACGGCATCGATGATCGCCCGGGTGCGTTCGCAACCACGCAGCTCGACGCCTTTTTCGCGGAACTGGGCCGCCATCGCCGGCAGGAAATCCTTGGCAACGGCTTGATCCACCAGCAGCGTTTCCATGGCACCGCAGATGCCATAACGGTAAGTCTTGGCGTTGAACGCGATGCGCTGGGCCTTGGCCAGGTCGGCGTGCTCACTCACGTACACGTGGCAGATGCCATCCAGGTGCTTGATCACCGGAACGCGGGCATCACGGCTGACGCGCTCGATCAGGCCACGGCCGCCGCGCGGCACGATGACATCGACGTACTCGGGCATGGTGATCAGCGCGCCGACGGCAGCGCGATCGGTGGTTTCGACCACTTGCACCACCGCAGCCGGCAGATCGGCCTCGGCCAGGCCACGCTGAATGCAGGCGGCGATGGCACGATTGGAATGAATCGCCTCGGAACCGCCACGCAGGATGGTCGCGTTACCCGACTTCAAGCACAGGCTCGCGGCATCGATGGTCACGTTCGGCCGCGACTCATAGATGATTCCGATCACGCCCAATGGCACGCGCATCTTGCCGACCTGAATACCGGACGGGCGGAAGCTCATGTCGCGGATCGCGCCAACCGGGTCCGGCAGCGCTGCTACCTGACGCAGGCCGACGATCATGCCGTCGATACGCGCCGGGGTCAGCGCCAGGCGTTCGAGCAGGGCTGGCTCAAGACCATTGGCGCGACCGGCGGCCAAATCCTGTTCATTGGCCGCCGTCAGCTCGGCGCGGGCAGCGTCCAGCGCATTGGCGGCGGCCTGCAGGGCGCGGTTTTTCTGCGCGGTACTGGCACGGCCGATCACGCGGGAAGCTTCGCGGGCAGCGCGACCCAGGCGGGTCATGTAGTCAAGAACGGACTCAGTCATGGTCTGGCGTGGTCTTTGATTAGGTCTTGGTAAAGAGTAAAGCGACAGATTATAGCTGTCGCGCCCACCGACTAACAGCGGTGACGGGCGGATGGTCGAAATGGAGGGCAATTTGCCGATGTTCAGCCGGGATTAAGCTGCAAATTGTTATCATCACGACTCATTCAGCCCTGACAAATGCCGGTCATCATGTCCAATCTGACTGTTCGAGCGTCCGCTGTGAGCCTGCCCACGGGCCTCCCGGACGCGTTTTTCGACCGTGACGCGCAAATTCTGGCCCGGGATTTACTGGGCAAAGTCATTCGCCATCGAGTGGGCGACCTGTGGCTCAGCGCCCGGATCATCGAAACCGAAGCCTATTACTGCGCAGAAAAAGGCAGCCACGCCTCCCTCGGCTACACAGAAAAGCGTAAGGCTTTATTTCTGGATGGCGGCCACATCTATATGTATTACGCCCGGGGCGGCGATTCACTGAATTTCAGTGCCCAGGGGCCGGGTAACGCCGTGCTGATCAAATCCGCCTACCCATGGGTCGATCAATTGAGCGGGCCGGGCAGCCTGGCACAGATGCTGTTGAACAATCCCGATGCCCAGGGCCGCCCTCGCCCGTCACAAAAACTCTGCGCCGGGCAAACCCTGCTGTGCAAGGCACTGGGCCTGAAAGTGCCGGTGTGGGACGCCAAACGCTTCGACCATGAGGTGCTGCTGGTAGAACACGTCGGGCAGACGCCCGTCCACATCATCCAGACTACGCGCCTGGGCATCCCCCATGGGCGCGATGAACACCTGATGTACCGCTTCGTCGACGCTGCCTACGCGGCTTATTGCACGCGCAACCCGCTGCGACGGGGTCAGGTCGAAGGTCGCGATTTTTATGTGCTGACCTGAGATTGACTCAGACTTGATGCAAACAGAAATCCCCTGTGGGAGCGGGCTTACCCGCGAAGGCGGGGTGTCAGGCGACGTCAATGTCGACTGAAAGGGCCTATTCGCGGGCAAGCCCGCTCCCACAGGGGTCAGTGGCGTATTCAAAATTGCACTTATCCCCGGAAGCAATTGAACATTTGATGGAGTGGTTTTTATGGGCCAATGGCTCGATAGCGTGACCGGTTGGTTGACGGTCAACCCGCAATGGCTGGCGGCGGCGGTTTTCCTCGTGGCCTTTGTGGAATGCCTGGCGATTGCCGGGCTGATCGTTCCCGGCACGGTGTTGCTGTTCGCCGTGGCGGTACTGGCAGGCAGTGGCGCGCTGACGCTCAGTGAGACGCTCTTGCTGGGTTTTGTCGCCGGGGTGCTGGGCGACGTCATTTCGTATTTCCTGGGGCGGCACTTCCATCAGAACATCCGGCGCCTGCCGGGCTTGCGCCATCATCCGGAATGGATCGCCGGGGCCGAGTCATACTTCCAGCGCTATGGCATCGCCAGCCTGCTGGTTGGGCGCTTTATCGGCCCCCTGCGGCCAATGCTGCCGATGGTGGCCGGCATGTGCGACATGCCTTTCCCGCGCTTCTTCGCTGTCAGCCTGTTGGCCGGCGTGGGTTGGTCGGTGGCTTATCTGATGCCTGGCTGGGCCACGGGCGCGGCAATCCGCTTGCCGTTGCCCGAAGGCTTCTGGCTCCAGGCCGGGGTTGTTGCTGGCAGCATTGCGGTGATGGTCGGCTTGAGCGCGACCAGCAGCCTGCGCCGGCATCGCCGCGCGACGTTGTTCATTACCGGGATGAGTCTGCTGATTCTGACGGGGCTGTTTATCGGTTACTCGCACCTGTCCGCACTCGATCAAGGGGTGATGACGCTGGTGCAGGAACATCGCCAACCGATGCTGGATGAAGTGGCGGTGGTCTTCACGCTGATCGGCGAATTCCGCAACATGCTATTTTTCAGCGCACTGCTGACCGGTTTGCTGCTGCTGATGCGGCAATGGCGGCACGCGATTTTCGCGGGCAGCACGTTGCTCTTCACGGCACTGGCCAATACCGCGACCAAGTACTTTTTCGCCCGCGTGCGCCCCGAAGTGTTGAGCGATCCGCTCACCAGCTACAGCATGCCCAGCGGCCATGCTTCAGGGTCTTTCGCACTGTTCCTCACCCTCGCCGTCCTGGCGGGACGCGGACAACCGCCTCGGATGCGTCTGACCTGGTTATTGGTGGGCTGCCTGCCCGCAATGGCAATTTCGCTTTCGCGGGTTTACCTCGGAGCGCATTGGCCGACTGATGTATTGGCCGGCGCGATGCTGGCGGCATGTGTCTGCGCGGCCAGCCTGTGGCTGATCCAGCGCGATACATCGCTCAGCGCCTTGCCGCCCAAGGTTTGGTGGCTGGTGCTCCCAGCCTTGGTGGCATTGTTCGGATTCTTCGTGCTGAGGCATTTACCGCATACGATGTTGCGGTACGCGTACTGAAAGCAGTCAGGCAAACAGTTCGCCCTGCAACTCATCCAGCAACGCCTGAATCGCATCCAGCCGTTGCTGCGGATCATCGAGTTGCAGCAGATCGATCTTGTCCAGTTCAGCGAAGGGCAACAGGTACGCCAACTGATTGGCCAGCGACTGCTGGCCGGTCGCTTCGGTGCCCATGTTCAAGGCTTCGACCATCGGGTGTTCCGCCAGGGCCTTGAGCAAGGCCACCAGATCGGCGTCCTCGTCCTGCAACGGTTGCTCCGGTTCGTCTTCCAGCCACTCGACTTCGGCGACGGTCAACTGATCGCGCTGGACTTCCGTTCGCAATACATGGAAACGCCGTCCGCCCTGAACCCGAATCCCCAGCAGGCCATTATCCTGCTGCTTGAAATCGGTAATCAGCGCCTCACACCCGACCAGGGCGTAACCCGCCGGGGCGATCCCGACTTCTTCGCCATCGAGGATGCACACCACGCCGAATCCGCCGCCCTGTTTCATGCAGCGGCCGATCATGTCCAGATAGCGCGCCTCGAAGATCTGCAAGTCGAGGATGCAGCCTGGAAACAGCACTGTATTGAGCGGAAAAAGCGGCAGACTCATAGACATTTCCTTACACCACCATCGACACCGCCAACGGCAGTAACACCGCCGTGGCCACACCCATCAGGCTCATCGCCAGCGCCGCGAAGGCGCCGCACTCTTCACTTTCCTGCATCGCCACCGCCGTGCCGACCGCGTGGGCCGTCATGCCCAGCGCCATGCCCCTGGCTTCCGGGCTGTGCACGCCCAGCCGGGTCAACAATGCCGGGCCGAAAATCGCGCCGATCACACCGGTAATCAAGACGAACACCGCTGCCAGCGCCGCGACACCACCGATCTGCTCAGCCACCAACATGGCGATCGGCGAAGTCACCGATTTCGGCGCCATGGTCATCAGGATCATGTGCTCGGCACCGAACGACCAGCCCAGCAACACGCCCATCCCCGTGGCCACCACCCCACCTATCACCAGCGTAGTAAATATCGGCCAGAACAACTGCCGAATCCGTCGCAGGTTGAGATAAAGCGGCACCGCCAGCGCGACAGTGGCCGGGCCGAGCAGGATGCTGAGAATCTCGGTGCTCTTGCGGTACTCGGCGTAGGTCAGGCCGCAGCCCACCAGCACGCCGATCACCAGCAACATGGAGACAAGCACCGGCTGCAAAAAGATCCATCGGGTTTTCTCGAACGCCGCCAGCACCAGCTGATAGGCACCGAGGGTAATGCCAATGCCGAACAATGGATGGTGAATTACTGACGCCCAGGCGCCGTGCCAGTCGAAGATCATTGGCCGTCCTCAGGCTGAGCGTGACACTTGACCATGCGCTGCATCAGCACCCCGGCGAAGGCCATCGAAAGCAGCAGCGACAGCACCAGCGCACCGACAATGGCCCAGAAATCCGCCGCGATGTCAGCGGCGTAGACCATCACACCCACGGCCGGCGGCACCAGCAACAGCGGCAGGTAGCGCAACAGGCTGCTGGCCGCCAGGTTCAGTGGCTCGCCGACCTGTCCGCGACAGATGAGGTACGCCAGCAACAGCAGCAACCCCACAATCGGCCCCGGCAGCACCGGCAAGAACAAATGATTGATCGCGGTGCCGAGCAATTGGAACAGCACCAGCCACGTCAGGCCCCGTAACAACATCAAAGATCTCCCGCAAAATCCGTCACCCGCATTGGCCTGGCATTATAAGCATGCTCGCGCTATAGATCGGCATTCGCCAAAAGCATGGTCAGTTGACCGGAGCGTTTGGTCATGTTGATCTAAAGTGGTAAGCCGGGAGGTTAGATCCCCGCAAGCCAAAACTATAAAACCGATGAACCCAAGGAGAGTCTCAATGCCCTATGTTCCAGTTGCAGAGCTCAAAGATTATGTCGGCAAGGAACTTGGACGTTCCGAATGGCTCACCATCGATCAGGACCGCATCAACCTGTTCGCCGAAGCCACAGGGGATTTTCAGTTCATCCACGTCGACCCGGTCAAGGCTGCGCAAACGCCATTTGGCAGCACCATCGCTCACGGTTTCCTGTCGTTGTCGCTGATCCCGAAACTGATGGAAGATATCCTCGTCATGCCAGAAGGCTTGAAGATGGTAGTCAACTACGGCCTCGACAGCGTGCGCTTCATCCAGCCGGTCAAGGTCAATTCGAGAGTGCGCCTGAAGGTCGATCTGACCGAAGTCATCGAGAAGAAACCCGGCCAATGGCTGCTCAAGGCCACCACCACCCTGGAAATCGAAGGTTCGGACAAACCGGCGTACATCGCCGAACCCCTGTCCCTGTGTTTCGTATAAACCTTGCCGGATGCGAAGCAGCTCATGCTGTTTCGCGCCCTCACGCGGTACCTCACCCTATTTATGGACACATAGCTGCGGCATACTCCCTCGCCTAATTGCCCGGAATCCGCTATGCGCCCACTTGCACTCCTTGCCTTGACCCTGATGCTCACCGCTTGCGGCGATGGCGAATCGCCTTTGCCTCCCGACGCCCGCCTGCCGGACGGCGGACGCTATCGCGGTGACCTGGTCAATGGCTTGCTGCAAGGCAAGGGGCGCATCGACTACCCGAACGGCAGCTGGTACGCAGGCGAATTCGACAAGGGCCAGTGGCAGGGCCAGGGCGAATGGCATGGCAGCAATGGCGAAGTCTATCGCGGTCAGTTCAATCAGGGACTGTTCGACGGTCAGGGGGTACTGACCACCAACGCCAGCAGCTATAGCGGCGGCTTCAAGGCCGGCCGGCGCTACGGCGAAGGCACCCTCAAAGAAAACGGCATGAGCTATCGCGGAGAGTTCAAGGCCGATCAATACGCCGGCCTGGGTCGCCTCGAACTCGAAGACGGCAGCTCCTATCAGGGCCAGTTCGCCCGTGGCAAACCCAATGGCGAAGGCCAGCGCGGCGATGGCAATGGCAATCAGTTCACCGGGCACTTCGTCGACGGCCAGCTGGAAGGCAACGGGACTTTCAACAGCGCCGACGGCGACATCTATGTCGGCAGCTTCAAGAACAATCAACTGCACGGCAAAGGCCGCTACGAAAACGCCGACGGCGATGTCTGGCTGGGCCAGTTCAAGGAAGGCTCGCTGAACGGCAAGGGCGAGTTGATCGGCACTGACGGCAGCCACTACATCGGCCAGTTCAATGACTGGCGTTTTTCCGGCCAAGGCCGGCTGAACCTGTCCGACGGCAGCTTTTACACCGGACAGTTCGACAACGACAGTTACCAGGGGCGCGGCACACTGGTGTTGACCGACGGCACCGTGCTCAGCGGCACCTGGATCAACGGCCAGCGTGTACGCGACGCCGAGGGCAAATTATTGCCCGACACCCTGGAGCTCGGCCTGCTGGCCCAGGGGCGCTTGCTCGACGCAGCGCTGGCCAACGTTCCACCTTCGACCTCGGCGGTGGAGCTGTATTCGTTGACCCTGGGTGGCGATGGCAAGCAAAGCGTGTTTCTGCGCGAATCCGACTACGTCGCCAACATGCTCACCACCCGTTTCGGCACCCTTGGCCAGATCCGCCTGGTGAACCATCGTGACCACCTTGCCGACCGCCCGATGGCTACCCGGGAAAACCTGCGCCGCGCTGCCCTGACGCTGGCCGAACGCAGCGGTCCGGAAGACCTGATTTTTATCTACCTGACCAGCCATGGCACCAGTGAACACGAACTGGTGCTAGACCAGCCGCGCATGGAGCTGGCCGATCTGCCAGCCGACGAATTGGCCGCGGTTCTCGCCCCCTTGAAAAACCGCGACAAGATCATCGTGATTTCGTCCTGCTACTCCGGCGGCTTCATCCCCGCCCTCAAGGATGAACGGACCCTGATCATGACGGCCTCGCGGGCCGACCGAGTATCCTTCGGTTGCTCGGAGGAAGCCAACTTCACTTACTTCGGCGATGCCTTGTTCGCCCAGGCCCTGAACCAGACCGATGATCTGGAGCAAGCCTTCAAACTGACCAAGGCCACTGTCGCCGAACGTGAGCTGGCGGACGGTTTCGAAGCGTCCGAACCACAGATCTGGGCACCGAAAACCGTCCTCTCGCATTGGCAACTACTGCGCAAACAGCAGGCACGAAAAGCCCTGCAAAGTGCGTCCATTGTAAGCAAGGGTGCAAACAGCAACTAAGCTGAATAGTATCAAGGGAGAGACACTATGTACTTGACGCCTCAGCACGTGCTGCTCGCCGGAGCCACCGGTTTGACGGGTGAGCATCTGCTTGATCGCCTGCTTAACGAACCAACGATTACCCGGGTATTGGCCCCCTCACGCAGGCCATTGGCCGGGCACCCGCACCTTGAGAATCCGGTCGGCGACCCGGCGGAGTTTCTACCGCAGTTGAACGGGCGGGTCGATATCGCCTATTGCTGCCTCGGCACCACGATCAAGCAAGCCGGCTCGGAACAGGCGTTTCGCGCGGTGGACCTGGACATGGTGGTGGCATTCGCCAAACGTGCCCGGGAAATGGGCGCACGGCATTTGATCGTGATCAGTGCTCTGGGAGCCGATCGCAGATCCTCGATTTTCTACAACCGGGTCAAAGGCGAGATGGAGTACGCATTGCGCGCGCAGGACTGGCCGCAGCTGACTATTTGCCGCCCTTCGCTGTTGCTGGGTGATCGCACCGAACCGCGACTGGGCGAAAAAGTCGCCGGCCCGTTGTCTCGGCTGATCCCTGGCAAATACCATGGTATCGAGGCCTGCCAACTGGCCCGGGCAATGTGGCGTCTGGCGCTGGAAGAGCAGGACGGAGTCAGGATTGTCGAGTCGGATGAGCTGAGGAAGTTGGGCAAGTAATTTTATGGTGCCTGAGAGGGCCTCATCGCGGGCAAGCCCGCTCCCACAGGTTTTTCAGCGATTACAAAATTTGTGTACGACACAAAATCCTGTGGGAGCGAGCTTGCTCGCGATAGAGCGCGAAGCGCTCTCTTACAATCCACCCGTCGCCTGAAAACTCACCCCAATCACCGTCAGCAATGACAACGGCAACAGCAGCGTGTCGAGCAACGCACTGGCCGGCAGATCAACGCCCGGGTAGCTCGGTGCTTCGGCACCGAAACGGTCCATCGCGCAGCACCCACCGTTCATCGCGTACAAATCCAGGCGAGTCCCCGAGTACACCACCGGCGCACCCGGCTTGGCCGCATCGAGGGTGCGCACCGTGGCGCACCCGGCCAATTGCAGCGCCAGCACCATCACCAGCAACTTATTCATCGCTGGTCAGATGATGCTCGCCCCAGCGCGGCAACATGTCCTGAGGAATATTCAGCAGGTTGAGGATCCGCGCCACGACGAAATCGATCAGGTCGTCGATGGTTTGCGGCTGATGATAGAAGCCCGGAGATGCCGGCAGGATTGTCACGCCCATGTTCGACAACTTGAGCATGTTCTCCAGGTGAATGCTCGAATATGGCGCTTCACGGGGCACCAGGATCAACTGCCGACGCTCTTTCAGCGTCACGTCGGCGGCCCGTTCGATCAGGTTGTTGCAGGCACCCGTGGCGATGGCCGACAACGTGCCCGTGGAACACGGCACCACCACCATCGCCGCCGGGGAGCCGGAACCCGAAGCCACCGGCGACATCCAGTCTTCCTTGCCGTACACCCGAATCTGCCCGGCGGCAGCCCCCGTGTATTCGGTGAGGAACGCCTGCATCATCTGCGGCTTGGCCGGCAGCGTGACGTCGGTTTCGGTGGCCATCACCAACTGCGCGGCCTTGGAAATCAGAAAGTGCACTTCACGATCTTCCCGCACCAGGCAGTCGAGCAGGCGCAAACCGTACTGGGCGCCTGAAGCGCCGGTCATCGCCAGAGTGATGCGGTCCGGGCCGTTGTTCATTTGAGCGCCTCGGCCAGTTTGCCGTGCAGGCCGCCGAAGCCGCCGTTGCTCATGATCACCACGTGGGTGCCGGGTTGCGCCTGGCTCTTCACGCGCTCGATGATGCCTTCCAGGGAATCGCTGACAATCGACGGCACGGTGCACAGCGCGGCGGTGCCCGCCAGGTCCCAGCCGAGGTTGGCCGGTGCGTACCAGATCACCTGATCGGCATCGACCACGCTTTCCGGCAGTCCGTCACGGTGCGCGCCAAGTTTCATGGAGTTGGAGCGCGGCTCGATGATCGCGACCAACGGTGCATCGCCGATGCGCTTGCGCAGCCCGTCGAGGGTGGTAGCGATGGCAGTCGGGTGGTGAGCGAAGTCGTCATAAATGGTGATGCCACCCACTTCCGCGACTTTTTCCATCCGGCGTTTCACGCTTTTGAAGGCGCTCAACGCGGCGATGCCCATGGACGGCACCACTCCGACGTGGCGTGCGGCAGCCAGCGTCGCCAGGGCGTTGGCGACGTTGTGCTGGCCAGTCATGTCCCACTCGACTATGCCTTGGGCGACGCCTTCGAACATCACTTCGAACTTCGAGCCATCTTCACTGAGCAGTTTGACCTGCCACTGACCGCCAGCACCGGTGGTTTGCACCGGCGTCCAGCAACCCATCTCGATAACGCGCAGCAAGGCCGGCTCAGTGGTCGGATGAATTACCAGTCCTTCGCTCGGGATGGTCCGCACCAAGTGATGGAACTGCCGCTCGATGGCCGGCAGGTCCGGGAAGATGTCCGCGTGATCGAATTCGAGGTTGTTCAGGATCGCCGTGCGCGGACGGTAGTGCACGAACTTGGAGCGTTTGTCGAAGAACGCGCTGTCGTATTCGTCGGCTTCAATGACGAAAAACGGCGTATCGCCCAGGCGCGCCGACACCGAGAAGTTTTGCGGCACGCCGCCGATCAGGAAACCCGGAGCCATGCCCGCGTGCTCCAGCACCCAGGCCAGCATGCTGCTGGTGGTGGTCTTGCCGTGCGTACCGGCAACCGCCAGCACCCAGCGACCTTGCAGCACGTGATCGGCCAGCCATTGCGGGCCGGAGACGTAGGGCAGGCCTTTGTTCAGTACATACTCCACAGCCGGGTTGCCCCGGGACATGGCGTTGCCGATCACTACCAGATCAGGGGCCGGATCGAGTTGCGCCGGGTCGTAGCCCTGGGTCAATTCAATGCCCTGGGCTTCCAGCTGAGTGCTCATCGGCGGATAGACGTTGGCATCGGAGCCCGTCACGCGATGGCCCAGCTCCTTGGCCAGAACCGCCATTGACCCCATGAAAGTGCCGCAGATACCAAGAATATGAATGTGCATAGTCGACCTCGTAAAACTTGGTCGCAGGTTAGCTTAGGGAGGGGAAAATCGCACCTTGTGTTTCAGACTTCAGGACGCCTTCGCGAGCAAGTCGGATCGCCGCACCGCCGCTCCCACATTGGTTCTATAGTGAACACAAATTTGTGAACACCTCCGAGCAAATGTGGGAGCGGGCTTGCTCGCGAATGGCCGCGACACGATTTAGCGGGCAATCCCATGTTTACGCAGCTTGCGATAAAGGGTATTTCGACTGACCCCCAACTGCTCCGCCGTATGCGTCATATGCCAGCGCGTCTGCTCCAGCGCCGTGAGTAACGCCAGCCGCTCGGCATCTTCCAGCGGATGCTCCGACGCCTCTTCAATCGTCGACACTAGCGGCCGCGCCTGGCGAATCATCGCCGGCAAATCCTCCAGACCGATCCGCCCGTCCTCACACAGTGCCGCCAACGTACGCAGCACATTTCGCAACTGCCGCACGTTACCCGGCCAAGCGAACCCCAATAAGGCCTCCCGCGCCGCGCCGTCGATCAACACCGTTTCTCCGCCCGCCTCCTCGGCCAGCAAAAAGTCGAGTAACCGGGATTTATCGCTACGCTCGCGCAACGGCGGCAACGCGACTTCCAGGCCATTGAGGCGGTAATACAAATCCTCACGGAAGCTGCCGTCCTGCACACGATCCAGCAAGTTACGGTGGGTGGCACTGATGATCCGCACATTCACCGATTCCGGCTCGCCGCCGATCGGCACCACTTGCCGATCTTCCAGCACCCTCAGCAAGCGCGTCTGCATGGCCAGTGGCATGTCGCCGATTTCATCGAGGAACAAGGTCCCACCATCGGCCTGTTGCAACTTGCCGCGCATGCCTTCCTTGCGCGCACCGGTAAAGCTGCCGCCGCGATAACCGAACAGCTCGCTTTCGATCAGGCTTTCGGGAATGGCCGCGCAATTGAGGGCGACGAAGGCTTTTTCTGCCCGCTGGCTGGCGTGGTGCACCGCTTTGGCAAAGGCCTCCTTGCCGGACCCGGTTTCGCCGTTGATCAGCAGCGGCACGTCGCGCTCGTAGACACGCAAGGCCTTGCGAAAGTCCGCCTGCAACGTCGCGTCATCCAGGCAAATGCCCGACAGACGCGGTGCTTGTGCAACCTTGGCCGCTGGCACCATCGGAATCGGCAACGGCCGCCGTGCCTCACCGCGCAATACTGCGAACAGCTTGCGACCATCTCGGGTGCGCAATGGCCAACTGGCGGCGGCATTGGTGCTCGCGCGACCGAGCAACTCATCGAGCGAGCAATCGAAAAACGCCTCCACCGGCTTACCCAGCAAGCCGCCGCGAATATGTCCCAGCAGGTTCAGCGCACTCTGGTTGACCGCGCAAATTCGCCCTTCTCCGTCGAACGCCAGCAACCCTTCGCTGAACAAACCGACGGACTCGGCCTGCAAATGAAAGCGCAGCAGCCATTGATTGTCGAAGCAGCGCAGGAAGTAGCAGCTCTCGATCATCTTCGCCGACAGATTGACCAGCGCCATGGTGTGGAATTGACTTTGCCGCGACACATCGCGCCGCGCCGACGACACGTCGAGCACCGCCAGCAATTCGCCATGGGGATCGAAGACCGGGCTCGCCGAGCAGGTCAGGCCGGTGTGGCGGCCACGAAAGTGTTCGTCCTGATGGATGGTCAGCGACTGACGCTCCACCAGGCAGGTGCCGATGCCATTGGTGCCTTCGCAGGCTTCGCTCCAGTCGGCACCGAGCCAAAGGCCGGCGCGCTCGAAAATCTGTCGTTCGGCGGGCGCGGTGACGCAGTTGAGGATCACGCCGCGGGCGTCGGTCAGCAGCACTGCATGGCCGGCGCCGGAGAGTTGTTGATGCAGGCTGGTCATTTCATTGCCAGCGATGTGCAGCACTTGCTGCAAGCGTTCGCGGCTTTCCAGGACACGGCCATGTTCCAGCACCGTCGGCGCGATGCTCAGGGCCGGATCGAGGTGATAGTCCTCAAGGCAGCGCAGCCATGAACGGGCGATGGACGGATCGCTGCCAGGCCCGTGCAGGTGGGTCTTGCCCTGGGTCACCGTCAATACTTGCTGGGCATGGCGACTCAAATGGTTGTCGTGCATTTCTTATTATTCTCCCCGGGGCTCGGCGTCCCGTGCATGAGGTGATGCCGAGCATCCTCCAGCCCGGCCCGCATTGCAATGCCTGCAAGACCGGTTGGTCACAAGCTGTGCCACAAAGGGTACAAAGTGTCACCCAGGCTGTACCGAAAGCGTCACAGGCGCTGCCCGCCCGTCCGACAAAAACCTCGCAAGGCCTTGATTTACCTGACATGCAAGGCACTGGCCCGGCCCTTGCTCTACGCTTAAAGCAAGCGCACATGCGCGACTCCCTATAAGCACAAAAGCAAGGAGAGACCACCATGCGTTACGCTCACCCCGGTACTGAAGGCGCTATCGTTTCGTTCAAAGCCAAATACGGTAACTACATCGGCGGCGAGTTCGTCGCGCCTGTCAAAGGTCAGTACTTCACCAATACCTCGCCAGTGAATGGCCAACCGATTGCCGAATTCCCCCGTTCCACGGCCGAAGACATCGACAAGGCCCTGGACGCTGCCCACGCCGCTGCCGATGCCTGGGGCGCCACGTCCGCCCAGGCGCGCTCGCTGGTGCTGCTGAAAATCGCCGACCGCATCGAACAGAACCTGGAACTGCTGGCGATCACCGAGTCCTGGGACAACGGCAAAGCCGTGCGCGAAACCCTCAACGCCGACATCCCGCTGGCCGCCGACCACTTCCGCTACTTCGCCGGTTGCATTCGCGCTCAGGAAGGCAGCGCTGCCGAAATCGACGGCAATACCGTGGCCTATCACATCCATGAACCACTGGGCGTGGTCGGGCAGATCATTCCGTGGAACTTCCCGATCCTGATGGCCGCCTGGAAACTCGCCCCGGCTCTCGCCGCTGGCAACTGCGTGGTACTCAAACCCGCCGAGCAAACCCCACTGGGCATCACCGTGCTGGTCGAACTGATCGGCGACCTGCTGCCACCGGGCGTGTTGAACATCGTCCAGGGTTTCGGTCGCGAAGCCGGCGAGGCCCTGGCCACCAGCAAGCGCATCGCCAAGATTGCCTTCACCGGCTCGACCCCGGTCGGCTCGCACATCATGAAATGCGCGGCGGAAAACATCATTCCGTCCACCGTGGAGCTGGGCGGCAAGTCGCCGAACATTTTCTTCGAAGACATCATGAAGGCCGAACCGTCCTTCATCGAGAAGGCCGCCGAAGGCCTGGTGCTGGCGTTCTTCAACCAGGGCGAAGTCTGCACCTGCCCTTCCCGCGCGCTGGTGCAAGAGTCGATCTACGACGAATTCATGCAAGTGGTGATGAAGAAGGTCCTGCAAATCAAACGTGGCGACCCGCTGGACACCGACACCATGGTCGGCGCCCAGGCGTCCGAGCAGCAATTCGACAAAATCCTTTCGTACCTGGAAATCGCCAAGGGCGAAGGCGCCGAACTGCTGACCGGCGGCAAGGTGGAAAAACTCGAGGGCAACCTGGCGAGCGGGTATTACATCCAGCCGACCCTGCTCAAGGGCACCAACAAAATGCGTGTGTTCCAGGAAGAAATCTTCGGCCCGGTGGTGAGCATCACCACCTTCAAGGACGAAGCCGAAGCCCTGGCCATCGCCAACGACACCGAGTTCGGCCTGGGTGCCGGCCTCTGGACCCGCGACATCAACCGCGCCTACCGCATGGGCCGCGCCATCAAGGCCGGTCGTGTGTGGACTAACTGCTACCACCTGTACCCGGCGCACGCCGCGTTTGGTGGCTACAAGAAGTCCGGCGTCGGCCGTGAAACCCACAAGATGATGCTCGACCACTATCAGCAGACCAAAAACCTGCTGGTGAGCTACGACATCAATCCGCTGGGCTTCTTCTAAAAACCGGGGGCGACACAGGTGTTTCTGTGTCGCCCTTTCTACCGCCTTCGCGAGCAAGCCCGCTCCCACAGGGGATTTGTGTAAACCCCCATCAGGTAACCGACACAAGTCCAATGTGGGAGCGGGCTTGCTCCGGGCGGCGTTCCGACGAAGGCGCCCTAAATGACACAACACCCAAGGCCTGGCCGCTCTGGCACGGGCCTTGCCTACCCATCATTCAGGAATTGCACCCAACCCGTCGTACCCGAAAGTCCAAAAGATCGAACAATAAAAACTAGAGAGGACTTATGACTATTTCTTCCACACAGCTCAAACCCACACTCGGCACCCTGCATTTATGGGGCATTGCCGTCGGCCTGGTGATTTCCGGCGAGTACTTCGGCTGGAGTTACGGCTGGGGCACCGCAGGCACGCTGGGTTTTCTCGTCACCGCGTTGATGGTGGCGACGATGTACACCTGCTTCATCTTCAGCTTCACCGAACTGACGACGGCAATTCCCCACGCTGGCGGGCCGTTTGCCTACAGCCGCCGGGCCTTTGGTGAGAAAGGCGGGTTGATCGCCGGCATCGCCACCCTGATCGAATTCGTCTTTGCGCCACCGGCCATCGCCATGGCCATCGGCGCCTACCTCAACGTGCAATACCCGGAACTGGACCCGAAGATCGCCGCCGTTGGCGCCTATTTCGTGTTCATGGGCCTGAACATCCTTGGCGTCAGCATCGCGGCCACCTTCGAGTTGGTGGTCACCGTGCTGGCAGTCGCTGAATTGCTGGTGTTCATGGGCGTGGTCGCCCCGGGCTTCAGCTTCAGTAACTTCGTGCTCAATGGCTGGTCAGGTTCGAACGAGTTCACGATGGGCTCGATTCCCGGGATTTTTGCAGCGATCCCCTTTGCGATCTGGTTCTTCCTCGCCATCGAAGGCGCGGCCATGGCCGCCGAGGAAGCCAAGGACCCGAAACGCACGATCCCCAGAGCCTATGTCAGCGGCATTCTGACCCTGGTGTTCCTGGCCATCGGCGTGATGGTGATGGCCGGCGGCGTCGGCGACTGGCGTCAACTGTCGAACATCAACGATCCGCTGCCCCAGGCGATGAAAGCCGTGGTCGGCGATAATTCGACCTGGATGCACATGCTGGTATGGATCGGTCTGTTTGGTCTGGTGGCAAGTTTCCACGGGATCATTCTTGGCTATTCCCGGCAGTTCTTCGCCCTGGCTCGCGCCGGTTACCTACCCAAGGGGCTGGCCAAACTCTCGCGCTTCCAGACGCCACATCGGGCGATTCTGGCCGGCGGTGTGATCGGTATCGCGGCGATCTACAGCGACGGCCTGATCAACCTGCAAGGCATGACCCTGACGGCGGCGATGATCACCATGTCGGTATTCGGTGCCATCGTGATGTACATCATCAGTATGCTGAGCCTGTTCAAACTGCGTAAGACCGAACCGAACCTGGAGCGCACCTTCCGCGCGCCGGGCTATCCGATCGTACCGGGGATCGCGCTGTTCCTGGCGGTGGTGTGCCTGGTGGCGATGGCCTGGTTCAACACCGTGATCGGCCTGGTTTTCCTCGGCTTCATGGTTGCCGGTTACCTGTACTTCCAGTTGACCGCCAAGCAACGTTCCGAGGCACCGGCAGACGCTATGCTCGAAGGTATCTAAATGCACCGGCACCGGGCCCCCTGCCCGGCGCCTGCATTATTGAAGTGCATGCAATTCCCCTGTGGGAGCGGGCTTGCTCGCGAAGGCGGTGTGTCATTCAGCACCTATGGCGGATGCAAGCTCGCTCCCACAAAAAAGCGGATCGCATTTTAAATTGATCAGGAGGCCCGCCCCATGGCCGTATATGCCCATTCCGTCGGCGCCCAGACCTATCGCTTCGACAGCCTCAAGGATGTGATGGCCAAGGCCAGCCCGGCACGTTCCGGGGATTTTCTGGCCGGCGTCGCGGCCCTCAATGACGGCGAACGCGTCGCAGCCCAGATGACTTTGGCCGACATTCCGCTATCCCACTTCCTGCAAGAAGTGTTGATTCCCTATGAGTCCGATGAAGTCACCCGCCTGATCATCGACACCCACGACAAACAAGCCTTCGCGGTCGTCAGCCACCTCACTGTTGGCGGCTTTCGCGACTGGCTGCTCAGCGATGCCGCCGACGAGCAGGTCCTGCGCGCCCTCGCCCCCGGTCTGACTCCGGAAATGGCCGCCGCCGTATCGAAGATCATGCGCGTGCAGGATCTGGTACTGGTCGCGCAGAAAATCCGCGTGGTCACGCAGTTTCGCGGCACCCTGGGCCTGCGCGGTCGACTGTCCACGCGCCTGCAACCGAATCACCCCACCGACGAACCGGCGGGCATCGCCGCGAGCATTCTCGACGGCCTGTTGCACGGCAACGGCGATGCCATGATCGGCATCAACCCGGCCACCGACAGCATCGCCTCGATTTGCGCGATGCTGGAGATGCTCGATGCGATCATCCAGCGCTACGAAATCCCGACCCAGGCGTGCGTGCTGACCCATGTCACGACGTCGATCGAAGCGGTCAATCGCGGCGTGCCGTTGGACCTGGTGTTCCAGTCTATCGCCGGCACCGAAGCGGCCAACGCCAGTTTCGGCATCAACCTCAATATATTGCAGGAAGGTTACGACGCAGGGTTGAGCCTCAATCGCGGCACACTGGGCCAGAACCTGATGTACTTCGAAACCGGCCAGGGCAGCGCCCTGTCGGCCAACGCCCACCATGGCGTCGATCAGCAAACCTGCGAAACCCGGGCCTACGCCGTGGCGCGGCATTTCAAACCGTTTCTGGTCAACACCGTCGTCGGCTTCATCGGCCCGGAATACCTGTACAACGGCAAACAGATCATCCGCGCCGGCCTGGAAGACCACTTCTGCGGCAAATTGCTCGGTGTGCCCATGGGTTGCGACATCTGCTACACCAATCACGCCGAAGCCGACCAGGACGACATGGACACCCTGCTGACCCTGCTGGGCGTCGCCGGGATCAACTTCATCATGGGCATCCCCGGCTCCGACGACATCATGCTCAACTACCAGACCACCTCGTTCCACGATGCGCTCTACGCCCGGCAGACCCTGGGCCTGAAGCCTGCACCGGAGTTCGAGCAGTGGCTGGCGAAAATGGGCATCTTCACTCAAGCGGATGGCAGGGTTCTCTTCGGCGACAGCCTGCCGCCAGCCTTCCGGCAGGCCTTGGCGCAACTGGGATGAGCATTGACATGGATAAACTACCCTTCGATCCACACAACCCTTGGCTGGAACTGCGGCGCCTGACGCCGGCGCGAATCGCTCTGGGCCGCACCGGCACCAGCATTCCCACCCGTGCACAACTGGACTTCCAATACGCCCACGCTCAGGCGCGGGATGCGGTGCACTTGCCGTTTGAGCATGCCTCCCTCAGTGCGCAATTGGCCGAACGTGATCGCCAGTGTCTTTTGCTGCACAGTGCGGCGACGGATCGCAACATCTACCTGCAACGCCCCGACCTGGGGCGAAAACTCAGTGATGCCTCGGCGCAGACCCTGCGTGATTACGCAGCGGCTCATCCGGGAGGCGTGGATCTGGTGATCGTGGTCGCCGACGGCCTGTCGGCACTGGCCGTTCATCGCCATACCCTGCCGTTTCTGGCGCGCTTCGAAGAGCAAATGGCCGGCGACAGCTGGACTGTTGCGCCAGTCATACTCGTGGAACAGGGCCGGGTGGCCGTCGCCGATGAGATCGGTGAGTTGCTTGGCGCAAAAATGACCGTGATCCTCATCGGCGAACGCCCTGGCCTCAGCTCCCCGGACAGCCTGGGTTTATATTTCACCTACAATCCCAAGGTCGGCCTTACCGATGCCTACCGTAATTGCATCTCCAACGTCCGGCTCGAAGGCCTGAGCTACGGCATGGCGGCACACCGTTTGCTGTATTTGATGCGCGAAGCCTGCCGGCGGCAGTTGTCAGGGGTCAATCTGAAGGACGAAGCGCAGGTTCAGACACTGGAGTCGGACACGGGAGGCGACATGAAAGGAAATTTCCTGCTCGGCCCGCCGAATGCGTGAACCGCTTGCGCATTGCACATTCGTACCAGTTTCAGGCAGGATCGTTGCGCGGCCGCCAAGGGTTTCCCATCGCCGTCAGAGACGTAAGACAGCCACTTGAAGACGAGACCTACCATGCGGATTATTCAAGCGACCCTCGAACACCTGGACCTGCTGACCCCGTTGTTCGTCAAATATCGCGAATTTTATGGTTCCCTGCCGTATCCGGACTCGTCCCGGGCGTTCCTCGA
The DNA here is from genome assembly GCF_019956445.1 of Pseudomonas sp. BF-R-19. Classification (NCBI taxonomy): domain Bacteria; kingdom Pseudomonadati; phylum Pseudomonadota; class Gammaproteobacteria; order Pseudomonadales; family Pseudomonadaceae; genus Pseudomonas; species Pseudomonas sp. BF-R-19. Next base: position 164,993 of record NZ_JAHBDN010000114.1, read on the forward strand.
AAAACGCCTGCGTCGCAAGGAATCGGTGATCTATCTGGCGCTGTCCGATGACGACAGCAACAAACTGATGGGCTTCTGCCAGCTGTACCCGAGCTTCTCTTCGCTTTCGCTCAAGCGTGTATGGATCCTCAACGATATTTATGTCGCCGAGGACGCCCGCCGCCAGTTGGTGGCCGACAACCTGATCCGCACCGCCAAAAAAATGGCCAAGGAAACCAATGCCGTGCGCATGCGTGTTTCCACCAGCAGCAACAACGAAGTCGCGCAGAAAACCTACGAGTCCATCGGATTCAAGGAAGACACCGAATTCAAGAACTATGTGCTGCCGATCAGCGACGAACTCTGAATCACCTGCACCCTGCTCGCGATGGCATCGATCGGATTACACTGGTCCAACGAGGCAACGGCATCGCGAGCAGGCTCGCTCCCACCTGATCGTTATCAAACATCAGCCCTGTGATGACATTCCCCGCTACAATCTCGACGCGATTTTCACCACTCGCCTCGTATAATCCCGATATTCCCGGCTTGTAAGAAAAACTACCCCTATCCGTAGTCTTACGCGAAGTCATCCGCACAGGTCTGCTGAGACGGGCCGTCACCACAGGTGCTTTCCATGGATTTCAACCCGATCGACATTGTCCTGCATCTCGACGTCTACCTCGACATGCTTGTAACCAACTACGGGGCATGGATCTACGCCATTCTGTTCATGGTGATCTTCTGTGAAACCGGCCTTGTGGTCATGCCCTTCCTGCCGGGCGACTCCCTGCTGTTCATCGCCGGCGCCGTGGCGGCCGGTGGCGGCATGGACCCGGTACTGCTCGGCGGCCTGCTGATGCTGGCGGCGATCCTGGGCGACAGCACCAACTACATCATCGGACGAACGGCGGGTGAAAAACTGTTCAGCAATCCGGACTCGAAGATCTTCCGTCGCGACTACCTGCAACAAACCCACGACTTCTACGACAAGCACGGCGGCAAAACCGTGACCCTGGCGCGCTTCCTGCCGATCATCCGTACTTTTGCACCGTTCGTCGCCGGCGTGGGGAAGATGCCCTATCCGCGTTTCTTTGCCTTCAGCGTGCTGGGCACCATCCTGTGGGTCGGAGGCCTGGTAACGCTCGGTTACTTCTTCGGCAACGTACCGTTCATCAAGAAGAACCTGTCGCTGCTGGTAGTCGGCATCATCCTGATCTCGCTGGTGCCGATGATCATTGGCATGGTGCGTAACCGCCTTGCCGGTTCGAACTCCAAAGCCGAATCGCGCTGACACGATGTGGTCCCTGAGCGCCTGGCGTCGCCGGCGTACCCTGGCAAAACACCCGATTGCCGATGACATGTGGCAACGGGTGCGCCATCACCTGAGTTTTCTCGATGGCATCAGCGCCGCCGAAGACCAATGGCTGCGCGAAGCCTGCGTATTGTTCCTCGAAGACAAGCACCTGAGCGCCCTGCCCGGTGTCGAACTGCATCAGGAACAACGTTTGCTGCTCGCTGCCCAGGCGCAACTGCCGCTGCTGCACCTTGGCGACCTGAACTGGTATCAGGGCTTCCACGAAATCATCCTCTACCCCGACGACTTCCTCAGCCCCCAGCGCCATCGCGATGCCAGCGGCGTCGAGCACGAATGGGACGGTGAGCACAGCGGTGAAGCCTGGCAGCAAGGCCCGATCATCCTCGCCTGGCCCGGCGTAATGGCCAGTGGTGGCTGGGAAGGCTACAACCTGGTGATCCACGAACTGGCGCACAAGCTCGACATGCTCAACGGTGTCGCTAACGGCCTGCCGCCATTGCATGCCGACATGCGCGTCAGCGACTGGGCCAGCGTCATGCAAGAGGCCTACAACGACCTCGACCGGCAACTGGAACGCAATCACGATGCCGAAACTGCCATCGACCCGTATGCCGCAGAAAACCCTGCCGAGTTCTTCGCCGTCACCAGCGAATACTTCTTCAGCGCCCCGGATTTGCTGCACGAGGCCTATCCACAGGTGTACCAGCAGTTGAAGTTGTTCTATCGCCAGGACCCGCTGGCGAGGTTGAAGCAACTTCAGGCGCATGATCCTGTCTATCAGGCACACCAGTGAGCGCCATACGACTTCTGGTCCATGGCGTCGATACAGGAATATGCCTATAATCGCCGCCACTTTTTGGTCAATCCGGCCAAGTGTTTTTGGTCAACTAACGGGGGCAACGCCCAATGAGCTACAGCAAGATTCCGGCTGGCAAAGACCTGCCGAACGACATCTACGTCGCGATCGAGATTCCGGCCAACCACGCGCCGATCAAATACGAAATCGACAAAGACAGCGATTGCCTGTTCGTTGACCGTTTCATGGCCACCCCAATGTTCTACCCGGCCAACTACGGTTACATCCCGAACACCCTGGCTGACGACGGTGATCCCCTCGACGTGCTGGTCGTAACCCCTTACCCGGTTGCTCCAGGTTCGGTAATCCGCGCCCGTCCGGTCGGCATCCTGAACATGACCGACGACGGCGGCGGTGATGCCAAAGTCATCGCAGTCCCACACGACAAGCTGTCCCAGCTGTACGTTGACGTGAAGGAATACACCGACCTGCCAGCGCTGCTGATCCAGCAGATCGAGCACTTCTTCGCGAACTACAAGGATCTCGAAAAAGGCAAATGGGTGAAGATCGAAGGCTGGGCCGGTGCAGACGCCGCCCGCGAAGCGATCACCAAATCGGTTGCTGCCTACAAAGGTTAAGAGCAGCCGCGAGCTTCAAGCGACAAGCTTCAAGAAAAACCCCGGTTGATCCGGGGTTTTTTGTGGGCGCTTGATAAGCACGCTAAACATTGCGTTTAACCCGCCTCGATCTTGGTTTTTACTTGTTTAAAATTCCCCAAGAGCGTCTTACATCCAGTCGTAAATTTCCCGCAAAATTTGAACGAGGCGTTTATTCAAACCCTTGTTAGCCGCCAGTAGACTCGCGTTCATGAAAAAGAACACTAGCGGCCCACGCTTCAAAGCGCTCCTCGAAGCAGCGAGCATCACGACCACCGGATTTGCCGAATTCCTGGATACGGCTCCGCAAAATGTACATAACTGGTACACCCGCGGTGTGCCCGCCCACTGCATGGAAGAAGTCGCCAGAAAACTCTCCGTCAGCAGCGACTGGCTGAAAACCGGCGAAGGCTCGAAAGACGCCCAACACCTGCGCCTGCTCGACGAAACCGGCAACACCTTCGATGCCCAGACCATCCGCGGTGTCTATACAGTCATTGAGCCTGTCGACGTCGAACTGCCTTTGTACAAAGAAGCTGTCATCGCCCCGGGCTCCAACGAGACCCACGTCATAGAAGACCCCGGGCAATCCATCCGCCTGCCCCGCAGCCACCTTGATTCCCTGGAAATCAACCACGCCGACGCCATCTGTGTCTTCATGAGCGGTAACAGTATGGGAGAGAAAATTGAAGACGGTTCGACCCTGGCGATTGACCGTGGCCTGACCCAGATTATCGATGGCGAGATCTACGCCATCGAACATGACGGCATGCTACGCATCAAGTACCTGCACCGACTACCGGGCAACTCCCTGCGACTGCGCAGCCACAACCGCGCCGAGTACCCGGATGAAATCTTCAGGGCCGCACAACTCGAAGAGCAGAACATCAGGGTGCTGGGCTGGGTGTTCTGGTGGTCGACCCTGAACAAACGGCGGCCGGTGGTGCCGTTTCTTTAAGCGCGCCAGAACGCCCATCGACCGCCCACCCGGGTGGCCGAACGGCTCTGCCCGGCACTTCCCGCTGGGAATTTGCGTCAAACCTGCGTATGCTGCGCCCCACATTTGCGCATCGACCCGCCTTGCGGCTCGGATGCACTGACCTGACAGATGACTTTCTCACCAGGTCCCACAGCCGGACGCAAGATCCGGGTGTACGTTTTGAAGGCTGGCGCGGTTTACCAAAAATGATCCAAGCCAGTCCCCGAGAAGCCGGCCACAAGCCGGCTTTTTAATGTCTTTTTGAAAGCCACCCTCATCTACTGAAAACCGCGAGAGCCTTGCTAGATCAAGGGTTTAAGCCTATTTTCGTTCCTGTGACTTCCGTTTTGATCCGAGGCGTTCCACGCGTAAGTGGGGGAACAAGTGGGGGAACAGAGGGCGAAAAAATGGGCAAACTGACCGCCAATCAAATCAAGAATTTAGTTGTGGCCGGGACGTACGAAGACGGTGATGGGCTTCGCCTTTTAGTGAAACCCTCAGGACGAAAAACCTGGGTGCTCCGCTTTCAATTGAACGGCAAACGCAGGGAGATGGGTCTGGGGAGCTACCCTCAGCTCGACCTAAAAAAAGCCCGCGCAGCCGCCTATGAAAATAAAGTCCAGATACTCAATGGCACTGATCCACTCGCGAAACGACAGGCTGAACAAGTCGCTCAGCGAGAAGCCGCACGCCGGGAACTGGCGCAGCTGATTACCTTCGAGAAGCTGGCCTCTGACTACCTAGACGCCCATGGATCAAGCTGGTCGGAGAAATGGCGCAAGGGCTGGCTGAGAAAACTCGAGCTCTATGCTTTCCCTACAATAGGGAAGCAGTCAGCTGATCAGATCGAGACCAAACATCTGATCAAGACCCTGCAGCCACTATGGTCAACCAAAACGCGGACGGCTGACGAGGTTCGTGGGCAAATCGAACAGATCCTCGATGCTGCTAGAGCGCAAGGACTTCGGACAGGCGAGAATCCGGCTCGCTGGCGCGGTCATCTGGAAAATCTGCTCAGTCGTCACGAGAAGAAAAAAGCTCGCAAACGCCAGCACCATCCTGCATTGAAATGGCAGGACCTACCGAAGCTTATGGATATATTGCACAAGGATCCCAGCCACGTTTCAGTCGCGGCTCAATTGTTGATCCTAACTGGCGCCCGTTCGCATATGGTCCGATTCGCACGCTGGGACGAATTCGACCTTGAGACTGGTCGCTGGTCTTTACCCGACGAACGAATGAAAACACGCCAGGCTTTCGCGATCCCGCTCGCACCCGAGGTCATCTCAATGTTGAAGGGTCTTCCCAAGCTCGCCCGCGAGAGCCCTTACGTGTTTCCGGGGCGCGGCCGCAGCGGCGTGATGCATGCCAACGGGATTCGTAACCTCCTGCATGGGCTCGGCTATGAAAGCATCACTCGCCACGGGTTTCGTTCGACCTTCCGCGACTGGGCAGGCGAGCAGACCAGCATTCCCAGAGAAATTTGTGAACTAGCGCTGGCTCATGATGAGCGCGGGGAGACCGAAAGCGCGTATTCCCGTTCTGACTTCTTCGATAAGCGTCGTGAGCTGATGGAGCTGTGGGCGCGGTACGCCACCTCCGAGAAGACTTAATACAGGCCAGAAGGCTCAGAGTGAGCAGGATTGTGGACTGCTGCATAACGTAGATTGGAAGAGGGTAGACAGTGCGTGACGGCAATCGTAAATGCACGTTGCGCGCGATAAACAATGCAGTCACCGAAGCATTTTGTAACAAGCCCAAGCGTCAGCCCACTTGAAAATTGGATCCAGTGCCATCAGTTCAATACTGCCCCAATTCGCGGGCATACCTCGGCGCATTGCAAATGACCACCTCAAACATGCTAATCAAGATCAAACCCAGCAATCTCTACTACACCGACTATAGCGAAACGGCTGTGAAAGGGGACGATCCAAAAAAGACTGACGAAGATGCTGACCGTTTCAGCAGAAAAGAAAAATATGAGGTGGTCGACATGATCAACTCAATTGGCTGGAAAGATAACAACAACACGCTCAAAAGCCTCCTAATCGTGGAATGGATGATTCATGAAAAGCTTCCGGGTACAACGCAGGGACGCGCTAAAGTTCAAGCTTGGATTCATGCTAATTACGCAGCCTTGTCGAAGGACTATCCCCGTTAATACCAACATGCTGAATTCCCTCAGTTCATTTTTTGATCTGGGGGATTTAGATGGTATGGACCAACGCTTCAGCGTGACTCCGAAAAACAGCGTAAGCCGCAGAGCACCTCGACGATCCGCTTAACCTGTTCACGATCCTGGCCTTGCGGGGATGCTGTGCGGACGATTGTGCGCTGCAGTCCTAAAGCCTTGCTCAGACTCGACACCTTCACAGACTGATCACCGCGAAGCGCGGCGAGGGTTCGGTTTACGCTGGACAGCCGGTTTTGTGCGGTCGCGATGGCCAAGGAACCTTGTTCAACTTGGTTTCGGAGATGGCCGGCGTAATCCAGTAACGCCTGCCGATCAATTAACCGAGCATCGTTAAACCCCGGCCCTTCCTCCGACCGACACCAGCGTACAAACGCCTGCCAGCGATTACTGTGTGCTTTGACCGTGCCGTAATGCCCGCCGCCAAATAGATCGCGCAATGCCTGCGGCCCGGCATAGCTCAGTTGCCGACCATAGCCAAAATTGCGCCCATCCCGCCTACCTACCAATGTCATGATCAAACTCCTCTCGAAGCCAAAACTTTTAAAACTTTCCCCACGTCACCCCGCCAAAAAATGTTGAGTGTTATCAGGGATCAAGGCCCCTGCGACCTGTGGGGGTTGTCCACTAACGCGGGACTGACGGCTCTTTACGACCGGGAGCTTGGGCATCTCATGATCTGGCCTCCTGAACACTTCCGAAGACGTGGGCGGGTGGAGGCTGCGCTGGGTGACGAGACCTGCGCCGCGAGATCCTGAGTCGGGTGAAGGCAGTGAAGCGATGACCGGGGCATGCCTGACTGTCAGTCAGGTGCAGTCCATTCCGTGGGCTGCGGCACCATCATCTGCATCGCTGTTGCTGGCGACTTCGGTGTTTGTCACGCCGATTGTCACGAGGGGGAATGCCGCAAAGCCGTGTACGAGTTGGGCTGCAGCAGCGGTAGGAGCGCCCGTCTCTTTCCGGAAGAAAGAGACGGGCGCAGGTTGGCGCAAGGAAATGGCCAAGCGAATAGATTGCTGCAGGGCAGCTATAAAAGGGTATGAGTTGCCGCAGTGGGCACTCGGGTAGAAGTAGGCATCCATCACATCGCTGTGACCGTGCGAGCCGCCGGACGCTAATCGCACTTGGGGTGAACCACCACGGTGTGGCGTAGCCTTGAAGGTTCGGGCTACCTGGGTTGCTGTCAACGACAGCGCTTTGCCCGATCTTTTCTACGCCTGTGGATAATTCGGGTCAAGGCTCGAATTTTCGAGAGTTCTGCGGCTGTGGATGAAATTATCCACCGGTGGAAATCAGTGGTTTTCCACAGACAGTTGCGTGGGCTTTAGATTTTTTAAGTGAGGTCCATCCAAGCAGGGCGGCTTTGCAGCCCCGCTTGGATGGACCCGCATGGAGGAGCGGACTGCGGTGTTCTCACAGGCTTACCCACATTTGGATGCGCCACGGCTATTTTTAGGGTGGTGATCGTCACAGGTAGATGCTGAATTAGTTAGCGAGCTACTGACCAAATCAACATTCCATACATGCGTGAAACTCGGGTACGAATACGAGGAACTAGGTTGCCTCAGCTTACTCGCTCAGAAGGCATAACCCGTGCAAGGTCGAGAATCGCCTTGGCAAAAGCCTCTCCCACACCATTTCGCGAGATTTGTACGACCTCATTCAGACCCGTGGTGCTAGACAACTTCAATTCATCGTAAAGACAAACAGGGAGTTCACGATTGTTTTTGAATCTACGATCAGGGCCGCCCTTCTTGTTAACAAATTGCCACGTCCTGTCGACTACCGTGGCATCCCTGGGAAGCGAAGCACTTTCAATAAACCGCTTCGCATTGACCTGCAACTGCAGCTCTCGATAGCTAACCGCGCCCACACTTTTCTCGTCATAAATCAATACACGATCAGGGAAGAAATGCAGCGTTTGGCGCCCAACAACCATGGAGATAGTTTCTATATTGGTTTTTACATAAGGTGGTGAAGACCGAGCAATAGTCGTTTTTTTCCGACGTACAAGATTGCTCGCACCAGCGTGATACTTACGATCATGAACGGCGCCTTCGGCCTCGATATGCCAGGCCGCATCTGCTGCCGAAACCTGCTGGCCACTGCTGTGCAGTGCTTCGTAAGCTTCTTCCATCTCGGCGTCAAAATCGTAAAACAGTACAACCGTCTTAGCCATCGTATCGCGTACTGCAGAGGCAATTGTTAGGACTGAACCGAGGATAAGCGCACCCCACATAGTCCCAATGGACCAACCATTACGCAGGCCAAGAAATACTACGAGGATTCCTAGGACACCAACCCATGGCCAAAGCCGCCATCTTGCCTGCTTCGCATTCATTTCATCGAGCAAATCACGTGAGGATGAATCCACGATTTTCGAAGCATCCGCGGACTCGATCTCGACTAAAGGGGCGTGAGTGCCCTCAGGTATTACCGTAGTTTCAACGTGAGGCAAAAAAGGCGGCTTATCGTTGGTCCTTGGTACGGTAGCCAGGTAGTACAAGCCTCCCCGCCCCATATGAACGTAATTGCCTCGAGGTCCGGTCCCGATGCGTAGGCCTTTCAATCCCACCGAAACGCCCACACCCTGCTGGGACAGATTGAAACGAAACAGCCCTACTCTGACGCTCTTACGAATATAGAATCCCATTAACATTCCTTGATACAACTTGAACATCCACTGTTAGGCGCTGACTCACTGCTCGCCAATCACAAGCAATACATCGTCGATATACCGCCCTTCCGCACCATGGGTACCATTACGCAAATACCCAGGAATCATCTGCTGAAATTCGATACGGTCTGCAGGAAGAAACTCAAGCAATGCTTCCAACATCGCTGGCCTCAATAGCCGCTGGTTAACAGGAATCTCTGGCAAATTCGGCCGGATCACATTCTCTTCAAGCCAGACCAACTTCTCTCGCAGGCTGTAGTTACCCTCAAGGGTAATACGCTCAGCGTGCTCGCTCTGCTCATCTGCCACTTGCTGGATCGAAACCTCTTCAGATTCCGTACTCCCCCCCTCGACCTCTACAGCTGGCTCGGTTCGCAACCGCGCAAGCTCCTGAAGGATGGGTTCGATTTGCACACGGGCATTACGGAACCAGTCCACCGACCAAATGCGGCGAATATTCCAGCCCAATTGCTCCAACACGCTTTGACGCAGACGATCACGGTCACGCGCTGACTTGGCCGAATGATATGCCGCACCGTCGCATTCAATCCCCATCAGGTAGCGACCGGGCTGCCCTGGATCACGTACCGCCAGATCAATGAAGAAACCAGCAACACCAACCTGGGGCTCGCATTGATAGCCATGACGAGACAGCATCTCAATGACAGCCACTTCGAAATCACTGTCGGGAGCACGTTCAGACTCTTTGATGTGCGGCATGCGGCCGGACTCAGCGAAATGCAGAAAATCACGCAGTGCCTGCACGCCTCTGCTGGAAGTACCGGTCACCACTACATCGGTCGAGCTAAACGAGGAGAACACCTGCATGCGCTTCTTGGAGCGGGTATACAGCACGTTCAAACGTCGCCATCCGCTGGCACCGTTAATCGGGCCAAAACGCTGAGGGACGGTACCGCCTACCTCCATAGGGCCGTAGGTGCCGGAGATGTAAATAACATCTCGCTCATCACCCTGGACGTTTTCCAGGTTCTTGATAAACAGTGGCTCATCCTGACTTTGATTACGGTCCAATGCGATTTGCAGTTGCGGGCTTTGTTTGGCCAGATGCTCAAGCATCCGCTCGATTTGATCAGCCTGTTTGACGTTCATGGCCACCACACCTAGCGACTCATCAGGGCGGTGAATAACGTGGTGCTCGATGGCTTTGGCGACAACCTCGGCCTCTTCGATATTGCGTTGCTCGACAAAACGCCCGCGAGGCACTCTGACAAACTTGACGCCAAATTCGGTTGATTCACGGTGCGGTGATGGGTACACCACCAAATTGCTTTCATAGAAGGCTTTGTTGGAGAAAGCAATCAGGCTCTCGTGACGGGAACGGTAGTGCCAACGTAGACGTCGCAGCTTGAACAGCGGCATGGCTGCTTCCAAAATGCTTTCCGAGTCCTCGGCCAATGATGCATCTGTTTCATCGGTATCCGAATCGCCACCATTGCGGGAAAAGAAATTCGTCGGTGGCAGCTGTTTCGGGTCACCCACGACCACTAGCTGTTTACCTCGGGCGATGCTACCCAATGCTTCCTCCGGGCGCATTTGAGAGGCTTCATCCATGACAACCAAATCGAACTCGACGTGCCCAGCTGGTAAATATTGAGCAACGGCCATTGGCGACATCATGAAGCAGGGTTTGAGGCCTTGTAGCGCTTCAGCTGCACGGTTCATCAGGCTGCGGATCGGAACATGCCGTGTCTTTTTCTCAGCCTCGCGCTGCAGCAAAGCCAGTTGCGTAAAGTCTCTGACCGCTCCATGACTATTTCCGACAGGAATATTGTTCTGACTAATACGTGAAGAAACCTGCTCACGTTGAAGATGCTTGAGCTGCTCATCGATATCAGCGAACCGAGCGCGGATGGCCTCCTGTTCTTTGCCCGAAAACTGACCCAGAGAGGGGTCAAGCTCAAGGATTTTCAATGCCCAGCTGTCAAGAAGCCCGAGCAGACAGGCATCAATGCAACGCTCAGAAACCAGCTTTTGCGTCTCGATTGCTTCGACGACGCTCTCAAACCCTAACTCGACCAGGTGCAAACGCAAGCGGCGGTACTCGAACCAATGGTCGAGCAGATCGGGGTTCTGAGCGGCCCAGGACAGACGACTGGCCATGGGCTCGAAATCTGCTTTCTCAATGGACTGCCACCACTGATCAGCAATAACCGCAGCGCTTTGGAAAAACGCTTCCAGTGCCTGCTCCCAGATATCTACAGTTTGCGCGAGCGCTGTACCTTGTTGATGCCAATGGAGTATCAGCTCCTCGGCTTCCTTTGGTGTGCACGCAGTCAACTGCGGAACGAGAATATCCCGAATCGGCAACGCCAAAATGGGCTGAACGAAGGCAACTGTATGCCGCCAGGTCGTCAAGCGAGGTCGAGCCGCTGAAAGGTTGTCTACCCGAGGGAGCTCTTCACCTAGCAAGCAGGTTTGTAGCACTGCGTCGCTTTGCAGTGCCGCCGAGCGGGCCTGCCAACTTTCCACGGCCTGAATCAACTGCAGCAGTTGCCCCATTGTGGGCTTCTCTTCGCTGACTACGGGTAATAAAGAGCGTAGAGGGGTTCCGATATCCTTGATAAGGCGAACATACAGTCCCTGTGGAGCGAGCAAATCCTCCGAACGCAAATCATGACTGTCAAAAGGCAACAGCTCTTCCAGGTCCAGCCGATGATCTAGAACATCCATCAGGTAGGTTTCGAGTTCCGCGCTATCGCCGGAAACACCGGCCAGTAGTTCCCCTTCGACCTTAAGCAGGTACTCCGCAACCCATACCTTTGCACCGAATCCACGTCCGCATTCAGCCCGCAAGAGCTTGTACCAACCCCGCAAGCGCTTGAGTGCGTCGATCGGAGTATCAAGTCCTTGGAAATGCTCACCCAGCTTTTCGGTGAACGCTTTGTTTTCATTCAGTTGACTGTGCTTTTTCAAATAGGCAATGACATCAGGCAAGACCACCAGAAGCTGGTTCAGCTTGAGCCCTGGTCGCGCCATGGCCAAGATTTCGGCTTTAGCAGAGCGCCATTGCCCCTTGAACCAGCGGAAAAGTGATTTATCTGCCAGAACCCGACTCAAATCTTCCAGTCGCGTATGACCAGGCAATCGTTCCAGCGTGAAATGACTCGCAGCCTGCTCCTGCAACTGCTTGATGACCGGGATGTCACTGTCCAACTCTACGAGCAACCCGTCCAAGGTCTCGTCTTCGAAGCGTTTATGGCGAAGAGGTGCCAAATCCTCGGGCATCGCCGCGAGCATTTGTAGAAAGAGCACCACTTGTTCAATGCCGATAAAATCGCTTCGCAAGCCTTGAACCGCAGCCCCTTCCGCCAACAACTGAATCAGCCTTTGAACGCGTGGAGCCAGCTCCAGTAAATCCTCAGCCTCTTCGATCACATCCAGCAAGACATTAAGTGACAGGGTCTCATCACCGTTATGCAGACGTATGGCCGCGCAGGCTTTTTTGATAGCAGCTATCGCTTGCCCAGAGCCAATAACATCAGCGCGCAATGATCGAGCTAGTACACCCTGCTCGTCCAACAAGGAGTCCATACCTTGCAGCCAAAGCTTCAATGCCTCGCAGGACTCGATATCCAGTCGTCCTAACAGATCCCAATCCTCATCACCTTTAGGTAATGTAAGAACCGGAATTGAAGCGGCTAAATCTCGCAACTGATCTGGGCTATAGGTTTCCAGCACAGCTACCTGTAGCTGTTCTGCTAATTGAGGACGAAGAGTCGCTAGACGACTCAGCGCCTGCTGAGCCAGGGAGAGATTTTCTAGAAGTGCAGAGCGCTCAGCACCAGTCACACGCGTTTTTGTGCTGCCAAACCACGGGTGCGTTTCAAGTTTGCCCGCGTGGCCAGCTTCCTCAGCTGTCTTGCGATAGATGTGTGCATAAAAGCCGGCCTGCTCTCGCAAATGCATTTTATCGATTCGCGCCTCCGACTCCGGGTGCAGGTCGGAAGGTTTAATCGACAACGCCTCACGCAAGCGCGTTGCCTGCATTAGCACCTCATGAACACTCATCCCCGACTCTTCGAACTGAGCATGGAGATGATGTACGTGCTTGTTGAGCTGCTGCTTCAATCGCTCATAGTTGGCAATCAGATCCGCCAGTTGCTTGGGCGAGCGAAAGCCACCGCTGTTCTGAATACGTTGCCGGATGCTATCGATAACAGCGCTCTTTTGACTCTTATGACTATGCAGCTCCAGACAAAAATCGCCTAACCCTGCCCTTGTCAGACGGGTTTTGACCACCTCAAGCGCTGCGCGCTTCTCCGCAACGAACAACACTTTTTTGCCTTGGGCCAGTGCCGCAGCAATCATGTTGGTGATGGTCTGAGACTTCCCTGTACCGGGTGGCCCCTCGATCACAAGATCATCCCCGCGAATCACGTCTATCAATGCGCTGTGCTGAGAGCTGTCAGCGTCATCAATTAGAGGAAACTGCAGGTGAATCTGCTCAATGTCGTCTATTGAATGCTCGACGCAAAATGCGCCTTGCTTTCCTGTCGAATCGGCCGGTAAACCGTCCATCCCTGTTAGCCGCTTAACCAGGCCATGATCCAGCAACGATTGGTCTTTCCAACGACCTGGATCAAGGTCGAGATACATCATCAACTTGCCAAACTCGAACAAGCCAAGCGATGCGTAACGATGAACCTTCCAGTCAGGTTTAACCTTCAGCACCGTTTCAACAATGCGCTCGAAGTATTCCTCGGGCGTGCTGTCGTCGGTTATCCGCGGTAGCGCGATACCAAAATCGACGCGAAGCTTTTCCCGTAATGAAAGGTTGGTAAGAATGTCTTCGCCAGTAGGATGTACGCGGTATTCGAACGTCGCGGTTTGAGGATTGAGTTTGCCTTTCTCCAGATTCACTGGCACCAGCATCAGCGGCGCTAGGCGGGTGCTGTCTTTACCTGCGACTGAGTCATCCCACTCCAGGAACCCGAGCGCGAGATAAAGAATGTTCGCACCCGTTTCCTCGAGTGCCGATCGCGACTGGGTATACAGAATCTGTAGCCGCGACTCCATCTCCACGGGGTAATAAAGCGTCTGAATCGCGTCGTCAGAATGCTTACCTGTTTGCCCGGTTTCAGGGGGCAGTGGTAGCTCATAGCTGGTCGCTATACCGAGGATCTGCGCCCAGACTTCTGCCGTGGGCTGTTTCTTTAACTCAACAACTGCGCCTGTCTTTTCGTCCAGCTTCAAAAAGCCGTGGGTAAGTAGCTGCCTTTCCGTTGGTTCAGGAACAGCAGCAAATCGCATGGATTTTTCATCTGCCAAGGTATCGAACAGGTGATCCGGCAACTCATCAATAATCCGTACGAAACGTTTGGAGCGCGCATGTGAAAAGTTCAGCAGCCGATTGCGAGCGCTGAGGTCGAGAAGCCTGCTTCTCAGCTTCTCCAGGCTTTCCGGTATCTCGCTTGGGGGCGTATCAAGGTCATCCCAATCGGTAAGAGGCGCTGGATCAATGGACTTTGAATGACCCTTGGACTCGGTATCGAACCGATAAACCGACCCTCCCCGGCCGCTACCTTTATTGAGCAGTCCCTTGGTAATGAGCTCGTCGCGAAGACTCCAGTATTCTTCCTCAGAGACAGCAAAATTCTGAAGCTCAGCTCGCCGATCGATCCGGTCCCTGAGTGACTTGTTGCCAACGGCCGTCCCGTCTGCGGGGACCAGTTCCAGTATCCATTGCAGAACAAGTTCATACCGTTGGACAGCCAATGATTCAGGGCCTGAGTTCACGTCGATCACCGCTAATTTTTGGGGCAACTGCCTGATAGGTTTTTTCCGGGCACGGTAAACCGATGCTCAGCTTCAGCTGGCCGCGATAACAAGAGAGGCTTTGTAGGGGCGCTGCCGATTTCTCGGTGCGCTCAAGATGCCATCCTTGGGAAACAGCGGTCTGCCTGGAGTTTGATGGATGTCACAATATCCAGCACTCGGAGCAAGGTAAAGGCAAAGCGCCTTCACGCCGCACAAATCCCCGTCTCCTCGACGATTGGTCAGTAAATCCCCCTACACTTATAGAAAAACTCGGTATCGGGATGATTCTCATTTCCAAACCATTGATCTTACGGCTCCGTCAGAGGCGGAATGCAAAACTCGAGTTAAGCACGAAAGTACGTCTCTCAATTCGACCTCCTCGACCGTTTTCTCGATGCTCGATCAAAGCTCAATTCGGGCAACAACCAAACAAAAAAAACCGACCAAAAAAGCCGGTCTTTACCGGAAAAAAATCAAAAGAAATCGTCAAAAAGTGGATGAACAAATGGGGGAACAATAGGTTTTATAAAAACTATAATTTATTAATTTTCAATTACTTAACTACATAAAAAGCTAACCACAAGCCGGCTTTTTAATGCCTCAAAAAAATGATTCACAACAAAAATCACCCAACCCCTTCAGTATTCAGCGCATAAAACTCCTGCAACTTGGCTTGCAACAGTTTTTTGTCTGGCAATTGGGTGTGGTACTCCGCGATCAAGGCCGGCGACAGTGAGCGGTTCAGGGCGTACTCGACGATTTCGTCCTCCTTGCTCGCGCACAGTAATACGCCGAGCGCCGGGTTTTCGTGTGGCTTGCGGACATTGCGGTCCAATGCTTCAAGATAAAAATCCATCTTCCCCAAGTATTCCGGCTCAAAGCGCCCGACCTTGAGTTCGATCGCCACCAGGCAGTTCAGCCCACGGTGGAAAAACAACAAATCCAGCGCAAAGTCCCGCCCACCTACCTGCAACGGATATTGTGAACCCACAAAGCAGAAGTCCCTGCCCAGTTCGATCAGAAAATCCTTGAGCTTGTGCAACAGGCCTCCATGCAAGTCTGTCTCTGCATGACCACGCTCCAGAGCCAGAAACTCGACCACATAGGCATCCTTGAACACGTCCAGGGCCAGGGGATGAATTTGTCTCAGCGGTGCTGAGACTTTTGCCGGGCTGACCACTGAACGTTCAAACAGAGCCGCCTTGAACTGACGCTCCAGTTCGCGGCTCGACCACTTCTCCTGGATTGCCATGCGCAGGTAAAACTCACGCTCCTCCGGGTGTTTGCTCTGGTTGAGGATGATCAAATTCTGGGTCCAGGGCAAAAGTCGCAGCAGTGCTGCGACTTTTGCATCATGCCTATAGGCCTCGTAAAACTTGCGCATGCGAAAAAGATTCGCACGAGTGAACCCCCGTAATCCAGGCTGTGTATAGGCCAGGTGCTGAGCCAGTTGTGCCACCACTCCATCACCCCACTCCGCCGCTTCAATTTTGCGACTGATGTAGGCACCAACCTGCCAGTGCAGCTCAATCAGCTCGGTGTTGACCGCCTGCATGGCGCGTTGTCGCGCGGTCACAATCAGTTGGGTGATTTCGTTGAAAGCAGAATCGAGAGAGGTATCGCTACGAAGATCATTCACGTCAGGGCATTTCCATGTCAGTGGGAGGGCCCTTTCAATTACTCCTGATACCGATGCAGGAACATTCACAATGTACTTCTGCATGAAACAACGCTAATAGGCCTCCACCTCGCCGTGTGCAAACCCTGCGCAAGTTGTACCTCAGCCTCACGGATAGCTGAACGACTTCACCAACGTCAACTCCCCCACCGCACGCATCGGCACCAGGAAGGTCTCCATCTTCTCGCTCGGCGTGCCTTCCTCGGTAATCACCGTCACCTGCGCCGTGGTCAGCGCTTGCACCGCGTCTTCCTGCCCCTCTTCATCACTGCTGTAACCGCCGCCAAAGTAGTTCACATAGACCAGATATTGCCCCTTGATCGGCGCGGGCATGGCGAAGATTTCCGGGCCGAAGCCGGTGGTGACGTCGACGTCGAGCGCGGCGCCGTTGGGGGCGACGCGGTCGCCGTACCAGATGTGGGCGCCGTCGGGGGTAATCAGGTGCAGGTCGAGGTCGGTGTTGTCGCTGTCCCACGCCAGCAATACGCGCAATTTGGCCGGGGTTGCACCGCCGCTGCTGTTGAGAAATTGCGTGCGCTGACGTTGCTGGCCATCGGGGCTGCGAACCTCGACGCTGTTGCTGCCGTTGGGGAATGAGAACGGGCGATCGAAGCGGCCGGCCGGGTCGATTTTCAGCGGCATGCTCACTCCGTTGACGATCAGCCGGCCGGGTTCTGTGGATTTGGCTGTGGCTTTGATCTGCCCGCTGATGCGAGCGGTGTTGGCCTGCCCTGCCGGGGTATTCACCGACGAGGCTGGGTAGTTGACGGTCTGCCGGAAGTTTTCCCCTTCGCCCTCAGGCGCGCCGGTGCGCCAGCCGCCTGCGGGGGTGTCGAGTTTGACGCTGTCAGCCGCCATCACCGATGGCAACGCCACCAGCGAACAGAGCAACAGCAAGACCTGTGGAGAACGGAGTTTCATGGTCTATTCCAGCAAGAGGTGGCGGGCGAGCCCTTCGATGTAGGTTTCATCCTGGCCGTTGGGATGTGCTTCGAAGGCCAGGTGCAGGTATTCGTGGGTCAGGTCGAGGCGATCTTGCAGCGTCTGCGCGCCGCGTACGTAGATGCGCTGACGTTCGCGGTCGACATAGGGGCGGCCGAAGGCCAGGTGGCAGACGGCGAAGGTGCTGACTTCGTTGTAGCCGGTTTCGCTTTCAAGCTTTGGGCGCCAGCCGCGCCGTTGTTTCTGCAACCATTCTTGTGCGGCGGGCAACGCTTCGCAGGACGCGACCGGGTTGTCCCAGCGACTGAGACTGGCGCGTGGGTAGGCGTGCAGCAGGATAGCGTCGTAGCGCTGGCCGGCACGGGCCTGTTCGACGGCTTGCTGCCAGGACAGCTTGTCCGGGCCGGGCTGATCGGAATGGTAGGTGACGGTGCTGCCGGCCAGCACCAGGTCGCTGGTCCACGCGGCGATATCGCGAGACTCGGGCGACGCCGGACGCGGTGCGACTCGCTGACGGCTGCTGCTGTCGTCGATGCTCAGGCAGTCACCGCTGCGCGTGGCGTTTTGCAGCAGGTAGGTGCGGATGGCCACGGCCAGGGCTTTGGCGGCCTCGACCGGTTCGGCGCTGGCTTCGCGCTGGAGAACACGGGCAACGTACTCTTCGCGAACCAGACGAGCCACGAGCTTGTCGTTCAGTAGAAACAGTTCGCCGTCGCTGTGAATATCCAGCGCATTGCCGTTGGCGAATTCAACGCGGTAGTCACCCTGCAATGCCCCGGAAGTCACCGCGGTACCCCCTGACAGCACGCCCCGAAGTGGATAGCGGGAGAACAGGTCGACCTCTACGCACCGCCCTGCATCCGCAGGCCATGCAACAGGAATCACCGTAGACAGTGCCTGCGCGTAATCTCGAAGAACCCGTTGACTCGTACCGCGCCCGCCGGCCCAGACCGGTGTACCATCCGCCGTCCAACCGGCAAACCCGCCCTGACGCGATGTTGCGTCCTGATCCGCCAACCAGCTCCAGGTCTTCACCCGCAGACGGCTGCCGAGTTCGCCGACGGCTTGGCCATCAGCGGCATTGAGCACCACATCGAGCAACACACGCCGGGCTTGATCCTGCGCCGGCAGCACGCCCAACACCTCCAACAGTTCCGCCACCGAAACCCGAGTAGCCGGTTGCAACGAAGGCAAATCCAGCAGCCATTGCGGAGCCTGCCGGCTCTGCCAATAGGCTCGCCAATTTGCATCGCTGATGCCCAACCGCGCGGGTTCGAAATACAGACCGCATGACTTCACCAACGCCTGATCACGCTCGATCCTGCCGCCCGCCGTGCAGCAATAAACCTCTTCCTTCGACTGGCCGCGACATTCATAAGCCGGCTCACGCGCACCGCTATCGACCAGCCAGGCGTAGACGAACAACTTCCACACACTGCCCAGCGGCGTCTGCAAGGTCGGCGGCAACGGCTCGCGGTTGATCACCTGAGTTCGGCTCAGCGACAACAAATCGCCCTTGAAGGCCAGGCGCAAAGGTTCGTCCTGCGCCGTCGCCAGCACAGGGATCAAACACAGCAACCCACCTATCAGCAGCCTGTGCACGTCAGTGAACCGTGACCTGGCCAAGGGCGGCTTTTTGCTCAAACGCCTGATGCTGCGGCGCATAAACTTGAGTGAAACGCACCGGCGGCAAGTTGAACTGCCCCTTCTGCGAGAATCGCAGCAAGTGCCGCAGACGCAATTCGCCACTCAAGGCATCGACCGGAACGGCATAAGCCATTTGCCCCGGTTCGAATCGCGCCTTCTCCAGCGCCGTCGGTTCGGTGCCGGCCTTGCCCATGAGCTTGATGCCCCAGGTGGTGCGTTCGACATCGGCGCCCGGTGGCAACGGCACTTCCAGCATGCCGTAACGCAACGGTCTGGCGGCTTTGCTGGTGACGATCACTTCATCGAGATAGAGGTTGTCGCTGGACAATGGCGTGTTGCCGACCGCTTCAAGTTTGAAAGTGAAGGCCTCATCCCCCGGCACCAGTCGCGACAGGCGACGGGTGATGGTCACGGCCATCGGATCGACCGCCGGCTGTTGGCTGCGGTAGCTCAATGCAGCGCGCAGCGGACGCTCTTGCGCGCCGGTCAGCGTCAATACCGTCGGCACTGGCGCAGCCCCCTGCCACGTCCAATACATCTCACCAGAAACCCCGTACTGCTTCTTCCAGCCGTCACCCGGCGCCAACGCAATGGTGGGCGATGCCTGCTCGATGCTGCGTTGCAGCCAAGTCAACGCCAACGCCCGCTCCAGGGTCGATTGCTGCGGCAATAGACGTTGCAACAACGCTTGAGCGTGAGCCTGATCGAAGGGTTGCAGCGACAGGTTCAGCGCTTCGGCAAACGGCTGGGAACTGACCGCCAGACGTTGCTGCGCGTCGGCCAGTTGCCGGTTGAACGCGTCCGGCAAAGCGACCTTCGCTTGCCTGGCCAGCGATGCCGTCAGCACTCGTGCGGCAGCCAGCCCCAAGGCTGAATCCGGATCGCTCATGACGAGGCTGTCTTCGCCGTCCTCCATCAGGTTCGCTGCAGAGCCCTCGCCCGCTTTCCCCAGGTCGTCCATCAAGCCACTGAGCAAGGTGTTGACCGGCAACTGCATCTGTTTGGCGAACGACAGGATCAGCGCCCGCTGCAACAGCGGCGTGTTCTTCGCCTGCTTGGCGTAGACCTCCAGCACCCGCTGCCAATGCTCCGGCGGCAGGCTCAGTTCCAGCACCTGGCTGGCGTGCCAGTCGGCGTAATAGGCGTAGGCGGTGAGGAAGGCATCCGGCTCGCCGTCCATGCCCCACCAGGTGAAGCTCGCCGAAGGGCCGGCCATTTGTACCAGGCGCAAGCGACTGTTTTGCATGATCAGGCGCAGGCGATCGCGGATCTGCGGATTCGCCGCCAGCGTCGGGTAAGCGATGCTCAAGGGCAGCAGGCGACTGGCGGTCTGCTCGACGCCGCCGTAGGGGTAGCTCAGCAGATCGTCGAGGGCAGAACGGAACAACGCTTGCGGACTGTCGTCCAGACGCAGGCGGATATCACTGGCGTCTGTCGGCAGCGTCAGCGGCGTATCGCCCTCACTCACATCAAGGCTCTGGGCTTGAGTCACCTGCCAACCTTCACCGGTCGCGCTCAGGCGCACCGCCAGGGCATCAGCGGTTTTGCCATCCTGCACCAGTTCGGCGCTCCACTCGCCATTGGCCAGTGCAAATGCCGGCAACGGGATGTAGTTGATGCCGCTGTTCAGGGTCACAGGCAGCCGCTGTTCGTTGCCGGCGTAACGGGTCACCAGTTCGGCCTTGACCGGTTTCTCGGCCTGGCTGAAAGCGAACACACCAAGGTCCGGTTTGTCGCCGGCGCGGAATCGGGTCGGGCCGCTCCACTTCAGGTACAGCGGTTTTTCCGAGCGCACGAATTGCTTCTTCTGCCCGACCTGCCCGCCATCGGCGATGGCCCTGGCGGTAATGCGCCAGCGGGTCAGGGAGTCGGGCATCTTGAAGGTGAAGCGGGTTTTGCCGTTGGCATCGGTCAGCAACTCAGGTTGCCACGCCGCCGTGTCGACGTCCTCGCGGCGCGGTCGCTCCAGTACCTTCACGCCGCGCTCACTGCGATTGGCTTTGCCCGGCGCACCGGGGCTACCCGGCAAGGCGACGTCATAACTGATGAACGACAAACTGGCACTGGTGCGCACGTTGTTGCGCCGTGGGTGATAGAAGAACTGGTCGATGCTCGGCGCCACTTCCGGTTGCAGGGCGTAGACCATTTCATCGACCACGCTGACCGTCAGGTGCGCGGGAATCGCTTTGCCGGCGAACTGGGTAGTCAGGTCCACCGACACGGTTTCGCCCGGCTGATAGGTTTCTTTATCGGTGACGATGGCCACGTCGATCTGTGGCGTTACCACCTTGATGCCGGCATTCTGGAAACTGTATTGGCCGCCCTTGGTGTACAGCACCGAGAAGGTCAGGTTCGGTGCGAAACCGTCCTTCACCGGGATGCGCGCGCGGTATTGGGTATCGCTGAGTTTTTCCATCTTCAGCCAGTCGCCGCCCTTGGACAGCAACGCAGTGGCTTCGACCTTGTCGCGCTCCAGAGACAGCAGCGCATCGCTCACTGGCTCGGGGAAAGTGATCAGCGCCAGCGCTTCATCGCCTGCGATGTACTCGGGCTTGTCGAGGACGATTTCCACGGTGCCGGGTACGGCTTTGACACCTTCGC
Source organism: Pseudomonas sp. BF-R-19 (assembly GCF_019956445.1). Classification (NCBI taxonomy): domain Bacteria; kingdom Pseudomonadati; phylum Pseudomonadota; class Gammaproteobacteria; order Pseudomonadales; family Pseudomonadaceae; genus Pseudomonas; species Pseudomonas sp. BF-R-19. The sequence goes on from NZ_JAHBDN010000114.1 coordinate 186,235, forward strand.
CGGTAACCGAATGACCGGTGGCGCCGACCACCCGGCCATGATCATCCTTGAGCGTCAGGTTGTAGGTGCCCGGCCGGTCAAAGGCCAGGGTGAACCCCTTGTCGGTTGCCGCGAGTTTGCCTTCGCCGGTGCTCTGGTCTTCCAGGCGTACCCAGCCGTAGCTGCCTGGCGTAACGGCATCGGCTTGCTCGCCTTCGCGGGTGTAGCTGAAGGCAACCTTGTCACCCACCGCGCTGAAGCGTTGAGGCGCGCTCAAGCGGAAGTTCGCCGCGCCACGGTCGATGAGGATTTCCTTGGTGGTCTTGACCCGATACGCCGCGCCGTCGCTGGCAAACACCGTGAGCATGTAGCGACTCGGTTTTTCCGCTGCCGGTAAGTCGAGGGACGCATTGCCCTTGGCGTCGGTGGTCAATTCGGTGCTGCTCAGTTCCACCGGAAATTGCCCGAGGTACTGCAGTTCGTTGTCGACCATCGACAGCTTTTGCCCGCGCAGGCTCAGGCTCAATTTCGCATTGGCCACCGGTTTTCCGTCCGGGTACAGCAGCACCAGATTGCCCTTGACCGGCTCGCCAGTACGGTAATCCTGCTTGGCCAGATTGAGCGAAATCTCGAAGTGCGGCTTGATGTATTCAGCGACGCGAAAAGCGCTGCTGTAGGCCTGATCCTTGTAGTTGAAACGCAGTTCATATCCACCGGCCACGGCGTTGTCCGGTAACTGGAATCGGCCTTGAGTGCCTGCCTTGGAATCGAGCTTCAGATCGAGGGATTGCAGCGCCGTGCCGGTCGCATCCAGCACCGTTACATTGACGTCAGCGGCACTTGGCTGCACCGAGTCCCGCGCGTTCTTGAATTCACGCCCGACGATTTTCAGCGACACCCAATCACCCGGTCGATACAGCGGCCGGTCGGTGAAGGCATAGAGTTTGGTGTCGTAGATTTCGCTGTCGTAGTAGAAATTCTCGGAGACGAACACCCCGCCCTCTTCGTCTTCGCCGATCACGAACGAACGCTCAGGGCTGACGTGTTTCAGGCGCAGCAAGCCGTCGGTATCGGTGGCGCCGCTGCTCATCACGCCGAGGCCATCGGTCCACAGCACATTGACCTTCGGCACCGAGCTGCCTTCGTGTTTGCGCGCGGCCCACACCAGCAATTCGTCACCGGCGATCTTGCTCACCGCCACGGTGTTGGAGACAAACACCATGGTGGTCGCGCGGTACTTGCCAATCAGCGCTTCCACCAGATAAAGACCCGGTTTGAGATTGCCCAACGGGATGTACACGTTGCCCGGCGCGACGCTGACGAACTCGCTGGAAGACCCGGCCAGATTCACCCCCGCAGGTGGCTGGATCGGCTTGGCCTGCCACAACGGATAACGGAACTGGCTGACCACCGGCAAACCCGGTATCAGCGCAAATTGCGGCTGCGCATCGTAGGGCGTTGGCGCGGCCATCGCATTGCCCATCTTCAGTTCCGGCACTTCCTCGGTGACTTGTTTACGCGACTCGTAGGAAAACGCCCGCTGCATCACCCGACGGGATTTGCGATACCAGTTATCCCACAGGTAAGCGAGGGTGTTGGACAGACCTTCACCCTTGAACTGGCCATCGCTGACCACCCGATGCAGGTTCTTCTGGCGCTTGAGAAAATCCAGCGGTTTGTCGATGCGATACACCCGAATGTCGGCGCCGCCGTAGGGTTCCATGCGAAACCGGCGATAGTCGCGGCCCGGCGCTTCAAGGCGCACCATCGCCTGTTCATCGCTGGCAAAGCTGCTGTCGGCCAGCAGGAAAAAACTCTCGCCGGCCACCGGCGCATAGCCGCTGGACGGGACCGAGTCTTCAGCGTTTACCGCCGAGAAAGGCAGTACCAATACCAACATCAGAGACAGAAAACGCAGCATGCGGGCACCGATCATTGGGAAAGAAAATTCAGTCGATAGACGCCGATAAAGTTGGGGTTGGCTGCGTCGGGTATCCATCGGGTGTCCTTCCATGTCATGAGTTGCTGCAGGCTTGCCGAACGCATGCCGTTGTCGGTGGGGGTGCTGGTGCCGGTGTGATAGGCGATGTAGCGGCCCATCCAGATCATCAGGTGCTGGTCGTCGCCCTGATCGAAAAACATCAGGTCGCCAGGGCGTGCTTGAGACACATCGCGGCTGACCAGATGGCTGTTGAACTGGATCAATTTGATCGCATTGACGTACGGCCCGACCTTGCCAGCGCCTTGCTGCCATTGCTGGGCAAGACCGCGCTGGGCGGCGCTCAGTTGCAGCTCCGGCGGCAGGTAGCGATTGGACAGGCCATTGCTGCGCAGCCATTTGTCGTCATGGACTTTCAGCGCTTCGTTAGCGGCGAAGCGAACCAGCCCGGCGCAGTCTTGCTGATACCAACGCGGGCTCGGGCCCTGGCTCAGTTGCTCTTGGGCGATGCGCACGAACCAGGCACGAAACACCTGGGATTGCTGTGGGTCGAGTGACGGTGCCTCGACAGCGCGGGCACCCGCGCTCAGCAACAATGCCAGAAGGCCGAGACTTCGGATCAATGCCGTCACAGGGCTTTCCACTCCAGCGGCAGCCATTGCCAATGGCCGTCGGGCTCGCTGCCTTCGGGTAAGGTCAGGGCGTATTTACCGTAGCCGCCGAGCTTGCGTAGCTTGGGGATCAGGTAGGTTTGCGCAGCGTTGTAGAACACCGGTTCCATGTCCTGAGGCAGGCTGTCGAGGGTTTCCTGCTGCATCAGTTGCGCCATCGAATCCGGACCAAAATAGACCGGCATCAACAGGTCTTTCGGTACCACGTCGGCCATCGGCGGGAAGCGTTTGTCGAGGGTGCCGAGGGCCTTGTCCACAAGCTTGTCGTCGAGGGAAAACAGCAAGGTTGAGCCATGGCGGGCCAGGCTCACACGCATGTACGCCCTGCCGCTGATCGCCTCTGGATTCTCGGCGTCCTTGGCTTTGTACGGGCCGAAACTGGAACTGACTTGCCGCTGCCACTGATGGCTCTGCCCTTCCTGTTTCTCCACCACCGGGAATGCGTGCTCGGCGACATTGCTTTCATAGGCGCCGACCATCGAGCCGAACAGCTTGCCCAGATCGCCATCGAGCGTGCCGCCATCCTCGTCGCTCAGACTGGCCACCAGCAACGGCGTGTACAGACGCGAATCAGCGTACCAGCAAAGCCCCGCCGCACCGGCCATGTGTTCGGTCAACGCTTGTGCCACGTCATCTTCGGCACCGAGTTTCACCAGCAGCGGTTTCTGTTGTTCGGCAGCCAGCGGCAACGCCACGCAAGCGCTGGCGCCCATGGGCATGGCTTGCCAGATCGGTTTGAAATCGAAGTCCGGCTGATTCTCCAGTTCATCCATGGCCAGGAAGCTGTGCCAGCCCTTGTCGTCCATGTCGAAACGCAGGCCGGCGAAGTTCGGAATGAAGCGCTGGTAACCCATGGCCAGCACACTGGCATTCACCGACAGGCGTTGTTTCACCTGCGGCGCACGAGGCGGCAGGCCGAAGGCTTCCGGGAAGAGTTTTTCGCCATTGAGCAGCGCGGCAATGGCCGTGGTCGATACGCTGCCCGGTTCCTCCGTTGCACCGCTCTGCGGATCGTAGAGTTTCGCCGGATTGGACAGCACCACCAGTTTGTCGCCATGGGACGCGAACAGCAGCGCCTTGCTGGCGTTGTAACTGAGTTGATAGAGCGCCACGTCGTCGGTACCGACCTTCACGTCAGCGACCTTGCTCAGCTGCGAGTCGTCCAGCGCCACTTTGGCTAGCGGCTCCAGCACCTTGACCAGCCCGCCGCGATCCATCACCAGCAGGAAATCCTTGAGCCGCCCATCCGCCCCGCGCCACAACGCTACATCCGCCGGTTGATCGAACAGTTGCTCGATCAAGGTGTCCTGCAGTTTCAGGTCATGTTCGTAGATGATCCGCCGCAAGCTGCCGATCAACCCCAGGCGGTCGGCGTGGGTTTCGTAATAGAAGACGAAATCTTCGGTGAGGGTTTCCTTGAGGAACGGCACCGCCAGCAGGTCCTTGGGCAATTGGCTCAGGGAATGGGTTTCCAGCAGGCCATCCGGGCGGCTCATGCCCAGTTTGTCACTGGCCAACACAGGCGCCGGGGCCTTGGGTTTGTGCATGAACCACCCCAGCCCACCGGCCACGCCAACGACCAGGCATATCCCGATCAGCAGCGTCGGCCAATGCAGGGAAGGTTTGACCGCTGGTGCGCCAGCGACCGGAGTAACAGTGCTATCACTCATGTTCACAAAACCCGATGTTCATCCGTGGAGCGGGGATGCCTAGTAGTTGAAAGTCTTGACCAGCAACAGGTCGCCGATTGCGCGCAGGGGCACGATGAACGTCTCGCGTTTTTCATCGACGGTGTTTTCGTTGAGCACCAGGTTGATCTGCGAGGTAATTACCTCATTCTGGTTGCCGGACTCATCGAAGTTATAGCCGCCGCTGCCGAAGTTGCCCCAATAGTTCACGTAAACCAGATAGGTGCCATGCAGCGGCGCGGTCATGGTGAACATTTCCGGCCCCGGGCCATCGACGCCGTCAGGGTCGAGGCCGCCGCCATTGGTCAAGGCCGAGTGGGCCCAGAAGGCATGCTGGCCATCGGGCGTGACAATATGCAGATCAAGTTCGGCTTTCGGATCATCCCAACCCAGCACCACGCGAATCCGAGCCGGGGTGCGCAGGTTGTTGGCTTCATAGAATTGAACACGCTTGAGGGACTGGCCTTCGGCACTGCGCACTTCGACGCTATTGGAGCCGGCACCAAACGCATACGGCCGGGCGAAACGCCCTTGCTCGTCGGTATAGAGATTCAGCGGATTGCCGTTGACCGCCAAGGTGTGCGGCCCGCGCTGGGTGCCGATGGCCTTGAGCCGACCTTCGATCATCGTGCGATTGCGCTGCACGCCCCGATCAATCGGCGGCGTGGGATAGGCGACTTGCGGGTTTTCGCTACGGTCCAGCAGACCGTTGTAACGCCAGCCGCCCACCGGTTCCGACAACTCGGCATTTGGCGCAGCCAGAATCACGGGCACGATAGCCAACCCGATCAGCAGCAAAAGAAATGAGCGCATGCGACGCCTCCTGCCATGCATGACGAAACCTTGCGCCTGATCCTGGGCGCGGCACAGATGCCGATACTGCGTTTCGTCTGAAAGACCCCTGACTGCCAGGTCGTATAGGGCTCGAAGGTTAGCCATTCGGGTGTTTTTTAACAATCGGATGGCTCCGAAATTGCGGTGGGAGTCACGGTAATGGGTGGACGGTGAGCCGAATACGCGCCATATTCGGCTCATTATGTGAGCCGAATAGCCTTTCCAATCGGCTCACCCCCACTTAGAGCATCAAGTTCATGACACCTCAATGGATATGGCAGCAGCCTGATTGGCCGGGGTTCACCTGGAATGCCGAACACCTGGCGCCCTTGTTACGCGAGTGCGTTCAAGCGCAAGGTCGGCTAATGGGCATGGCCAGTTCTGTGGGCAGTTCGCTGAGCGCGCAAAGTGAGCTGGATGCGTTGTTGCAAAACATCGTCACCTCATCGGCCATTGAAGGAGAACAACTGAACGTCGGCTCCGTTCGTTCGTCGCTGGCTCGACGCCTGGGTCTGGATCTGGTTGATGGCGATAGAGTCAGCCAACGCAGTGAAGGTCTTGCACAATTGATGCTCGATGCTACGCAGCATTTTGCCGAGCCACTGACGCTGGATCGCTTGCTGCACTGGCATGGATGGTTGTTTCCGGAGCAGGACGGCGACCTCGCCACCCGGGCGATACGTGTCGGTGCATTGCGAGGCGATGAACCGATGCAGGTCGTCTCCGGGCGTCTCGACAAGCCGACCGTGCACTTCGAAGCGCCGCCTCGACTGGGCCTGGAGCGTCAACTCGAAATCTTCCTAGACTGGTTTGAGAGCGGCCGAAGCCAGGCCGGACTCGACCCATTGCTACGTGCTGGCCTCGCACACTTCTGGTTTGTCACACTCCACCCTTTTGACGACGGCAATGGTCGCCTCACTCGCACCATCACCGATCTGGCATTGGCACAGGGCGAGGCTCAGGCGATTCGTTTTTACGCAATGTCGGCAAGCATTCTTGAGGATCGCTCCGGTTACTACCGGGTGCTGGAAACCAGTCAAAAGGCTACGACAGATGTCACTGAGTGGCTGGAGTGGTTCCTGCAGACTCTTCTGCGCAGTCTGCAACAAGCCACGACGCGGATCGACAGTGTGCTGGGCAAGGCGCGATTCTGGCAGGCACACCAGAGATCCGAGCTGTCGGCCGAGCAAACCAAGGTACTGAATCGCTTGCTCGATGGCGGTGAAAGAGGCTTCGAGCAGGGCATCAGTGCGGCTCAATACCAGTCCGTCGCCAAAGTATCCAAAGCGACAGCAACCCGTCATCTGACCGAACTGCTGAACAAAGACTGCCTGCAACGCCTGCCCGGTGGTGGGCGCAGTACCCGGTACCAGATCAAATACCCCGATACGACGGACACCTGATGCCTGTGGAGAGGGAGCCAGCTCCCTCTCCACAGTGTTTTTTCATCCAGAAATTGCGACAGCAAATCCCCCCGCTCATTTGCCCCTGCCCCCCCTATCTGCTAGTGTCGCGCCGGTTTAACGTCAACCGGAAATCGCCGCCATGGCCCGCAAAAAAGCTGCACTGGATTTCGAACAGTCCCTCGCCGACCTGCAAACGCTGGTGGAGCGTCTGGAGAATGGCGAATTGTCGCTGGAGGACTCGCTGGCCGCTTTCGAGCAAGGCATCGGTCTGACCCGCGATTGCCAGGCGGCGCTGGCCCAGGCCGAGCAAAAGGTTCAGGTGCTGCTCGAGCGTGATGGCGAGTTGGCTGAGGAACCCTTCGACGCGGATCAGCCAGAATGATTGCAGCGTACTCGGCAACCAGCCAGGCCCGCGTCAATGCGGCTCTGGAAACCCTGTTCATTGCGCCAAGCCCCGAGCTGGCGCGACTGTACGAGGCCATGCGCTACAGCGTGATGAATGGCGGCAAACGCGTGCGTCCACTGTTGGCCTACGCCGCGTGCGAAGCGTTGGGCGGCAAGGCCGAGCAAGCCAACGGCGCAGCCTGTGCGGTGGAGCTGATCCACGCCTATTCGCTGGTGCATGACGATTTGCCGGCGATGGACGATGACGACCTGCGTCGCGGCCAGCCAACCACCCACAAGAAATTCGATGAAGCCTGCGCGATCCTCGCCGGCGACGGCTTGCAGAGCCTGGCCTTCAGCGCCCTGCTCGACCCGCGCCTGAGCACTGCGGAGGCTGAAATCCGCCTGCAAATGGTCAGCGCCCTGGCGCTGGCGGCAGGCCCGGCGGGCATGGTCGGCGGGCAGGCCATCGACCTCGGCTCGGTCGGCCTGAAGCTTGATCAGAAAGCCCTGGAGTACATGCATCGGCACAAGACCGGCGCGTTGATCGAGGTCAGCGTCAAACTCGGCGCCCTGGCCAGCGGGCGTGCCGAGAAAGACGAACTCAAGTCCCTGCAGACTTATGCACAGGCCATCGGCCTGGCATTCCAGGTGCAGGACGACATTCTCGACGTCGAAAGCGATACCGAAACCCTCGGCAAACGCCAGGGTGCCGACATTGCCCGGGATAAACCGACCTACCCGGCCCTGCTCGGCCTCGACGCTGCCAAGGCCTACGCCCTGGAGCTGCGCGACCAGGCCCTGCACGCCCTGCGACCGTTTGACGCAGCGGCCGAGCCGTTGCGTGATCTGGCCCGGTATATCGTCGATCGCCGCAGCTGACGGCGAATCCGCCAAAAAAAACCAACGCGTGGGCAGGGACCGATGCATCAGGTAAACTGCCGCCTCTTTTATACCTATAACGATTCGCCTGATGCCCACGACGTTTCATGAGATTCCCCGCAAGCGCCCGACCACGCCCCTGCTCGACCGCGCGAACACGCCGGACGGCCTGCGCCGGTTAGGCGAAGCCGAGCTGGAAACCCTGGCCGATGAGTTGCGCCTGGAATTGCTCTACACGGTCGGCCAGACCGGTGGGCATTTCGGTGCCGGGCTGGGCGTGATCGAGCTGACCATCGCGCTGCATTACGTCTTCGACACCCCGGACGACCGGTTGGTGTGGGACGTGGGTCATCAGGCTTATCCACACAAGATCCTCACCGGTCGTCGCGAGCGCATGGGCACCCTGCGCCAGAAGGACGGCGTCGCTGCCTTCCCGCGCCGCTCCGAGAGTGAGTACGACACCTTTGGCGTCGGCCACTCCAGCACCTCGATCAGTGCCGCGCTGGGCATGGCAATTGCCGCCCGCCTGCAAAACAGCGAGCGCAAGGCGATTGCGGTGATCGGCGACGGCGCGTTGACCGCGGGAATGGCGTTCGAGGCGCTGAACCATGCGCCGGAAGTGGACGCCAACATGCTGGTGATCCTCAACGACAACGACATGTCGATCTCGCGCAACGTCGGTGGCTTGTCCAACTATCTGGCGAAGATCCTTTCCAGCCGCACCTATGCGAGCATGCGCGAAGGCAGCAAGAAAGTGCTGTCGCGCCTGCCCGGTGCCTGGGAAATCGCCCGTCGCACCGAAGAATATGCCAAAGGCATGCTGGTTCCCGGCACGCTGTTCGAAGAGCTGGGCTGGAACTACATCGGCCCGATCGATGGCCACGACCTGCCGACCCTGATCGCCACCCTGCGCAACATGCGCGATCTGAAAGGCCCGCAGTTCCTGCACGTCGTCACCAAGAAAGGCAAAGGTTTCGCCCCGGCGGAAGTCGACCCGATCGGTTACCACGCCATCACCAAACTCGAACCGCTGGACGCCCCGGCCGCCGCGCCGAAAAAGGCCAGCGGGCCGAAGTACTCCGGTGTGTTCGGTGAATGGCTGTGCGACATGGCGGCTGCCGATCCGCGTCTGGTCGGGATTACCCCGGCGATGAAGGAAGGCTCGGACCTGGTCGCTTTCAGCGAACGCTTCCCGCTGCGCTACTTCGACGTGGCCATTGCCGAGCAGCACGCCGTCACCCTCGCGGCCGGCATGGCCTGCGAAGGCGCCAAACCCGTGGTGGCCATCTATTCGACCTTCCTGCAGCGCGGCTACGACCAGTTGGTGCATGACGTCGCGGTGCAGAATCTCGACGTGCTGTTCGCCATCGACCGCGCAGGTCTGGTGGGCGAAGACGGTCCGACCCACGCCGGCAGTTTCGATTTGTCGTTCCTGCGCTGCATTCCCGGCATGCTGGTGATGACCCCGAGCGATGAAAACGAGCTGCGCAAAATGCTCACCACCGGTCACCTGTACGAAGGCCCGGCGGCGGTGCGCTACCCGCGCGGCAACGGCCCGAACGCGACTATCGAGAAAGACCTCGAGCCTATCGAGATCGGCAAGGGTGTGATTCGCCGCCAGGGCAGCAAAGTCGCCCTGCTGGTGTTCGGCGTGCAACTGGCCGAAGCCCTGAAAGTCGCCGAGACGCTGGACGCAACGGTGGTCGACATGCGTTTCGTCAAGCCGCTGGATGAAGCACTGGTTCGCGAAATCGCCAGCAGCCACGAGCTACTGGTCACTGTCGAAGAAAACGCGATCATGGGCGGCGCCGGTGGCGCGGTCAGCGAATTCCTCGCTCGCGAGAACATCCTCAAGTCGGTGCTGCACCTGGGCTTGCCGGACATTTACGTCGAACACGCCAAGCCTGCGCAAATGCTGGCCGAGTGTGGCTTGGATGAGGCGGGAATCGAAGCGTCCATTCGCGAGCGCCTGCAACTGCTCAACATCTAAACCCCTGGATACATGCAACACCCCTGTGGGAGCGGGCTTGCTCGCGAAAGCGTCGGATCATTCAACTGAGAAGTTGACTGACACTCCGCCTTCGCGAGCAAGCCCGCTCCCACATTTGATTTGTGTGCGCCACGAAACACCAACGGACTACCCATGAAACTCTCTCCCTTCGCCCTGACGCTGACTCTGTTGCCGGCCGGTCAATTGCTGGCCGACACCTTCGAACGCGACCAGGCCCTGAAGCTGCCCGACGTGTTGATCAGCGCCAATCGCCAGATTGAAGCGCGCAATGACAGCAGCGCCGCCAACACCGTATTCACCCGCGAAGACATCGATCGCCTGCAACCCGAAAGCGTCACTGATCTGTTGCGTCGGGTGCCGGGCGTGCAAGTCTCGCAGACCGGCGGGCGCGGCAGCCTTCCGGGTGTGTACATCCGTGGCACCCAGTCGGCCCAGAGCCTGGTGTTGGTGGACGGTCAGCGCATCGGCAGTTCGACCTCCGGCGACAGCAACCTGCAACACATCAACATCGAGCAGGTCGAGCGCGTGGAAGTGCTGCGCGGCTCCCGCTCGGTGATTTATGGCAGTGATGCGATTGGCGGAGTCATCCAGATCTTCACCCGCCGTGGCGGCGAACAAGGCCTTCAGCCGCGGATGCACGTCGGCTTCGGCAGCAACCAGACCTGGGAGCGCAGCCTCGGTTTGTCCGGCGGCGATGAACAGACCCGCTTCAACCTCGGCGCCAGCCTCGACGAAACCGCCGGGATCAATCGCACCCATGAGTCATACCCCAGCGACGGCGACCATGACCAGTACCGAAACCAGTCGTTCAGCCTGAGCTTGAGCCACGCACTCAGCGATGACATCGAAATCGGCGCCAACGCGTTGGATAACCGCGGAAAAAGCGAGTTCGACAACCCGTTCGGGCGCTTCGACATGAATACGTTCGAGTCGGTCCAACAGCAGCCCTACAACGAATTCGATGTGAGCAGTGTCAGCAGTTACATCGACGCGCGCATCAATGATCTGTGGAAAACCCGCATCGAGTTCGGCCACAGCGAAAACCGCGAGAAGACCCTGGACAAGCTCAGCGATGAGCGCAGCGTGTTCAACACCTACCGCGATTCGGTGAACTGGCAGAACGACTTGACGCTCAACGAGCGCAACAGTTTGCTGCTCGGCGGTGACTGGTATGAAGACCGCATCAACAGCAGCACCGCATTCGATGAGGACAGTCGCTGGAACCGTGCGGCGTACATCCAGCACCGCTATCGGGCCGACAGTTTCTCCACAGAGCTGGGCTTGCGTCACGACGATAACCAGCAGTTCGGCAGCCAGAACACCTGGAGCGGCACCTTCAGCCTGCCGCTGAACCTGGACAACGAAGTGCTGCTGACCTACAGCGAAGGCTTCCGCGCGCCGACCTTCAACGACCTGTACTACCCCGACTTCAGCAACCCGGACCTGAAGCCTGAAACCTCGAAAAGCTATGAGCTGCAATGGCGCAGCCAATTGACCGAGAACAGTCGCCTGGAGACGTCGCTGTATCGCACCGACCTTGAAGACGCGATCATCTTAGGCAACAACTTGCGCCCGGAGAACGTTGCTTCCGCGCGAATCAACGGCTTCGAAGCCGCACTGAAGCAGAAACTGTTTGGCTGGCAGAGCAACCTTGGCATTGCGATCATCGACCCACGCGACCGTGATACGGGCCACACCCTGGCCCGGCGTTCGCGGCGCACCTTGAGCTGGGATCTGGACCGACAGTTCGATCGCCTGGGCCTCGGTGCCAGTTGGCAAGCGGTCAGCAGCAGCTACGACGACTTGAACAATCAACAGCCGTTGGGCGGTTATGCCTTGTTGGGACTGCGTAGCAGTTGGGAGCTCAATCGTGAAATCAGGCTGGAGCTGAAGGTCGATAACCTGCTGGACAAGGGTTACAGCCGGGCGTTGTACAGCTTCCAAGGTAGCCAGTACGGGTATCGCGAGGAAGGTCAGACGTGGATGCTCGGGGTGACCTGGACACCGGAGATCTGATCCGGGCTTTGTACTGTCTGGGCCGGCCTCTTCGCGAGCAAGCCCGCTCCCACAGGTTTAGCGCGATCCTGTGGGAGCGGGCTTGCTCGCGAAACAGTCAACTCGGTCTCAGCGGTCGGGCGCGATCAATTGGCAAAGCTTGGCGGTGGCCTCGATCATCTGACCACTCGGCCGCTCCAGGCCCTTGTCCTTCACCAATCGCAACTGTCCTTGTGCCACGGCCGCCACCTGCGGCCAGGCTTTCCACGCATCGAGCTGCGCCTGATCGCTAGCCAGTATCACCTCGGGATTACGCTGCAACACCGCTTCCACGCTGACTTGCGGTGCCGGCAGTTTCAGATCACCAAATACGTTTTGCGCACCGCAGACCTCCAGCGCATCGCTGATGATCTGCTCGCCGCCAACCGTATACAGCGGCCGATCCCAGACCTGATAAAACACCCGTAACGGCTTGTCCCGTCGATAGCGTTGGCGCAATTCATCCAGCCGCTGGCGTAAATCGCTGGCCAATGAAATTCCGCGCTCAGACCGATCGAGCTGAGCGGCAATGGCCTCGATCTGCGCGGCGAGCTGGTTCAGGCTGTGGGGTTCGGCGACGTAGGTGGGAATATTCAGTCGCTTGAGCTGATCACGCTGGGCCGGGCCGACGCTACCGGGCCATAGCAGCAACAGATCGGGTTTCAGGCTGAGCAAGCGCTCCATGTCCAACTGGCCATAGCGGCCAACGGAGGGCAGGTCCTTGAGTTCGGCAGGTCGTTCACCGGCGTCCAGCACACCGACCAGGAGGTCGGCGGAACCCAGTTCAACGACGATTTCAGAGAGCGACGGTGCGAGGCTGACTACCCGCTCGACCGCGACTGCCGAGCCGCTGGCGGCCAGTAGCGACACCGCCAGCCAGACCGCGCGCATCAACCGAGTTGACGCGGAATACGGTAGAGGTAGAACAGCACGGCGGTCGACAGTGCCAGCAGCATCAGCGGCACAGCCTCGAGACCGACGAACACCGCCAGGGCACCGATCCAGGCCGGCAGCCCGGCGGCGAGGAATGCCGTGCGCCGCTTGGCCGCCAGACTGATCCAGGCGCCAGGTTCTTCAGGGGTATCGAGGGCTTTCTGGGTGGCAATCAGTGCGTGTTTGTAGGCGCCGAAAAACTTCAGGCTGACAAACATCGAGGCGACTCCGGCGATGAACAACGGCATCGCCAGCACCGGCAGAATGGCTTCACTCTGGCCGAACACCGCATTGATCACAAACAGCGGCAGCAAGGCCAGCGCCAGGTATTGCCACCAGTTGATGGACAGTCGCCGCCGCACCTGACCGCGGGTCACGCCCGGTCTACCTCGCCCTGATGCTCATTGCCCATCATGTGGTCGAGCTTGCTGGCCTTGGTCGCCAGATAGAGTCGGTTATGCGGGTTGTGGCCGGTGTGCAGCGGCACGCGCTCGGCGACCACGATACCCATGTCGGTCAAGGCCTTGACCTTACGCGGGTTGTTGGTCATCAGGCGCAGGGACTTGACGCCCAGGTGCTCCAGCATCGGCAGGCACATGGCGTAGTCACGCTGGTCGGCGGCAAAGCCCAGGCGTTCGTTGGCTTCGACGGTATCGGCGCCACCGTCCTGCAGTTCGTAGGCACGGATCTTGTTCAACAGGCCAATGCCCCGGCCTTCCTGACGCAGGTAGAGCAACACGCCACAACCTTCGCGGGCGATGGCCTGCAAGGCGGCCTCCAGTTGCGAACCGCAGTCGCAACGCTGGCTGAACAAGGCATCGCCCGTCAGGCATTCGGAGTGCAACCGGCCGAGTACCGGGGCACCGTCGGCAATCTCACCCAGGCTCAGCACAACGTGCTCGCGGCCGGTGGCTTCATCGAGAAAGCCATGCATGGTGAATTGCGCAAAAGGCGTTGGCAGCTTGGAAGCGGCGACAAAAACGACAGGCACCGGTGTGCTCCTGATCTAAAAGTCTGAAGATTCGCAGAGCCGGCATTGTAACAGCAGGTTCCGGAGGACGCTTAGGCTGAATTATCGGCGATAACTATCAAAATGTTTGATATACGCCGCTCCCACAATGGATACATCATCAGCCTTAAGAACCGTGTCAGTTCGAATCAACAGCTCTCATGATCAACGCCTGGAAATCCCCGGTCAGGCGAAAAACCACACCAGTCCCTGCATCGCCAACCA
>NZ_JAHBDN010000104.1:0-15069 GCF_019956445.1 Pseudomonas sp. BF-R-19
CCACCACCGCTGCCGCCGCCACCGCCACTACCCCCATCCTTGGCCTGAGCACTGGAAACTCCGGACAGGCTGTCCGGAATCAATACGGTAGACGCCGACAAAACCGCGCCAATAGCTACTGCCAGTAAAAGCTTATTGATGAGCATGTCGTTCTCCGTCTTTTAATTCAGATTGGAACGTAGATGAACATTGCAATGCGCTGCTTTTTTTCCCGTGGGAACTCAATGAACAGTTCAACGCACCGATTTATTCGGCGGGAACAATGAAAAAGAATGCAACGTTCAGCCAGGCCGGTACCAAAGGGTCAGTGAATGCTCGAGGCCAGTTCGAAAATCGGGATGTACATCAGGATCACGATCACCCCGATCAACAGGCCGATGAAGGTCATGAGCAAGGGTTCGAACAGCCGCACGAACCATTCGATCCAGCGGCTGATTTCTTCGTCGTAGAAGTCGGCGCTGCGTTCCATCATCTGCCCGAGGTTGCCGGACTGTTCGCCGGCGCGCAGCAGGCGCAGGGACACGGGGGTTACCAGGTGATTGAGTTCCAGCGCGGCAGACAGTGATTGCCCCTCGCGCACCCGCTCGCAGGCCTGGTCCAGGCGCGCGCGGGAGGCGACGGTGAGCAAGCCTCGGACCATGCCCATGGCGGTGACCAGGGGAATGCCGCCTTGCAGCAGAATCCCCAGCGAACGGTAGAAGCGCGCCAGTTCATACATGAAGATGCGCTGGTGCACCGCGGGGAGTTTTTCGATCAGGCGGTCCAGCCCCCGACGAAACGCCGGTTGGCGCTGGAGCAGGGTGAGGGCGACGATGATGGCCAGCAAGCCACCGAAGAATTCGCCCTGATGGGCGTGCAGGAACATGCCGCTGCTCATCAGGATCTGCGACATCCATGGCAGGTTCGACCCCAGCCCTTCAAACACCAGGCTGAAGCGCGGTACGACATACCCCATCAGAAACAACACCACGCCACCGCCCACCACCAGCAACAACAAGGGGTAGATCGAAGCGCTGATGATCTTCTGGCGCACCTCGTCCATGCGCTGGCGATAGCTGACATAGCGGCCCAGGGCGTCGCCCACGGCGCCGGTCTTCTCGCTGGACTGCACCAGCGCCACGTACAGCGGCGGGAAAACCGCCGACAGCTGGCTCAGGGCCTGGGAAAACGATTTGCCTTCGTAAAGCAGGCGCACCAGTTCACTCAAGGTTTTGCGGGCCTGTGGCGCGGTTTCCTTTTCCGCCAGGCTTTCCAGCGCATCGATCAACGGCAGACCGGCGTTGAGCAGAGTGGTCAGTTCCTGGCTGAACAACACCAGGTTGAACGTCTCGCGCTTGTGCAGGCGCAACGCGCGCCAATTTCGCTCGGCGTGCAGGCTGACCACCCGCAGGCCCTGGTCTTCGGCGATGCGCCTGGCTTCGCTGTGCCCCGGCGCCTCGACGGTCATCGAGACGACACCGGCCTTGCCGACGGCCTTGAGATGAAAGCGCATGGTCGCCATTCCCGTCAGTTCCAGTTGGTGACTTCGGCGTTCTCGCCTTCGCCACCGGGCTGCCCGTCCTTGCCCATGGACAACAGGTCGTACTCGCTGTTTTCACCGGGATAGCGATAGGCGTAGTTGCGGCCCCAGGGGTCTTGCGGGAGTTTTTTCTGCAGGTACGGGCCGGTCCAGCGCGGTTCGTCGGCGGGGGCGCTGACCAGCGCCTGCAAGCCTTGTTCGGTCGATGGGTAATGGCCGACCTCCAGGCGGTAAAGGTCCAGGGCTTTGCTCAAGCCTTCTATCTGCGCCTTGGCCACTTTCACTTCGGAACGGCCCAGTTGGGCGAAATACTTCGGCGCCACGATGCCGGCCAACAACCCCAGTACCACCAGCACCACCAACAGTTCGAGCAAGGTGAACCCGCTTTGGGTTCGCCGGGCATAACACAGTCGCTGATTCATGATGATCTCCCTCAGTCGACAGCAGAGTCGCTATACAAGCGCATGCAATTGCCATGCTCATGACTGGACATCCTTTTGCACCCCCTGTGCTACGGGCCTTTTCACTTACGGCACAGTGCTTGCGTATGGCTGTTTTACTACCGGCCATTGGGGCAATAGCCCCATTTTTCGGGGCCGGGCAGGGGAGGCGTACCAATGAAAGCCATCAACGCAGGATTGCTCGGATTACTCGCGCTCGCTGGCGCCGCACAGGCCGATGTATTCGTTTCCGTGGACGCGAAGGGCAACTATGTCCTGTCCAATGTCCACCGCCCCGGACGCCACTATGAACGGGTGATTCGTGAGCCTGATGCAGCGGTGGTCAGCCGCGATCAGCAACCGCAGATGATCGCCGCGCAACCCTACGCCGAGCTGGTTTCGGCGGCAGCCAGGGCCAACGAACTACCGGCGGCCCTGCTGCATGCAGTGATCAAGACCGAATCGCGCTACAACGCCCGCGCCACTTCACCCAAAGGCGCTCGCGGGCTGATGCAGTTGATGCCCGCCACCGCCCGCGAAATGGGTGTGACCAATGCCTACGACCCGAAAGCCAACATCCAGGGCGGCGCCCGCTATCTCAAGCGCCTGATGACGATGTTCGACAACGATATCCGCCTCGCCGTGGCCGCCTACAACGCCGGCCCGCAAGCGGTGCTCAGCCGGGGCAATGTAGTCCCGCCGTTCGCCGAAACCCAACGTTACGTGCCTAACGTGCTGAACCACTATCGGCGTTTACAGGGGTTGTCCGCGGATGCGCCGCTGTGATCGAAACCCCGGGGGAATTTTCCCCAATAGTGGGGAATGGTGGCCCCGACGAAAAAGTGGGGGGATTGGGTGGGGAATATCCCCCGACCGATCAAGTCGTAATTATAACAAGCTGATTAACAACGTATTTTTTTGTGGCATGCGGATTGCTCCGGTCGATTTGTCGAGAAGTGTTCCCCGATAACCCGTAGCGAGGCCCGAGTCCATGATCGGCATATCCCACCCTTCGTTCCTGATCAATTTGCTGTTGTTGGTGACATCGATGCTCGGCATCGAGATTGCCGGCTAGCAGATTCTGAAGGGGAGTTTTGACATGGACAGGACCATCACAGTCGCTGGCAGTGCGGTGATTCTCGGGATGGCCTTGATCGGGTTCGGGGTATGGCGGACCGCGCCCCCGACTGCACTCGACGAAGTCGCTTTGCCCGACACCTGGAGCGAGCAGACGCTGGAGCGTGACGAGGTTTCGGTGGCCCTTGCCGACGTGCAATTTCGTTTGACGGACAAAGCCTCGGGCCAGCCCTTGTCTGGCGTCGCGCCGGGTGTTCGGGCCGAACCCGGCGATACCCACTAAGAGGAAACTGACATGAACCGATTCGCGCATCGCGCACTGCTGACGTTCTGCCTGTTGGCCTTCGGTATCAGCCTGGCGCTGGCTCACTCGGCGGACGAGCACACCGGGCACGACATGGCGGCCAGCACCGCCAGCCCGGAGACCGCCCGGATCAGGTTTGCCGACGTGGCCCTGCTGGACCAGGACGGCAAGGTCGTCAGTCTGGAAAAGGACCTGGTGAGCAACAAGATCGTGGTCATGGGCTTCATCTACACCAGTTGCACCACGGTCTGCCCGGTGGTGTCCTCGATCATGGGCAAGGTGCAGAAACAATTGGGCGCGCGGGTCGGCACCGAGGTGCAACTGGTGTCGATCAGCATCGACCCGCAGCGTGATGATCCCCAACGCCTGAACGACTACGCCCGCACCTTCCAGAAGGGGCCGGGCTGGAGCTGGCTGACCGGTTCGCCGCAGTCGGTCGAAGCCACCCTCAAGGGCCTGGGCGCCTACAGCGGTGGCTTCGAGAACCACTCGCCGCTGATTCTGGTGGGGGACGGCAACAACCGTTTCTGGACCCGCTACTACGGTCTCACCGAACCGACGGATCTGGCCCGGGCCGTCGAGAAGCTCAGGGGTGAACGCAACGCCCACGCCAAGCACACCGCCATCGCCATGGAGCATCAGCCATGAGCGCGATCGACAGGAAAACCTGCTTCCCCGACACACCCTTGCAGGGCCAGAACGGCAGCACCTTTATCTCCCTTACCAGTGATCCGCTGCGCAACACTGCGGCGGTACTCAAGGCTTGCACCTTGAAACAGGGCATCGATGGGCCCCACTGGTTTTTTCTTACCGACGACAAGGTGCAAATGGACCTTGTATGGGGTCGCATCGGCCAGATCGTGCCGAATCCCGGGCAACACTCCAGCTTGTTGATCGTCGGTGACGCGGCGAACAGGCGCTGGAGCAAAATCCGTCCCGCCACCCCGGCCGCCGCCATTGCCCAGCGCTTGCAGTTGCTGGCAATGCCGGTGGCCGGTCGCTGAGCCACGGCCATGAATACTGCCCTCGTCCTTGGCCTGCTGCTCTTCGGCAGCATCGCGCTCACCGCCCAGGCACTGCCGCTGAGCCTCAGCGAAAGTGCCGGAAAACGGTTGTACCACGAAGGCGTGTCGGCCAACGGCGAACCGGTCATGGTCCGGGTCGGCGCAGCGGGCATGCTGCTGCCGGCCACCCGCCTGCCGTGCGCCAGTTGTCATGGCGAAGATGGCCTCGGGCGCGCGGAAGGCGAGGTGCGACCGCCGGACCTGCGCTGGTCGCGACTGGCCAGCAGCCATGGCCAGCAACGCATCAACGGCCGCAGTTATCCGGCCTACAGCGAAATCACCCTGGCGCGGGCGGTGCAGGAGGGGCGCGACCCGGGCAACAATCGGCTCGATCCGACGATGCCACGGTTCGTGTTGTCGATGATCGATCAACGTAACCTCACGGCGTACCTCAAGCACCTGGCCGAAGACCGCGTTCCGGGACTGGCCCCCGACAGTCTGCACCTGGGCACGTTGTTGCCGGGTTCCGGACCCTTGGGCGAGGAGGGCATCACGGTGGCGGCGGTGCTCAACGGCTGCGTGGCGCGTATCAACGAGGCCGGCGGAATTCATGGCCGGCAGTTGCGCCTGACCATCCTCGACCCCGGCGCCGACCGCGTCAGTGCCGAAAAGGCGCTGGACCGGTTAATCGATGAAGAGCAGGTGTTTGCCCTGATCGCACCGATGGCGCCGGCATTGGACGTGAGCTTCGCCGTGCGTCTGGAACAGGCCGGCATTCCCCTGATCGGGCCGTTGTCCCTGCAGGGCACGCCCCACACCAGCCCGCAGATATTCGAACCGCTGCCGGGCCTTCGCGAGCAATTGATCGCCCTGGCCGACTACGCCAGGGCCAGCCTGCGGGTACTTCAGGGGCCGACGCTGATCGCCTACCCGGACGAACCCGGCCAACGGCTGGCGGCGCAGGAGCTCAGCCAGTACTTGCAGCGACACGCCTGGCAAAAGGTGCGCCTGCAAGCCTACGACCCGGCCGGGGATGATTTTCCCTTGGGGTCGCGCTCGGTGTTCTACCTGGGCAGCAGCAGCGGCTTCAGTCGTCTGGCCGAGCGCTTGCAAACGGCGGGGCAGGTGCCTTACCTGTTCGCCGTCTCGAACCAGGTGGCGGGCAATCTGACGCAGATGCCCAGCGGATTTTCCCGGCGGGTGTTCCTGGCCTATCCGTTCGTGCCCAGCGACTGGACCCTGGCCGGGCGCCTGGCCTTGACCCAGCTGCGCGAACATCAGGGCCTCGGCGGCCAGCACGCGGTGCTGCAAGTGGGCGCGTTCAGTTCGATGATGCTGCTCAGCGAAGGCATGAAGCAGGCCGGACGCAATGCCAGTCGCGAGAAGCTGGTCAGTGCCCTGGAAGGCCTGCGTGACTTCGATACCGGGTTGACGCCGCTGATCAGCTTTGGTCCGGGCCGGCGCCTGGGCTTGAGCGGTGCCCATATCGTCACGGTGGATCTGCCGGGCCAGCGTTTCTACCTGGTTGCCCCCTATAAACCCATTGCTGCCACGCCTTGACCGGAGGCTGATCATGAAACTCGATACCACTCGGTGCAGTCGCTTCCACTGTCGAAACCGCAGGGCTACGCTTAACCGGGATGAGGGCGTCGGTGCCATTGCGCTCGCGCAATCGAATCGAATCGAACGGATTGACGATCAATAGGGGGTTTCCCCAACAGTGGGGGGAATATTCAATGCCAGTCCGGTCGCTTTCCCCGTTTTTGGGGGATGGAATTGCGCTACGAAAAGGCATTGTTTTTTAAATTCAAGGACATGAAGTCCTAAAATTACCGGCGCCGAGCCTGGCATGAAGTGTGCGTTAGTCCAGTCAGGGCGCGCACTCCGTCAGGTTCAAAACCCGGACCTGCGGTTTCAAGGAGTCCACCTTGTTGAATAAAGTACTGGTTGTTGATGACGAACAGTTGCTGGCGGAGAACCTCCAGGGTTACCTGCAGGCGCAAGCACTGGAAGTCCGGATTGCCCACGACGGTGCGCAAGGAATCGTTGAAGCTGACGATTTCGCGCCCGATGTGATGGTGTTCGATTACCGCTTGCCCGATATGGAAGGCTTTCAGGTGCTCGATGCCGTCCGCCAGAACAGGAAGTGTCATTTCGTGCTGATCACAGGGCATCCCACTGCAGAAGTTTGCGAGCGGGCCCGGCAACTGGGCGTCAGCCATATCCTGTTCAAACCGTTTCCATTGGCGGAACTGGCCCGTGCCGTGCTTGATCTTCTGGGCAGGCAACGCGAACCCAAAGCAGGGGTGGGCACTTGCGAAGGCTTTGTCGAACGACGCCAGAGCAGGACCGAGAGTTTCCCGCTGCAGTTGTACGACGGTAGTTGGGTGCTGGCAGATCGCCGAAAAAGTACATCGGCCTCCATGGCGCCAGACGACGAACAATTGCTCACCGGGGAGTAGTGGCGCGACAAGACGTTCCGGCCCCCGCCGAAATGGCTCGCCGCGCCGACAGGGCCCAAAGCCCCGGGCGTTGGAGAGCAAGCCATGGACCGTCTATCCCTTGCCGTAGAACCGGCGCAACCGGAATGTGCACCGACTCGTTTCAGCAGTGAACAACTGGCCCAGGCCCGAGCCCTGGCCACCAGTTCCGGCGAGCGGATGCTGGACGCTCTGGGGGGACTGTGCGAACTGGCTCCCATGCCTTTCATTCAATGCCTCGGTGTAACCCTGCACTACCCGGTGCTCGACACCGACAGCCTGTTCAATTCCACGCCGGTATTCGACCGGGTGACCCTGGCCCAATGCCTCAAGCGCGAATTCATTCTGCTGCGTCATAACGATGCGGTCATCGGTGTGTTCGCCGACCCCTTCGACAGTGCACGCCTGGCCTGGATCGATGAATGCCTGCAAGGCGCGCCGCTGTACCTGGTGCATGCCGATGACCTGAAGGCCTACCTGGCGCGTCACGAAGAAAGCTTCCATGCGGTGGAGTCGCTCAACGCCCAGAGCGACGCCGGCGCCGAGATCGATAACCTGCAAAGCCTGTCCCTGACCAGCATCAGCGAAGACTCCAGCGTCGTGGTCAAACTGGTCAACTCGACCCTGTACGACGCGCTGAAAATGCACGCCAGCGACATCCACCTCGGCACCACGGGCAGCGGCCTGGTGATCAAGTACCGGATCGACGGTGTGCTTAACAACATCAGCAAGATCCAGGGCAACGAATTCGCCGAGCAAGTGATTTCCCGGGTCAAGGTCATGGCCGAACTGGACATCGGCGAAAAACGCGTGCCTCAGGATGGCCGCTTCAAGATCGGCATCAGCGGCCGGCAGATCGACTTCCGGGTGTCGATCATGCCGAGCATTTTTGGCGAAGACGCGGTGCTGCGGGTACTCGACAAACAGGACCTGGCGGACAAGGTCTGTGGCGTGCAACTGCAGGCCCTGGGCTTTGAAGAAGAAACCCTGCGCCAGCTGCGCCGGCTGGCCGCCGAACCCTACGGCATGGTGCTGGTGACCGGGCCGACCGGTAGCGGCAAGACCACCACCCTGTACGCGATGATCACCGAGATCAATCATGGCGTGGACAAGATCATCACCATTGAAGACCCGGTGGAGTATCAACTGCCGGGCGTGCTGCAGATCCCCGTCAACGAGAAGAAAGGCCTGACCTTCGCCCGGGGCCTGCGCTCGATCCTGCGCCATGACCCGGACAAGATCATGGTCGGGGAAATCCGCGACCCGGACACCGCACAGATCGCCGTGCAATCGGCGCTCACCGGTCACCTGGTGTTCACCACCATTCACGCCAACAACGTGTTCGACGTGATCGGCCGATTCACCCAGATGGAAATCGATCCTTACAGCCTGGTCTCGGCACTCAATGCGGTGCTGGCCCAGCGTTTGATCCGCCTGGTCTGCACCAGCTGCAGCAGCCCTTACAGCCCGACAGCAGAAGAACTGGAGGTCTCGGGGCTGGATCCGCAAAAGGTCGCTCACTACCAGTTCGTCCACGGCAAGGGCTGCGGGCATTGCCGGGGCACCGGTTATCGCGGGCGTAGCGCGATTGCCGAGTTGCTGCACCTGGACGACGAATTGCGGCAGATGATCGTCGAGCGCCAGCCCATTTCGAAAATCAAGGCGCACGCCTGCAAACGTGGCTTGCGCCTGTTGCGCGAGTCGGCGCTGGAGATGGTGGAACAGGGCCGGACGACGCTCGAGGAGATCAATCGTGTCACTTTTATCTCGTGAGCAATTTGTCGCCGTGCTCGGCGCCAGCGGTGTTGGCCTGGGGCAACGGCAAGGCGCCGCAACCCGTTGGCTGGGCAGCGTCGGCTACATCGACGAAGGCTTCCAGGCCTGGACGGTGGCCCTCGACACCCTCGACCGGTTGCTCGCCGAACACAGCGTCGCCAGGGCGGAACTGACCGTGGTGATCTCCGGGCACTTCAGCCGCTATTGCCTGGTGCCCTGGAGTGAGCAGATCAGCAGCCCGGCCGAATTGCTCGGCTTCGCCCAACTGTGTTTCGAAGACCTCTACGGTGCCCCGACGCAGCCCTGGAGCCTGGTGCTCTCGGCCGAGCCCGCCGGTTACGACCGCATCGCTACCGCGCTGCCTCAGGACTTGCTCGAACGCCTGCGCGCCCTGGTCAGCGCTCGCGGTTTGCGCCTGCGTTCGGTGCAGCCGTACCTGATGGCGGCGTTCAATCATTTCGATAAAAGCTTTGAGGCCGGGGACTTCCTGTTCGTCGTCGCCGAACCGGTGCGCAGCGTGTTGCTGCTGGCCCGGGAAGGGCGCTGGACCTCGGTGCGCTCGGTGGGCTGCAGCGACAGCGATGCCGCGCTGACCGCGCTGATCGGTCGTGAAAACCAGTTGCAGGCGTCCACCAGCGAACGGCCGTTGAATGTCTACCTGCATGCACCGGCGCGCATCGATTCGCACCCTGACGTGCCCGGTGTGCATCTGCGCACCCTCGAAGAAGACCGGACAGCCGTACGCGATTGCCTGTACCTCATGTCTCGGGCGGTGGCCTGACATGCGCCCCCTGATGCTCGACTTTCAGCCGCGCCGCCGTGCAGGTCCTCTGGGCTGGAGCCTGCTGGCCGGGGGCGTGGTGCTGACGCTGACTTGCCTGCTGGTGCAACAGCATTTGAGCAACGAGGCCGAACAACAGCAAGGCCACCTGCAAACCACACAGCGGGTGCTCACCGGCGATACCGGCAGCAAGCTCAGCCTGACCCCGGCGCAAATCCGCGAGCAGGCGCAGAACCTGGCGGAAATGCGCAAGGTCTCCCAGCAGTTGCGCCGCCCCTGGGAGCGCTTGTTCGCCACCCTCGAAGCCATGCCGCGGGACAACATTGCCCTGCTGACCCTGACCCCGGACGCCCGCAAAGGCCAGGTGCGGATCAGCGCCGAGGCACAGGACCTGGAGGCCATGCTCGATTTCCACCGCCGCCTCGAAGCCAGCGACGAGCTGTCCGACGTGTCGCTGCTGAGCCACGAAATTGTCGCCAACGTGCCGGAACACCCGGTGCAGTTCAACCTGTCGGCCACCTGGGAGATCGGCGATGCAAATCCATAAATTGATCGTCCACGAATACCTGCAAGGCCTGGGCGTTCCGGGGCTGGCAGGGATGGCCATGCTGGTGCTGGCGCTGAGCTATGGCCTGGTCGGGTTGCTGCCGGACTGGGAGTCGCTGCAAAGCCTCAGCCAGCAGACTCGCGAAGCCACCGAGTACCTGGCCAAGGTCGAAGACGGCAGCGTGGCCGCACCGGTGGTGCCGCAGCGCCAGCTCGACGATTTCCGCAGCAAGTTGCCGTCCCAGCCCCAGGCCACCGTGGCCATCGACAAGATCTATGCCCTGGCCGCCCAGGAACGCATCACCTTGTCCCGGGGTGAGTACTCCCTGGGCGTGGACCCCAAGACGCACCTGGCCCGTTATCAGATTCTGCTGCCGGTACGAGGCAGCTATCCGCAACTGCGGCGTTTCCTGCACGCCTTGCTCGGCCAGTTGCCGGCGGTGGTGCTCGAGGATGTGGAGCTTTCGCGCAAGAATATCGCCGATACCGACCTGACCGGGCGGATCCGCATGACCCTTTACCTGTCGAGGTCATGATGAATACCAAGCGCGTGGTGGGTTGGGTGGCGTTCTTCGGTGTAGCGGCAGCGCTCGCCTGGCTCCCCGAATACTTCAAACAGGCCGACGACAGCGACCTTGCGGTGGCCACCGTGGCTACGCCAGCCAAGGGCAAGACCCCTGGCGCATCGACGGCTGCATCGAGCGCCGCTGCGCTGGCGCCGATCAAGGACCTGAGCCCGGCAGGCGATCTGTTCGCCGCCCGCAGCTGGAAAGCGGCGCCGGCCCTCGGCACCGTCACTGAACAACCGGTAGTCGTTACTCCGGTGGTGCAAGTCCCCACTGCGCCACCGTTGCCCTTCCAGTTTGTCGGCAGGCTGCATGACCGTTCCGATCTGCAGGTGTTCTTGCAGAGCGGCGAAAAAATATACGTCGTACGCAAAGGGGATGTCATCGACGAAACCTGGCGGATCGAGCGGATTTCCGATAAGGAACTGCGCCTGGTCTACCTGCCTCTGCATTTGGCGCAGACCTTGTCTGTGGGGAGTACGGAATGAACAAATCCCGTTTGCTGATGAGTCTGTGTCTTTGCGCAGGGCTGGCCGCGTGCAGTTCGGCGCAGGTTGCCAGGGATGAAGCTTCGGCCCTGATCGAGTCGGGCCAGTACGAAGCCGGTCTGGCGCGCATCGAAGAGGGGTTGCGTGAAAATCCTCGCGATACCGAACTGCACATGGCTCTCAACAACGGACGGGCCCTCGCCGTGAAGGCGCTGCTGGCGCAGGCCGACATGGACCGCACCCAGCGTAATTTCGCCGGGGCCCGCATGACTTACAGCCGGGTCTTGAAAATCGAACCGAACAATCGTCGTGCCCAGGATTCCCTGCGCCAGCTCGACTACCTGCGCAGCATGGACGAGAAACTCGAACTGGCCCGTGGCGACCTGCGTCGCGGTGACATCTACGGTGCCGACCGCCAGGTCAGACAGATTCTCGAACTGGACCCGAAGAACGAAGGCGCCCTGGAACTGCAAGGCAGCATCCGCCTGGTGCAGAGCCGCAACGTGGTGCAGTACCCGCAACTGCGCACGCGCCTGGACCGGCCGGTGACCCTGGAATTTCGCGATGCCAACCTCAAGACCATTTTCGAAGTGCTGTCCCAGGTCGCCGGCCTGAACTTCATCTTTGACAAGGACCTGCGCCCGGACATGAAAGCCACGATCTTCGTACGTGACGTGCGTATCGAAGACGCCGTGGAGCTGCTGCTGCAACAGAACCAGCTGCATCAGAAAGTGGTGAATGAAAACACCGTGCTGATCTACCCGGACTCGCCGCAGAAGATCAAGGATTACCAGGAACTGGTGATGCGCACCTTCTACCTGACCAGCATCGATGCCAACACGGCGCTGAACATGATCAAGACCATGCTCAAGACCCGCGACGTGTTTGTCGATGAGCGCCTCAACACCCTGACCATGCGCGATACCGGTGACGCGGTGCGCATGGCGGAAAAACTCCTGCAATCGCAGGATCAGTCCAACCCGGAAGTGGTGCTGGAAGTGGAAGTGATGGAAGTCGCCCGTCAACGCATTCTCGACCTTGGCCTGCAATGGCCCAACACCTTCGGCGTGGTCAACAGCGACGGCTCGGCAGTGACCCTTCTTGATCAACTCAAAGGCATCGACTCCAGCCGGATTACCATCTCGCCATCGCCCCAGGCCAAGATCAATGCCCAGGACAAGGACATCAATACCCTGGCCAGCCCCGTGATTCGGGTCAGCAACCGCGAACAGGCGCGCATCCACATCGGTCAGCGCGTGCCGATCATCAGCGCCACCTCGGTGCCTTCGACCCAGGGCCCGGTGATCACCGAAAGCGTGACCTACCTCGATGTCGGTCTGAAGCTCGAAGTGCAGCCCATCGTGCACCTGAACAACGAAGTGGCGATCAAGATCGCGCTGGAAGTCAGTAACGCCACGCCGCTGACGCCGACCGCTCAGGGCACCATTCCGGTCCAGGTCGATACCCGCAACGCCCAGACCACCTTGCGTCTGCATGACGGCGAAACCCAGATCCTCGCAGGGCTCGTGCGCAACGACCACGGCGCCACCGGCAACAAGATTCCCGGCCTTGGCGACATTCCCGGCCTGGGTCGCCTGTTCGGCAGCAACAGGGACGATGTCATCAAATCCGAACTGGTGCTGTCGATCACCCCGCGGATCGTGCGCAACCTGCCGTACCAGAGCCCGTCGGACATGGAATTCCCGACCGGTACCGAAACCAGCATGCACATCCAGGCACCGGACCGTTCGATGAGCACCACGGTTCAGGCCAACCCCATGAGCGCCCCGATCGCCACCACCGTTACCGTTGGGAAGCCTTGATCATGAACACCTCGCAACGCGGTTTTACCCTGGTCGAAGTGGTGGTGACGCTCGCCCTGGTCGGCCTGCTGGCCGGCATGGCCGCACCGCTGACCGAGACCGTGGTGCGCCGGGGCAAGGAGCAGGACCTGCGGACCGCGTTGTACCAGATCCGCGATGCCATCGACGCCTACAAACACGCCGTTGACGCCGGCTACATCGAAAAGTCGCTCGACAGCAGCGGCTACCCGCCGAACCTGCAAGTACTGGTCGAGGGTGTGCGTGACACGCGCAGCCCCAAGGGCGCCAAGTTCTACTTCCTGCGGCGCATCCCCCGTGACCCGCTGGCAGTCGTCAAGCGTGACGACGAGGGCGGCTGGGGCCTGCGTTCCTATGACAGTTCGGCTGAGAACCCGCGGGAGGGCCAGGACGTCTTTGACGTTTACTCCAAGGCCCGCGGCAAGGGTCTCAATGGCATCACCTACCGAGAGTGGTGAGCATATGCGTCGGCAAAAGGGTTTTACCCTGATTGAACTGATGGTGGTCATGGCAATCATCGCGACCCTGATGACGATCGCCTTACCACGCTACTTCAGCAGCCTGGAGGCCTCCAGGGAGACCACCTTGCACCAGAGCCTGTCGTCCATGCGCGAGGCACTGGATCACTATTACGGGGACACCGGACGATATCCCGATTCCATCGAACAGCTGGTCGAACTGCGCTATTTGCGTAACCAGCCGCTGGACCCGATTTCCGAGCGCAAGGACACCTGGGTCATAGTCGCGCCACCGGATGGCGTGGCGGGCGGGGTGGCCGATATCAAGAGTGGGGCCAGCGGGAGGGCGCGAGATGGCAGCCTGTATTCCGAGTGGTAGACCTTCGAACCAGGGTGGCTTTACCTACCTGGGTGTGTTGTTTCTGGTCGTCGTGATAGGCATGGGCCTGGCCAGTGCCGGCGAGTTGTGGGCCACCGCTGCGCGCCGCGATCGCGAAAACCAGTTGCTCTGGGTCGGTACGCAATATGCCCAGGCGTTGCGCAGCTATTACCGCAGTTCGCCCGGTATGGCCCAGTACCCGAAAGAACTCGCGGACCTGGTGCAGGACGAGCGTTTTCCGTCGGCCAGGCACCATCTGCGGCAGTTGTACCCGGAGCCGATGACGGGTGGCGAATGGGAGCTGATGCGTGATTTCGACGGGCGGATCAGTGGTGTGTACTGCCCGTCCGAGCAGAAGCCGCTCAAGCAAGAGAACTTTCCCAGCGAGTGGGCGGACTTCAAAGGTATGGCCAGCTACAAGGATTGGCAGTTCGTGGCCGAGAAAGTTGTCCTCGATGGCACCGAGGGATTGCCGAAAGAACAGTCCGCCGCGCCCCAGGCATTGCAGCCTTGAACTTCGGGAGCGGGTTTGACAGCCAATACATTTCTGCCAGATGTACCCGGTCCAATTGTGGGAGCGGGCTTGCTCCGGGCGGCGTTCCGACGAAGGCGGCCTGACAGTCGACCTGTCTTTTGTTGACTGAGTACATATCTGTTTTTTTGGTAACGGCCACTTATGGTTTCGCCCTTACGGCGAGTCACTTTTTTTACAAGCGCCTAAAAAAAGTAACCCAAAAAACGCTCGCCCCGAACGTACGGCCCCTCGCTAAGGCTCGGGGTTCCTTCGCTCCGGCATTCATCCGGGGGCATCGCCTCCGGTCGGCTTCGCTCGACCTCCTCTCGATGTGTTCGGCTGCGCCGAACGGCGCTGCGCGCCTGCCCCCGGATGAACGCCTCCACTCAGCCTGCCGAGGGGGCGGGTGGATCAAGATCAAGAGCTGCAGGCGAGCTAACGCTCGGCCTGTTGAGTGGTGAAGAGCGTGGGTGTACGCCGCTTTGCCTCTGCTTTTCTGTGGGAGCGGGCTTGCTCGCGAAGGCGGCCTGACAGCCGACCAATTTCTTTCGAATGTACCCAGCCCAACTGTAGGAGCGAGCTTGCTCGCGATGACGACCTGCCAGCAGACTCAATGCTCACAGGCGAACGAACCCCGCGATCAGGCCGGCCGGTCGGCCGCCTCGCTTTTGCTTTGGCTTTTGATCTTGATCTTCTTGCCCCCTCGAGAGGCCGAGTGGAGGTTCTGCGCAGTGGGCAACCCGGCATGGATGCCGGGTTAGCCGCCGCTGGCCATGGATGGCCGATGGCGGCGGGCCCACGGAGCAGGACCGGAGCGAGGGCATGCCGAGCCTTGGCGAGGCACCGAACGTAAGGGGCAAAGCGCTTTGGTTACTTTCGCGCTTTTCGAAAGTGAC
>NZ_JAHBDN010000105.1:0-14768 GCF_019956445.1 Pseudomonas sp. BF-R-19
CGCAGGCTTTGGCGGAACGCTTCGGACTCCTCGTCCAGCGGCGGCTCGCAGGTCCAGGGGCCGAACTGTACCTTGGGCTCGGCAGGCCATTGCTGCGGGGGCAGATTGGGAGTATTCATAAGCTTGATTCCTGTTGTACTTATATTTATTGACGTCGCCGGCCGCCAGACCGGCGAAAATGAAATCACTTGCCGGCCGCTTCTAGCTTGCCCAAGGAGAAGTCAGACTCCTTGGCACCGTGAAGCCGATCATGGCGCCACAAAACAACCTGGACGCCCCCCCAGCGCAGGTAGTAGATGGGGGGAACTACCTACCATACCGGGCCTCGACTTATTGGCCTCCGCTCATCATTGCCCCGGCCTGCTGAGTTGCTTCGGTGGTGCGGACAGCCAGGGTTCGGACCTGCTCTCGCCGCAGCTCGCTTTCCTCATGCTCGCTCTGTATCTCAACCAGCGAGCCCATCACCCGCAGGGGTGTGCCGCCAGCATCCCGCTGCGCCAGCCCGCGAACGCGAAACCAGTGGTAATTTCCGTTCTTGAGTTTCAGTCGGTAGGTCAATTCGAGAGGAGCGTCGGCCTTGTTATCGGTCATGTAGGCCGCAAAAGCGCTCACAGTGCGTGGCTGGTCAGCGGGGTGTAGACGCGATGCCCAACTGCTCAGCTCCCTGGGAAATCCCTCACCCCCATCAAATCCCAGCAGGCGCAGAAATGGAGGAGACCACCACACTTTGTTGGGCGGGTTGACCGGGTCACCAGCGACGACCTCCATATCCCAGAGTGCATCGTGGATAGTTTCGAGGGTGAGCTGGAAACGGAGCATGCTGGTATCCAGCATGGCTGACTGCTCTTTGCCAGCGCCGATATCCCGCAGTGCGCACAGCAAATGACTGGGCCTGCCACGCTCATCAAGGGTGATCCCGAAGCGCGCCAGAAACCAACGATACTCGCCGGAAGTCACTTCCAGGCGGTGCTCCCGCTGATAGCAAGCTGCTCCCGCGCGCCCCCTTCACGTAGGCCAATACCCCCTTTCGGAGGGTCTGCCGCTCATTTGGATGCAGACGCTCGAACCAGTCGTCCAAACGAGCTGGCGCGTACCGCCCGACCAAGGCACGTAATCTGGACGAAAGAAGCAGTTCGCTATTCATATCCCGCAGATAACCCTTGGCTATTGATAATTCCAAAAAACATTCATCGATGCAGGACTCCAGCCGACCGAAGCGTTCCTGGGCGAACGACCGAAGTAAGTGGTCCACACCGGATCAAATGGATTAGCCAGTCCTCGGATCTTGACGTGTCTCGTTATCGGGATCGTCATTGCACGGAAGAGCCGAAACCCGCTCGTACTGCCATCAGCCCGACCCTTCGTAGCAAAGTCCCAGGAACTCAAGTACAACGGCAAGCTACTGATCAAGCCGGCAAAGAAGAGAGTTAAGGCGCTCCTCGACAAGGTCAGGGAAATTATCAAAAACAACGCGAGCGTCACGCAGGAGGCGTTGATGCAGAAACTGAACCCGGTCTTCGGGGATGGGCCATGTATCACCGTTACGTCGCGGCGAACGCGAGCTTCTCATCAATGGACTCTCACATCTGGCAACCTGCCTGACCGCCGGAAGTACTTTGAATTCGAGCACATCTTTCGATACGCCGGTCACAATAAAGTCATCGGCATAGCGGGCGACGTTGAGTTGGGCCTTGCTGCGGGAAAGTTTGGACGATCCCACGCTTGCCCAAACTGCTGTCTCAAGCCCATCCAACGCCATGTTCGCGATCACCGGCGAGATGATTCCCCCTTGCGGGGTACCCGCCGACGTGGCGAACGAGGCTTCCTCCTCGATATATCCGGCATGACGCGACCTTCGCCGGACATCCCAATCCATCGGTTTTGCTCCAGAAACCGATCGCCGTCATCTGCATTCCCTCGTATAACGATTGGTCACAGTTCTCTCGCCATGAATGACCGAACGGAAGACTGCCCGCTTTCGCGTCGGACGATGTTTCAGCCCGTATCCCGTCCGTTACAACCGGGCATTCGCTTTCTCCGCATTCCTTTACCCCCAGCGTTCCTTGCAGTTCGCCTGTCGTTGCCGGCGGCACTATGGGCTTACCCTGTTCCGCATGAATCTCCAAGCGGGGCGGCCCCTTCCCCTTCGCCGGCGGCTGATTGTTTTTGGCGAGGACGATACCAACAGTCGTAATCTGCGGACGCTCCTTGCGATCGAGTGGTTGGCGACACTGCCACTCTGGCACGTTGATGCCGTTGTCGGGTGGAGGCGTCCATCCCATTGTTTACCGATAAACGGCGTGTTGACAAATATGTGTATGTTCACCTATTTTGGCACCAGCCGTTGCGAAACGCTACGACGCATGTTCGACAAAATGGAAGAGCGGGCCTGTGGTAATGAATCCTCGTGCTGTTGACAGCACTACTGCTTCTGCAGGGGCTGATGCCAAGCAGAAGACCCAGGATGCCTTGGACCGATGCATTCACCCAGAATGCAGCCAGCGCGTTTGCAGCGGCACAGTTCGACGATCAAATGATACGCCACGTCATGGACGTGTTCCCCATGGATAAGTGCATACGCGCACCATTCTGTGGATGTGCTTGCGATGATTTTGAAAAACTGATGACGATGTTCATCAACACATGAGCTCGGAAACCGAGCATAGATGATAATAATAATAGGAGAAAAAAATGCCTGATCTCTTCAGTCCTTTTGACATCAAGGGCATAACGCTCCGTAACCGGATCGCGGTGTCGCCAATGTGTCAATACTCGGCGATAGATGGCTATATCAACGATTGGCATTTAATACACTACGCAGGTCTCGCTAGAGGTGGGGCAGGCGTCACTATCGTAGAGGCGACGGCCGTCTCGCCGGAAGGTCGGATCACGCCCGGCTGTACAGGCATTTGGACGGATGCGCATGCCGAAAAGTTCGAACCAATCGTGCGATCCATCGAAGCCGCAGGTTCCGTCCCTGGCATTCAATTAGCTCATGCCGGCCGCAAGGCCAGCGCCAATGTTCCTTGGGAGGGAGATAACCACATCCCAGAGGATGACGTGCGAGGCTGGCAGCCTATTGCACCATCTGCTGTTGCTTTCGGTCACCACCTTAGTCGTGTTCCACGGGAAATGACCACAGATGACATTGCGAAGGTTCAGAAAGATTTTGTCGAGGGTGCAAAGCGCGCGCTCAATGTCGGCTTCAAATGGCTCAATCTGCATTTCGGGCACGGCTATCTCGGACAGAACTTCCTTTCCCATTACTCCAACAAGCGCAACGACTCCTATGGAGGCAACCTGGAGAACCGTGGCCGCTTCCTGATTGAGACTCTGGCTGCTGTTCGGGCTGTGTGGCCTGAGAAATATCCGCTCACGGTTCGCTTGGGCGTCGTCGAGTTCGATGGTCACGATGACGAGACCCTGTCCGAGGCGATTGAACTGGTCGGTCGCTTTAAGACAGAGGGGCTTGATATGATCGACGTGAGCTTCGGATTCTCGACGTACGACAACAGGATTCCATGGGGTCCTGGCTTCCTCGTGCCCTATGCCGAGAAGGTGCGACGAGAGATTCAGATTCCGACTTCAACCGCGTGGAACCTCGCTACACCAGAGTTGGCTGATGGCGCCATCCGAGACGATCGAGTCGATCTCGTAATGATTGGTCGGGCGATGTTGCAGAATCCGCACTGGCCGGATTTCGCCAGCCGCAAATTAGGTCGCGATGCACGCCCATGGATTTTGCCGCCACCATATGGGCATTGGTTAGAACGATATGGTATCGCGGAACTGACCTGATTTAAATGACGCTGACTCGCCGTTGCAATCAAATGCCAAGAATGCATCGCTAGGTAGTGCCTTGACTAAAATAGATAGGACATCACCTTATTGAGCATGATATCGGGTCCAAATCAAAAGCTTAATAAAAAATAGTGAGGTGCTCATTCTGCGCTTGGGTCAGGTAGCCCAGCGCGGAATGCGGCCGCACTTCGTTGTTATGACGGCGCCACTGCTCGATCACGACACGAGTCTCGAGGCGGTTGCGAAAGTATTCCATGGACAGGCACTCGTCGGTGGCCCACTGCAGCAACTGAGAGGAGACGAACTCAGGCCCGTTGTCCGAGCGCAATGCCTTCGGCGCTCCGCGCTCACTTATCAAGCGGCTCAAGACCTCAATGACGCGCTCCGAGCGGATGCTGCCCGTTACATTGATCGCCAGTTCCTCGCGGGATCGCCGACGAAGTGTGGCACCTCGCCCATCAGGAGCGTTCGGCATGGTCCTTTAACGCCGACGTCCGTCCATATGCTGAATCATGGTAGCACCCGAAATCCTGACAATCGGGATTTTCAACGAAGCATGCACGTTCGCTCTACATGCACATTATTAGAACGAAATAGGAGACAAAACCATGGTTACACGTAGAGATGTCCCGCTATCGACCACCGCCGCAACCGACGTCCTGGCGGTTGCGGCTTACGGCGGAAGTCAGGCGGCTTCCAGTCAATTCAAGCGGCCACTTGTGCTCGTGCATGGAGCGTGGCATGGCGCCTGGTGCTTCGAGCAGATTGCCGCACTGCTGAGCGCAGCCGGCCATCCCGTCACCGCGCGCGACCTTCCCGGCCACGGATTGAATGCATTGTTTCCGGCATCATATTCTGTGCATCCCCGCGATATCTCGTTCAACACTGAACCGTCACCTCTGGCGACAATCACGTTGGCCGACTACTCCAGGCAAGTCGTGGACATCGTCAACGGCTTGCTGGCGGCAGGACAGCCAGCTCCAGTGCTGGTGGGGCACAGCATGGGCGGAATTGTCGCGCAAGCGGTGGCCGAGGCGCTGGGGCGGGACAAGATTCACCACGTGGTTTACATCTCGGGATTCATGCCTACGGACAACACCCCTATCACCAACTATTTCCAGGACCCGACTTTCGCGAGTAGCCTGTTGCCGTCACTCTTGTTGGCCGACCCGGCTGCGATAGGGGCTCTCCGTCTGGATCCCGATTCATCCAGCGCCGCCTATGTTCAGCAAATGCAAGACACATTTTATGGGGATGTCGATGCCGTGACCCGCCGCGCGGCCACAAATCTGCTGACCCCCGATGTGCCGATATCGCCAGAAACGAAGATACATGTCACCACGACCGGGTGGGGAGCCGTGCCGCGCACTTATCTGCGTTGTGCCAACGACAAGGCCATCCCCCCCGCATGCCAGGATCTGATGATTGCCCAGGCCGATGCATTTTCGCCCTCCAACAAAACCAATGTCGTGCCCATCAACAGCAGCCATTCGCCGTTCTTCTCCCAGCCGCAGGCGGTGGTCAAGGCGCTGCTATCCCTGACATGACCGTCTTGACGCTCAGACCTTGATCCGGTGGAGTCGCATGTCGGCCGCGGCGATGTCGAAGGCGGTGGGATCGAATGGCCGACCGTACCATTCGAGAATGTCGTGGCGATCAGGATGGGCCATTGCCGCGACGGAGTCGGTGTAGCCGTGTACGCCGCCGACATCCTCGGGCTGTGTGGCGTTAGCGCCGCCAAGGCAGAGCGCCGTATCGAAGAGAGGGCCGGGAGGCAGGCGGCGCTCGACCTTGATGCGGTGCTCCCAATCGCCGCCGAGCGCGGTCGCGAGCCGCACGCAGACGCTCGCCCCCTTGCCGAGGTGCACCTTTTCGATGATCGTGGCGTGATCGGCCACGTAAGCACCTTCGTCCAACTGAGGCACATCATCCAGCGCATAAATCGTCATGATTGGCTCCCTGCGGCTAGCGCCTCTTCCTGCACTTCGATCACCAGCTCGAATGTAATAAGCACCTGATTCTCCCCTCGCTTCAGTCGCCCTTCGGCGGTTTCGCCGTTGTGGGCAACCAGCCCGATGTCGGGGTCGGCGCGCGGAGTGCCATCGGCCCCCGGAGCGATGGTGCCGGGACGAATGAAGACCTCCGTGACGAACGCTTCCACCGTGCGGCCATCATCGAAGACAGCACCGATGAGGCTGCCGACGCCACCACGAATGCGGGCGGACCGAATGTTGCATTCGGCGCATAACGCTTCCAGCGTCAAACAAAGATGCTCATTGGCCCCACTTTCACGACGAGGGCATTGGTACTGCCAAGTTGAGCGGCATCGGCTGACACCTGAAGCAAGCTGAAATTCGTCTCCGCATCCGGCGCAACCTTGAAGCCGGCACCGTAGAGCATCCATGCCTCCAGCTGCACAGAGACCTCGACCTGCGATTCCGCCGCAAGTAGATGCCCGCTCCGGCGGCGACCATCCGCTTCGATCCAAGTCGCGTGACAATGCAGCGAAGGTTCACCGTCACGCAGACTGTAGGTAATGCACCGGCCTCGAGGCGTGCCGCGCCGGTCGCTTGAAAACGCTCGCTGAAATAGGCCACGTGCCTTTGAGAATCGGATAGCGCAGGCATGACGAAGACCATTGGTGTCAGGGTTCCCGCTCGAAACGAGAATACTGCACTGGAAGCCCCATGCAACCGAACGGCATCGGCCAAGCCCTGGAGCTGAGTTACGCCTCGCGGCAGTTCGACATCAACAGCACGCAAGGTCGCCGCAGCACATTGCACACGTATTGGACCCACCGGGCCTGGATGCTTAATGCCGCGCATCTAGCCCACCAGTAGAAGTCAGCAGGCCGCGGCGGCGAACTCCTCCTTCACCAATGCCTTCGGCACCTTCATAGCCCGACTTTGGCAGCGCGTCCCAGAAGAACACGCGTTTCGGAAACTTGTAACGCTCCACCCGACTTGCCATCCAATCCAGGATCGCTGTCTCGTCCAGCTGCGCTCCATTGCGCAACACGCACACCGCCACACCAACTTCGCCCTACTTCGGATCAGGCACGCCGACGATCGCCACTTCACTAATCGACTCGTGCGTCAGAATTTTCTCTTCGATTTCTCGCAGTTAGATGTTGGAGCCGTCCGAGATATACATACTCGATCATTTCGGCGATGGTGAAGCAGTCGTGCGTCTCGACAAAGTCCAGGTCCTCGAGCGACACGCCCGCTTCGGCCCACGCGTTTTCCCAGGCCACGCGTGCTCCCCCAAAGGCAATCGGAGCGGATCGGGTCGCGACAGCGGCAGGAAGGCGTTGACTTGGGTGCGCGCGCGGAAGCGGATGGCGCGATTCAGAGTTGCTGCCGTCTCCTCGTCAGCAATGACCAGCGCATCTGCGCCATCAGACACCATCGAGCAATCTGTACGCCCTGTACGCCGCAGCGGCCCTGCCACCAGTGGGTTGAACTCCGACACCGTATTGCAGAACTCCAGGTCGAACGCTCTACGGACGTGCGCATAAGGGTTGTGCACGGCGTTTGCGTGATTCTTCGCGGCGATCATGGCCAACTCTTCTCTGTGATCTCCATGGCGCTGGAAGTAGGTTTCGGCGATCTGACCAAAGAGGCCCGCAAACCCCAGAGGATTTGATTCCTCTTTGCGGTAGCAGCCACTCAGCAGGACGCTCGGAAGATGCTGCGAGGGCAATGACGTCATCTTCTCGGCGCCAATCACCAATGCGATCCGTCCACGCCCGCTTTCGACGAAATCCAGCGTTGTGTGGAGAGCGGCCGTGCCGGTGGTGCAGGCGTTCTCGACGTGCACCGCTGGGGTGAAGCGCAGGCCGGGCTCACCCAGCGACACCAATCCTCCCTCGAAGCCCTGCGGCGTCAGACCGTTGTTAAAAACGCCAACAGCAACGAAGTCGACGTCCTGAGGTGCGACACCGGCATGATCGAGCACCGGACGGGACACACTGGCGATGACACTCTCGACATCTGGCAAACCCAGCTTGCCGAAGGGGGTGTGGGACCAACCCACGATCACTGCACGTTTTTGCATGAGAACTCTCTGTGTAGGATTGAGGAGTTCGCGGGTACCGCGCCCCAGGTTTGAACAAAAGAGCGCGGTTCTTTGGGCCGGATGGATCGAATTGACCCTCATGCCGTAGCCGAGGCGCGCCGATTCAAGCGCCGCCGACTTGGTGAGCAACTGCACAGCGCCCTTCGCCGCGCAGTAGGCACCGAGTCCGACGACGCCGACAAGGCAGGCGACTGAGGACAGGTTGATGACGGCGCCACCTGACCCGCCATCCCGCCCGGCCACATCGCCCACTTCGTGCCGAGAAAGCAGCCGCCCGCATTCGCCGCCATCACGCGGCGGAAGTCGGCGAGCTCGCAATCGACGCGCAGTGCCGCAGTCTCGATGCCGGCGTTGTTCACGACGACGTCGAGCCGGCCCCTGTGGCCGACCGTGGCCGCGAGTGCGCGCTCCCAGTCCGCTTCGTCGGTTGACGTCGTGCTCGCCCGCCCCGCGTCTTCCAGGATGTCGGTGACCATCACGCGCGCGCCGCTCCGCGCCAGTGCCCTCACCATCTCGGTGCCGAGTCCGCGTGCGCCGCCCGTGACGAGCCCCCCTCCAGGCTGTATCAGGAATTCATCGTCATCTCCTGCATGAGCTCATCAGAAGTAGAAGGCGCCGCGCATGAAGACTTCGTTCGCCGATTTCAGGTAGGCGCCGAAGTCGTCGTTCCCGCCGTCGCTGCGCAGCACGTTGCCGTAGACGTCGAGCTGGAAGGTCTTGTTGGGCTTCCACTTCACGCCCGGCTGATTCAGCCAGCCGCCGCGCAGGTCGGTCGGCGATCAGCGCGCAACCGCAAATTCTCGACCCGATGTATCTGGTAATCGCGGTCAGGCCCTAACGAATGGCATAAACGTCGTAGATGACTTCCGCACGCACGAAATCGACTTCCCCTATACCGATGCACACGTTACGGTGCATCCATGCATAGTCGGGGTGGGCGGTTCGGAAACGCGGGGTCGTGCACAGTTTCAGACGAGACGGGGACTCTCCACGAATAATCCGCTCGTATCGGTCTGGCCCCAGGTCGCCAAGCCCGGGATAGACAACATCAATCAATACGTCGTCGTCGGTGCGGATGGAAATCCGCACGTCGAGCGCGGCCACGCCGTCCCGCCTGATGGTCAGCCAGTCGGCACCCACCGGCAGCAACTTGCCATTCAGCCTGGGTCCCTTCACCTCACCGCCGGTGACCCAATAGTTGACGCGAAATCCCTCCGGCACCTCGCCGACGACTTCGACCGGTTTCAGAGTGGCAGAGTATGTGAACAAGTGTTCCAGTTCGTAGGCAATCATCGTTTTTCCTTTTCCTGTCAGGCCATGGCCCGGAATGCCGAGCGCGTTCGCAGAGCTTGTGCGGTTCAGGCCGCCCGGTATTGAACGGAATCACCCGGGACTTTGAACAAAGAAGTCAGACGGTCGGTCTTGTCGGAGGGTCCCGCCTTGAAGGACAAGAAGCACGTCAGTGCACCGAGTGCGTAGCCAAAGGCGACGTGTCGATCTGCACGGCGAGCATCCAAAGGAGTGTGCTACCGTCAAAACGTGCGGCCGGCACCGGGGCCGATTTCGCGGCGATACACTCGGTGGAGCGGACTGCCAGAAAAATGCTAATATGTGCGTATGCGCCTATTTTAGAACGAGCGGATATCACTATGGCAATCAATGTTTCTTCACAGCCCACCCTGTGCAACTGCACCGCGATCCGGAAGGCGGCGCGGCACATGACTCGCTTCTACGATGCGTGTCTTGCCGAAGTTGACTTGCGCGGGACCCAATACATCATTCTTCGGGCCCTTTCGGCGCATCGTCGAATGACCATCAATGCTCTGGCAGATGCCATGGTGATGGACCGGACGACCGTGACTCACAACGTGAAACCGCTGCAACGCGACGGACTGGTGGCGATCGAAGTCGATCCTGAAGACCGGCGTTCCCGCATCGTGAGTCTCACGAAGACCGGGGTTGCGCGCGTTCATCAAGGAGAGGCTGCATGGGCGAAGGCCCAGGCGCAGTTTGAGTCACAGTTCGGGCAGACCAGGGCGCGCGCGATGCGCGAGTTGATGTCCGAAGTCACGGACATCCAACTTTCCGCTGAGTGAACGACGGATTACGGCCAGCGCGCCGGACGTGCGGGGCACACCCAGCGCGGCGAGCCATCCCGGAAGACCTCCGGACTTAACAGCCTTCGAAATCGAGTACCGGTCGCTTGACGCCCCGGGACAACGCATCCTGCGCGGAATGCAGGCCACGTTTTGCGTCCTCGGTGTCGAACAGGGGCATCTGGATATCGAAGATCGCCTCATCCGCCGCCTGCACGCCGCCCAATGACCAAAGACGCAGCATCGCCTTATGGGCCGCGTGAGCGCGCGTCGGACCGTTTGCAAGCCGCCGGATCAGTGCGGCGGCTTCCTGGTCCAGTGCATCCTCTGCCACGAGATGATTTACGACGCCACGTCGATGCAGCGTTTCCGCAGAGACCGGATCGGACGTGAATGCAAGCTCGGCCGCGAACGAGCGCCCCGCTCGCTCGGCAACGCGATATACGCCGCCCACGAGCGTAGTGATCCCCAAGGACTGCTCGGGATGGGCGAACCTGGCGGAGTTCGCCGCGACGATGATGTCGCAGCGCAGGACCAACTCGAAACCGCCGCCGAAACAGGTCCCGCGGACGGCGGCGACGGTCGGGATGGGCAGGCTTTCGATCCGATTGAAGACGGCCATATAGCGCTGAAACAGGGCGCGCAGACTCGCCATTTTCATGCCGGCCCAAGGCGTGATGTCGCCCCCATAGGAGAAATCCGGTCCGTCCGCACGGATCAGTAAAGCCCTCACGCCGCTGTTGGAGATGGTGTCGACCGCAGCTTCGAGTTCGCCAAGCATCTGTATGCCGAGCCGGTTCTGCGGCGGGTTGGTCAGCGTAATCATCGCGACAGCACCGTCAATATCGAATTTGAGGTGGTTCATGGTCATGTCCTCCGAAAGACTTATTGGGAAAGGTGCTTGCCGAACCACTCGGTCGCGGCACGGCTCGCAAGTTCGAATTGGCCAAGGTAGGGATCGAAGTGCCCGCCAGGAACCAGCACGAGCTGCTTGGGCTCAAGCGCACGCTCATACGCGGCAAGCTCGAGGTCGGTCAGCGTGACGCGGTCTTCCCCGGCGACGATCATCATCAGCGGCGTCGGCGACACGCGTGAAATCCACGCTCCTGGCTCATACATGCGCGCGGCGCGAATTGAACGCACCGTCACCTCGTTGTCCCAGATGCCTTCCGGGATGGGCTGTAGATAAAAGTCGATCGATTCCCGCGAGCGGTAAGCGGCGGGAACCGCGGGATCGTCGCTGACAATCGCCTGGCGTGGTGGTTCTCCGCGCAGTTGTGCCCGCTCATCGTTTGCGAGGGCTTCTTCCAACGCGGCGACGGCATCCGGCGAGATGCGCCGCAGGCCTTGCTCGTAACCGCTGATCGTGGGCACCTGCGCGACGATGCATCGCAGCCGTCTGTCCGTCGCACCCAGAACGATGGCGTGCCCCCCGGCGTAACTCGTCCCCCATAGGCCGATCCGTGACGTATCCACTTCCGGTCGGGATTCCAGATACGAAATGGCCCGGCGCCAATCCGCAATCTGTCGCCACGGGTCGACATCGCCACGCGGCTGGCCACCACTCTCACCGAAGTTCCGGTGATCGTGCAGGAGCACGACGAATCCCGCTTCAGCAAAGGCCCGGGCGAAACGCTCGAGGCCGTGGTGCCGAGTGCCAGCATAGCCATGCGCCATCGTGATGGCGGGATGCGGACCCGGTCCGTCCGGGAGGAAAAGCCACCCCGCGATAGTGATGTCACCATCGGCCGGAAACGAAACATCTATTCTGCTAGTAGTCATCGATCCACTCCACGTTGACATTTAGGTGAATGTGCACCTATTGTGTCACCCGTCGGCGGCTAACGCAACGACTCCTATCACAGAATTGAAGGAGGGACTATGGCAACGAAACCGGAAGCTACTGGAAACACAACGCTTTCTCCCGCCGCAGACGCCGCTTCCGCGGGGAAGATCCGCGATGTGTCGGCAGTCTTCATCCACGGATTCCTGGATGAGGGCGGGCTTTGGCAACCCGTGATGGATCGCCTCACAGAGGTCGGCGTCACCTGCGTGGCACCGGATCTCAGGGGCATGGGCACACACGCAGCCGCTCCCGCACCGTTCACGCTGGCGCGCCTTGCCGAAGACGTCGTGTCGGCACTTGTGAACATTTCGGGACCGGTGGTGCTGGTCGGGCATAGTATGGGTGCCCAGATCGCTGAGATGGTCGCCGCGGCACTGCCAGGGCAAGTCAGCGCCATGATGCTGCTCACGCCGGTCCCCCTGGGTGGTCTCGCTATGCCGGACGACATCGCGGCACAGATGCGTTCTCTTGGGGGTGACGCCGAGGCACAGCGTCAACTCCGCCGGCAATTCGCGGGTAGCTACGCGGCAAGTGTCATCGACAAACTCGTCGGTGTCGGCATGAAGGTCCGGGGCGAGACGGTCCGCGCACTCTTCGATGCATGGAGCGCCGGTGATCCATCGGGAGCCGGCAGGAGCAGGTTCGAGGGCCCGGTACTGATTGCCGGAGGGGCGGAGGATGCCTTCATCACGCCGGCGTTGATCGAAGGAATGGTCAGCCCCAGGTTCCGCAAAGCTTCGACGGTCCTGATCCCCGAGGTAGGGCACTGGCCTCACGTAGAGCGACCGTCGGCGGTTACCGCACTGCTGACCGACTTCATTGCTGACCTCACCGGGGCAGCGTAACGATAATCGACCGGCAGGCAGTTCCATTCCCAGAGGAGGAAAACAACATGGCAATCGAAATTCGTGGAACCGTACAGGAGCAGCCCTGGATCGAGGCATTCACCAAGAATACCGCAAGTGCATTCGAAGCAGCCCTTGCCCCGGATGTGCGCTTCATCGCGAGCGCGCTCGTCAGGCCAATTGTCGGCCGCGACCTTGTCAGGACCGTAATGGCAGCCGCCAGCGCGGACTATGAACGCCTCGTGGTTACGGATCAGGCGAAGACCGACAGGCGGACCTGGCTGGAATGGGAGGCGCGCACCTATAGCGGCCTGGAATTGTCGGGGGTCACGGTGCTGACCATGGACGAGAAGGGCAAGATTGTCGAACTGAGCATCCATCACCGCCCCCTGTCGATGCTGCTGAAGTTCTCCGCCGAGCTTGGCGACCGGCTGATCGGCAAGGTGGACCGGAGTTACTTCTACCAACCGGATGCTTCGGCTTCGTCTGGACCAGACGCGAACGAGCGTACGTAGGGGCTCGTGCGAAAGAGCCCTGCATTCTGACTTTCCTCGGGACACGAATCATGGCTGAGCTCTTGCACCCCGAAGATCTGCCCCGCTGGGTACCTGGCAAGATTGTGCTCGCCAGTGATCAACTCGGCTGGTGCAATGTGCTTATCCGCGCTTACGAGTACGCGCCGTCAGAAGTCTTCGTTCCCGCAATGCGGGATTTTCTGCTCATCGCGTATCGTGAGGGCTCCACATCGATGGACCGGAAGGTCAACGGCCAATGGACACGCGAGTTCCTCGTTCCGGGCAATGTCTCGCTTCTGAGCCGTGCGGAGGAATCTCGCTGGCATTGGGCCAGCGATATCGGGGTCATCCATCTCTATATCGCCCAGGACGCCCTGGCAGCGATCTCAGCGGAAGTGTTCGACCGGGACATCGCCGATGTGCGCCTTCGGGACGTCCTCAAAACCGACGACCCCGCCCTGTTCGGCGGTATCATGGCACTCGCGGAGGAAGCAAAGGCAGACCGCCCGGGCGGTCGCTTGTTCGTACACGCGGTCACGACGCAGCTGTGTATACATATCCTGCGAAAATATGCGGACGTCGAGTTTCGCGAAAATCGGTTGCCCACTGAGCTATCCCCGCTGCAAGCCAAGTTGGTCGCTGAATACATCGAACTCAACATCGACAAGCCGCTTCCCCTCCGGGAGTTGGCGGGAGTGGCACGGGTGAGTGCATCGCATTTTCTCCGGCAGTTCAAGCGAAGCTTCGGGACGCCGCCGCACTGCTACGTAATCGAGCGTCGTCTCGCCTGCGCCAAGAATCAGCTCTCCAGAACCGCCCTCCCACTCAAGGACATCGCATTCAAAGCCGGATTTTCCGACCAGAGTCATATGACGCGCATGTTTCAAAGGAATCTCACTGCAACACCGGGCACCTATCGGACTGCAATGCGGGCCTAGTCTGTCGCAGATTTGCCACTCTTCAAACCACTATACGGAGACAATACCATGACCACTATCAAGCACTGCTCCCGTCGAAAGCAACCAATCATCATCCCCAACGAATTGACACTCGTCCTTGAAGCGACTTGGGCGTCGGCCAAGTCAAATATCGAGTCCCAGCAGCGCGTAGTCACGAAGAAAGGCTGGACCGGTGCCTTTGCTGAAAAGTCGGAGAAAAGCTTTGGCATGACATTCGCCGTCGATGTGGTACTCCATACCTCCGCGCTTTCAAAACCTGTAGTGGGACGGGAACACGTCCAAGCGGTAATGAGCACCGCCAGCAAAGTCTACGAGAAACTCGAGTTTGTAGATGAGGCAAACAACGGTAAGCGCACCTGGCTTGAGTGGAAAGCAGTCGCGCTGGGCGGAAAAGAGTTCTCAGGCGTTACGGTCCTAACCCATAATGACAAAGGGGAGATAGTGGAGGCAAGCATCCATCATCGGCCACGCTGGGCAGCTATAATGTTCGGCGAAGAGCTCCACAAGAAACTGCCCGAAGTGATTACCGCGGAGTACATCTCGACATCGGACCATGCCTGAACCGCTACGAAGTTCTACCCCCCTACACTAAACTGCACAACCGCCTCTATAACCCCCGCCCCACCCAC
>NZ_JAHBDN010000106.1:0-13696 GCF_019956445.1 Pseudomonas sp. BF-R-19
GCCCAAATCGCATTTACGAACACCTATGTAGCTGACTAAGGTAATTCGCGCTTCCGTCTGCTGTTTCGCAGGCAACGCACGCAACTCTCCGTTATCGACGTACTCAGTGCGTTTTCACACAGCCTGGACCCATTGCAGCCAATAAGCTCAGTATGAGGCGCCAAAAGGGCTCATTGGGCTAACGCCGAAAGCAGCAACCGTATCGCGGATGGCTCCGATGCTGGCATAGACAATCGTTCAAAAATTTGACTAAAAGTGGTGAACAACCCAACGATACATGGCACCATGATATGACGATACAGACGTGGTTCTATGCTTCGAATATATATGGGGTCGGATATATTAGTGACAGATAGGTATAGGATTTTACGTGCTCAATCGACCAGCGGCGTTCAGGGATAGGAAACTATGATCGAGACATTGAAGCTTTCAAATTTAAAATCATTTATAGAAACGGACGAGATAGGACTAGGCCGACTTACGCTGTTCTGTGGATCAAATAGCAGCGGGAAAAGTTCTATACTTCAAGCGCTGTTGCTGCTTAGTCAGACTTTAAGTGCGCGGCAGACTTCCAACTCTGTAGTTTTGAATGGTCACCTAGCTCGCTTGGGGGCTTATGATGATATTAGATCCAATTATAGCGATTCGAGTACGACTCGGATTAAAGTAAGATTGCATAATGATAGCTCAAGGCTCATTAATGATGCGCCCGAAAAAATTGAGCTTGACTTGGAATTCGGTGCAAAGAAAAAATCCAAAGGGGATGAGGAGATATTTCACCCTCCAATACAAAGCCTAAGAATGCGGATTCTAAATACCCCAGATGATCCAGCGCTGGAAGAGTATATAGAGTTGAGGCCCGCGAAGGTTCCAGTAATACAGGG
This sequence comes from Pseudomonas sp. BF-R-19, assembly GCF_019956445.1. Lineage (NCBI taxonomy): Bacteria > Pseudomonadati > Pseudomonadota > Gammaproteobacteria > Pseudomonadales > Pseudomonadaceae > Pseudomonas > Pseudomonas sp. BF-R-19. Next base: position 885 of record NZ_JAHBDN010000106.1, read on the forward strand.
TGTCCGCACATATAGCTACGATTATGAGATCGTCGATTTAAAATCTAAGGATGGCGAGGCTTTAGAAAAAGAATACCCTGACCATGAAGTGCTAGGATGCAAGGGGCCTTTGCTGCCACGTGAACTGCTAGTAAGGTACAATCATACTAAAAAGCTTTCCGCATATATTGTGAGTGCTATGTGCAGAAAGAATATCCATTTATTCGCACGACATTCGTTTGGAAGCTCGTCCCCTATTGAGCTTCCTCCTGAAATATTTAGGGAAGTTAACAAGCGTATAGATGATGAGCGAGATGCGTTAAAGTCAACTCTACTAAGCTCCCTTGCGCGTATCGGAGTAAGCATCTCGGATCAAAAAAAAATCAACAAAAATCAGGTGCCCGCTTCCATTCAAGAGGACTTTATCACTGCGAATTTTAAACTTACCAATAAGCTCTTTCCCCAAGTCTTTCTAGAGCAAAAAATCAAGCTTAGCGAATGGTATGAGTTTTTAGACAGCCTAGAGGAAGTTCAGCAGCAATCCTTGATAGAGTTCGTTGATAAACACCGCACCGCAATTCAAGAAATCTGGTATGACTCTGTTGAGGTTAAAGAGCAGCGTATCGAAGAGTACGATTTGAAGTTGCTATCTCCCGCGAGCCAGCAGTTGCGGGTTGAGTTCCCCAAGAGTATCAAATATTTAAAGCCTCTCCGGAATGAGCCTTCTGCCGTCTATCCATTCATGGATCAAGAGGTTGGCACAAATATAGGATTGAAAGGTGAATATACTGCTGCGGTACTTCATGCAAATAAAGAGCGACTCATAAAATATCCTAAGCCACAGCTAGGCGAAGACCAGGAATTTAGCTGGTCGAATAAAACCGCGTCACTTCAAGATGCTTGTCATGACTGGTTATCTTATTTGGGGGTCGTAAAAAAAATCCAAACAATTGATAAGGGAAAACTAGGGTATGAGCTGAAAGTCAATATTTCGGATAAAGATCATCCTCAAGATCTGACGCATGTCGGGGTTGGAGTGAGTCAGATATTGCCAATCCTTGTAATGTGCTTGCTTGCAGATGCTGACAATATTTTGATCCTTGAGCAGCCTGAGTTGCACCTGCACCCGAAAGTGCAGTCAAAGCTCTGTGATTTTTTCATAGCGATTTCCGGTTTTAACAGGCAGTGTTTGGTAGAGACCCACAGTGAGTATATGATAAATAGGTTGAGGCTCCGGATCGCTCAGGGTAATCAAGAGCGCCTCGGCGAGGAATCGCCTATTTATTTCATAGAAAAAAATGAGGGAGCTTCCTCAATACGAAAAGTCGAGATCAATCGTTTTGGTGTTATTCAGGACTGGCCTGACGAATTTTTCGATCAAAGTGATCGGGAAGTAGAAAACATATTGGTTGCCGCGGCGCGTAAGGAATTCAATGAAAGACAGAATCCCAGTGACAAGCCGCAACCCAAGCTGAAACCTCTTATTACAAGGAAACGCAGGGATGCGAATTCTGATCAGCGCTGATTATCTGCTCGCAAGCGCATTCTGCGCGCAGGATAAAATTCAGCACTATTACGCAGGCCTTAGAAAACTTAGGGACGAGCACGAGGCGGGGCGACCGGTATTCCTTGAGCCCGACGCACTTCTCAAACTCCAGAGTAAAGGAATGTATCCTAGTTTTGACCTGTTTAAGCGAAATTTTCCTGCGAAACATGACTTTGGTTTTGGTGCGGATCACATCACCAAGACAGTAATTTACTTAGTAAATAATGTTGCTCAGCTTAAAGTGGATGAGGAAATTTTGGCCGAGTGGCAGGACGTTTCGTTAGAGGTTGATCCTGACCTTCATAGCGATGCGGACAGAGAAGAGCACCTTGCGAACTTGATGGTTGATCTGAGCCTTGAAAACGCTGGATTTGGATACGATCATATCGTGTTTCATCATCACTTACCTGACTTTCCTCGAGACGCAGTTGTTACGGGGACGATAACCAGCGTAGTGCCAGGACAGTTTGTAGTGCCTAAAGAGATTAGTCACAAAATATCGATTTCGGACAATTTGATTGACTATATCCTGAGGGTCAATGCTGAAAGTCTCTACCAGGAATCTGCAAATGATTCAGAACTCAAACGCTCACTATATTTCGGTGTTGTACAGTTTTTAGCAGCCAATGGGCATGATCCGAAAAGTTTTGATGATCAATGCTTTACTTTGGGTGAGAATTTTCGAGGTTCTCTACTAGGGCACGAATGCTCTGGCACCCACGCCTTCAGTAGTTTAGTTTTTCAGACCGTCATTCGGGCCTTGGCGGGGTACCCCAAGAATTCAATAGACACGTTTGATACTTCTGAAAACTCCAATGTTCAGTTAGTGCGCGATGGTCGTAAAGCTTGGAGAACGCACGTCAGCAGTGGAGGTCGCGGGCTTCGGTTAATGCTATGGACACATTCAAATGGCCTAATTGAGTTGGCGAATATTGGCAACAAATGGGAGGAACGAATTTATTAAACTTTTCAGTATTAATTTAGCTGGCATCTATAAGCATCATATTGATGCCATGGCTACATACGGTAATTTGGTCAACAACGACATCCCAATACCCATGTGCAACATCACGTAGAAGACAAGCGCGTGCTCAAACTAATCCGTCTTTACCTATAAGTCGGTATGATATCTAGCGGGGTCGTCACCGGACAGAAGGATGAGAGGCCACAAGGCGGCCCGCTGACAGGGCCATTGCTCTGCGCTGCGCCGATAATGCGAGCACTTAATGTACGCAGCCCTCATGCAGGTGTAAGAATGTGCGCTTAGGGCCATTAGCGGTCGCTTGTGAGCGTCCGCTAATGGCCCAGAGTGTGTAAAAACGCCTTCGCGAACCCTTGCTATGATTTCTGAGGATTTCATCGCAGGGATCGCCCATGAAGCGCTTTATCCAAGGTGAACATCGAGGCCAAGGCACCTTACTTCCCGAGAGCCTCGACGACTACGTCAGCGATACCAATCCGGTGCGTGTAGTCGACGTCTTCGTCGACGAACTCGACCTGGTCAATCTGGGTTTTGAAGGTGCCATTCCAGCCGATACTGGCCGGCCGGCTTACCACCCCGCGATCCTGCTGAAGATCTACATCTACGGCTATCTCAACCGCATTCAGTCGAGCCGACGTTTGGAGCGAGAAGCTCAACGCAACGTCGAACTGATGTGGTTGACCGGGCGTTTAATGCCCGATTTCAAGACCATCGCCAACTTCCGAAAAGACAACAGCAAGGCCATCCGAGGCGTCTGTCGCCAGTTCGTCGTGCTGTGTCAGCAGTTGGGACTGTTTGGAGAAAATCTGGTCGCCATTGATGGCAGTAAATTCAAAGCAGTCAACAACCGCGACCGCAATTTCACCAGCGCCAAACTGAAGCGGCGCATGGAAGAAATTGAATCGAGTATCAACCGTTACCTGGCGGCACTCGATGCTGCCGATCGGCAAGAACCCACAGCTTCCGAGCCCAGTGCCGTGCGGCTGGAAGAGAAAATCGCCAAGCTCAAAACTCAAATGAAGGAGCTTCAAGCGATCGAAATCCAGCTCAATGAATCGCCGGATAAACAGGTCTCACTGACCGATCCAGACGCCCGTTCCATGATGACGCGCGGCACAGGAATCGTCGGCTACAACGTGCAGACAGCGGTCGATACTCAGCACCATTTGATCGTTGCACATGAGGTGACCAACGTCGGTTCCGACCGCGATCAACTCAGTTCAATGGCCAAGCAGGCCCGCGAGGCGATAGCGTCAGAAACGTTGTCGGTGGTGGCGGACCGAGGTTATTTCAAAAGCGAACAAATCCTGGCTTGTCACGATGCCGGCATCACCGCCTATGTGCCCAAACCGATGACCTCTGGAGCCAAGGCTGACGGGCGTTTCAATAACGATGCCTTCGTCTATGACGCGGCAAAAAACGAATACATTTGCCCGGCTGGAGAGGCGCTGATCTGGCACTACTCCTACGTTGAAAAAGGCCTGAAGTTGCACCGTTACTGGAGTTCGAAATGCCAGGGCTGCGCGTTGAAATTGCAGTGCACACCGAGCACGGAACGACGAGTTCGACGCTGGGAGCATGAAGCCGTATTGGAGGAGATGCAGCTTCGGCTGAGCAAAGCACCCGAGATGATGCGAGTCCGAAAACGGACTGTTGAGCATCCCTTCGGGACGCTCAAACAATGGATGGGTGCAACGCACTTCCTGACGCGAAAGCTGGCTGGGGTGAGCGCGGAGATGAGCTTGAATGTGCTCGCCTACAACTTGAAACGGGTCATGAAAATCATCGGTACCCATCACTTGATGAAGGCGCTAACGGCCTAAAAACCGGCCTGTTTTTACGTCTCCCGATGATCTGGCGCGTTGCTGGGGCGGTTTAGCTCGTCAGGAAGGGACATCGTGCCTTGATCAGGCTACAAAGCCGGACAGCCACTCAGCCTTGAAAATCGAAACGGGATCTAGCGTTTTTACACACTCTGGGCCGTTCTCTGCCGGTCCCCGGCTAGCACGGAGACCCGGATCTAGCTATCGATGTGGCGGTCCATGTCGTAGAACACCACCTGCGAGATCGGCACGAACTCATCGGCATCACGGGTGACCTCGATGTAGGCAATGCGCTGACCTTTGGCGGTGTACTGGCGCCCGGTGTTGAATGCGTGGAGCACAGGGTGGTGGACATGCCGGTTCTCCTTGCGGTTAGCGGATCAGCCACTCGCCACTGGCGAGCAGGCCCAATTGGTGGGCTTTCCACAGCAGGTGCTGCGGGCTGGGCGGCATGGCGCCCAGGTTGCCAGGGTGGACTTCGGCCAGCACCAGTTCGATGGCGGTGGACTGGTCGCGGGTCAGGCTGGGCCGGCGCGGTTAGCGGGTGAGCGGGTGAGCGGGAAGCCGACGCTATCACAGGACCAACACATGGCGTTCTCCTTTCTGACAGGTACAGCCGGGCCGTGGGGCGGTGGCCTTGGCTGCTACGGGGGGTTTGTCGCCTTCATAGGTGTTGCCTGAAATGTCAGGCAGTAATGAAGGTATGGGCGAAGTATTGAGCGGCTATAGCGGTTCCCGGCGGCGGAAGGACCGGACAGGGCAAAATCGTGTGGGTAGGGGCAGGTATTTAGTGGAAACTGGCACCGATTTCTGAGTGACTTTTTTGGCCCATAAGGGAAACCTTCGCACTCGGGGGGGCGCTATAACCGCAAAATACACCTTACCTGATGATTCTAAAGGGGTTATTTTGGAAACGGGATTTAGGGGGGGTCCAAATTTGACTAGAAAACTAGTGATCTAGTTTGGGTTTTAAACTAGTCAACTAGATTTTTGTTGATTTTCAAGTCAACTTTTTCTGTTGAGAATCATTCTCTCGAAAAGATGCTCACCTTCTTGTCTATAAAAAAATAATTAAAAAGTTTTTATATATAGAGAACAAAGGGGAGCCTTCGGCAGGCACCCCACGGCCTGCCGGCTCCAAAATCGGACAGATTGATCCCTTCAAAGGTAGGGGGATCTTGAGCCCCCGGTGGAAACGGCATTTGATCCGTTCATAGTTGGATCAGGCGGCCTCCAGCGCCTGATCCATCACCTGCTTGATTTTCTGCACCGTGGTTTTCGAGCACTCGCAAACCGCGGCCACCCGGCGAATCGGCATGCCGGCCTTGAGGCAGGCTTTCACCCTGATGCGCCCTCTTGACTCAACCCGACACCGGAACTGATCCCCGCCCTGGAGACTAAAGCCAACAACCCTTGGTACCGATTAGTGTCATGCCTAGGCAAACTATTGACTTGTCGGAAGAGATCGACGAAGCCCGGAACGACATTGCAAAGCGCAATGGAATCACCACAGCCGCGGCGATGCGTCGTGCTTTCGCTCTACTGGTCGTAGTAGACAGAAGAAGAAACAGGAGGTTTTTCTCTCTCGGCATTGTCAGGGAAAGAGCGATCGCACCCTTGAGGCTGGACGCCTGATGGGCGTGGGCAGTGGCGCAGATGAAGATGAAGATGTCGACCTGGTCAAGGTATTTGCCAAACCGGAGGGGCGTCTCCATCAGTGAAGGAGAGCGCTGCGCATTGCATTCGTTAACCTTCGACCAACTGTCGGCTTTTCACTCGACTGTTGTGTCGTTCGTACTTCAGGCTTGGCTTAAGGCTTGTTACATCGAGTTCATAGTTCACCTTCTAGAGTGCGAAGCCTCTTCGCATGTTGCACGGTGGTTTTGGAGCAGCCGCAAACCATCGCGACTTGTCGGTACGACATGCCTGCATCTAGACAGATTTTGATTCGAGCATGTAGAGCTGTGTTTCTCTTGCGCCCCTTGTACTTGCCCTCTGCCTGCGCCTTCTTAATCCCCTCCAAGGAACGGCGCCGACGATCGTCATAGTCCTTGCGCGCGACTGCCGCAAGTATATCAAGCATCATCAAGTTCAAGGCTGACAGCATTCGATGGGTGAAAGTATCGACCTCCTCGCTTGCCATCAGCCGGTGAGAGATGGGTAAGTCTAGAGCGATTATATGCACCCCCTTCGCCTGAATAATCGCGCGCAGAGTTTGCCAGTCCGCGTAATTCAGCCGACTGAGTCGATCCACCTGCTCGCATAGGAGGAAGTCGCCTGGCAGGGAGTCATCCAGCAGGCGGAACAGTTCCGGTCGGTGCAGCTTCGTACCAGATTCGTTTTCTAGGTAAAAACTGGCGATGAACTGACCATGTTGCTCGGCAAATGCTTTGAGCAATTGCCGGCTTCGCTCAACGTCCTGCTCTGGAGTGGAGACCCTCAAATACGCTCGGACCAGGGGATTGAAAGGGGGCATTAGACCTCCAATAAGTGTGGGGGAACTTGAGCAGAGCAAAAAAATCCAAATTGACGCCTTCATAGTTCAGAAGTGAACGGGACGGCTTACCAGGTCATGAGTTGCGGTACGATAAAGTGCTAGTTCGCGGTAAACCGTGGCCTGCCCGACGCCAAGCTGCTTGGCAATATCGACCTTAGTCACGCCCTCGCCCGCCAGGCGCAGTATCGCCGCACGTTTCTCCTCGTGGATTGGCTTACGCCCCTTGTACTTTCCGGCCTTCTGCGCTTTGTCGATCCCCTCGCGCTGCCGCTCCAGCATCATTTCCCGCTCAAACTGGGCAATCCCCCCCAACACGGTCAGGATTAACTTGCCTGTAGGCGTGCTGGTGTCCAGCCCTAGATTGAGAATCTTGACCTCAACCTTCTTCAACTCCAATCGGTGCAGCGTTTGCAGCAGATCGGTAATCGAGCGGGCCAGCCGGTCAAGCTTAGTGACCACAAAGGTATCTCCAACGCGAGCAAACTCAATGGCCGCTTCCAACTGGAGGCGCTGGGCCACGGACGACACCTGCTCTCTAAATATCTTTTCACAGCCGCATTGTTCTAATTCTCGCAACTGGGCCTCAAAACCAGCCTCTTGTTCGATCGTTGAGGTACGTGCATAGCCTATGTCCATGGGTTTCCTCCCACATATGTTTAAGACTTTGCGATAGCGCGCCTCCCAAAGAAATTAACCCACTTATATGAGAGGCTTAGGTAGGGTTTCGTCTGCTATCACAGGGGCCGGCTCTATTTGGAGATTGCATAACGTCTTTACACTGGTGGACTCTACCAATGCTTAGACGATCATCTCGCCCAGAGTGGCGCATTCCTTTGCGGCCGTGTTCGTCAGTAACCGCACCTCGATTGACGCAATATACGAACGGGTCATATCTGTCACTATCTGAACGCGGCGCTGTTATTTTTTCGTGGACGGACCAATTAATGCAGTCCTTTCATGGACAATCCGGATTGCTGTCCTAGGCACGAACAAGAGCAGTTCCCCGATCTAGTGTCGCGTCCTTTTCTAAGAGTGTGACCTTCAAATATGTAAGCACAACCAATAGCAGCAAGAAATACATATAACACTACAAACTAGATTAATTAGAAATACATTAAAAGACTAACCACAGCATACATTATATAAAGCACTCGACGTACCAACAGATACCCCACCCACGACTTTTTACGATTATTTTTTCTAGCTCGAGTACTCAGACCCACTCACCACATTTAACCAACCAAAAAACCCTATGGTACTCAGCACAAGTTTAAAAAACATCACACTAAACTAAAAACACACACCCCCACCAGAAACACCAAACAGCACATAATTAATTTATAAAACTCAATCAACCAATAAATCACAAGAACAAACCACCACCTCACAGTTATGCAATACACTGACATCCAGTACATTGACAAATGACATACCCACACAAGAGTTGGCGAGCTTTACGCAACAATGCGAAATCAGCGACCGCTCTAAAGTGGTATCAACTAACACACCGCACAAGAAAAAGTTTTTGGGCATACCAACTTGACTATTAACAAGAAAATCACCGCCAAACCCAACTGGAGTGCTAATGGCATGGTGATTAAAACAACAAAAAACCGGCAGCCTAGCCTTCGAAAACTTGATCCAAGAACCTGCAACTCGGGGCACCCGATGCCATGCATCTACCCTGATCTACAACTCCTTGGCACTGCGTTACAACAAGTCCGAGCCGGGCGATCTGTTATTGGTGGAGCTGCCGAACAAGTTGAGTACCAGCAACTTAAGCAAACCTGCGAGAGGCGTGGGATGCAGGAAGGCGACTACCGCTTGTTTCCTCCGATGCGAGACGAACACAGCCAGTACCTCCCCCCAAAAAAACAAGCGTCCTTTGGTTTTGCAGCGCATCACCGACAATATGATGCGGACGGTACAGCCTTTCCAGGCCATCGCTGCGATGGCTTGCCGAAGCAGCCTAAGAGCGAGGGACCTCGTACAACTTCGCGCAAGATGAAAACCCAGTAAAACCGGGGCCTGCAGAGGAGATTTCGGCAGGAAATCAAGACTTGGTCAATACTTGAGGAGGTGAGAGTTCATTACGGGTGACCGCCCCAGTTGAAAGGGCGGCACTCAAGTTTAACACCCGGTTTGTCCGGCTATTTTGCCTCTTCACTTCGGTACTAGAGACGGAGCCCCTTGGTTTTCAAGGGTGCTACCTGGAAACCAAAATGAGAATAAAACCTCCCAGAAGCACCGGAAAAAGGATGACTGCTAACGAACGCTTGGCGTTCATCCGCCGCATCGCCAAAACCCACTGCTCGTCCCACCAGGATTTCACAAAATACACCGGATATCTGCGTGACACCGTGTCTGACTGGTTTACTTCTTGCCACTCACTCCGCCACCGATATGTCTATTCCCGGGTGGTCAACGATGGCACCGGGGCCCAGCTGCCGCGCAACCACGAAAAGATTGCCTACCGTGACGCTTTCGCCTTGGAGGTGAGTTATGAGCAGCATTGAGTTCTTAACGCACGATCAGGTCTGCGAACTGACCGCTGCACGGACAAAATCGGGGCAGTTGGCCGTTTTGTGTCAAAACGGTATTCGGCACACGATCAAACGCAATGGCTGGCCTTGTGTCACGACAGCTGCGCTGACAGATCGCGAGAGTCACCACGCAAAGGCGCCCGACAGCTGGAAGCCCAGGAAGGTGATTTAAATGGGACGCAGGCCAACAAAGCCAAACAGCATTGCTCGCCTCAGGCAGCGCAAACAACGTAGCGGCAGGGTTTATTACTATTACGACACCGGGTCAACGCCACGCAGGGAGATTCCGCTGGGTTCCGATTACGGCCAGGCCATCCTCGAATACGCCAAGCTGGAAAAGACTCGCGTATCGGTGGAAATGGCTCAGACGGTGCTGACGTTTGAATATGTGGCCAATCTCTATATGAAGGAGGTGGTTCCGACCAAGGCCTCGGCAACGCAAAAGGACAACGCGCGGGAATTGAAACAGTTGCTGAACTTCTTTAACGATCCACCCGCCCCGCTTGAGGCCATTGAGCCCCATCATGTTGTTCAGTATTTGCGGTATCGCTCAAAAACCGCCACCGTGCGGGCAAACCGCGAAAAGGCGCTGCTCAGCTCTATCTGGAACTTCGCCCGTCAGAGCGGTTACACGGCCCTGGCCAACCCCTGCTCGGGGATCAAAGGCAACAAAGAGTCTGGACGGGATGTTTACGTCGAGGATGACTTGCTACAAAAGGTGTATGCACACGCCGGGCAACCACTTCGTGATGCCTTGGACCTGTTCTATCTCACCGCTCAACGCATCGCCGATACGTTAAAAATGGATGAGCGAGATGTTCGTAATGGGCAACTTACGGTTCAGCAGGGAAAAACCAGTGTGAAGCGGCGGATTGAGATTGTCGGTGAGTTAAAGGTTGTGATTGAGCGGATTATGGCTCGCAAGGCTGGCTATAGGATTCGGTCTACGCGCCTGGTTGTTATGGAAAATGGGCAGCCGATGACGACAAGTATGCTCAGGAAACGGTTTGATGATGCACGGGAGGCTGCTGGCGTTCCGAAAGCTGACTTTCAAATGCGCGATTTGCGGGCAAAGGCAGCGACGGATAAGGAAGAGTCGACGGGCAATATACGGGCTGCGCGTGATCAGCTAGGGCATACCACTGTGAGCATGACAGAGCACTACATTCGCATGCGCAAAGGCATGAAAGTTACGCCTACAAAATGACCAGCGGTCGTGAGTTGCGGAGCAGGCTTTTGATTTTGCGGTGCAAAGAAATAAGGGCCTGCATGAGGTATCTCACGCAAGCCCTTGATATTCGTGGTGCCCGAAGCCGGAATCGAACCGGCACGCCCTTACGAGCGGGGGATTTTAAGTCCCATGCGTCTACCAGTTTCGCCATTCGGGCGGTAGCGCGGTGAAGCGTCCAGGTTTTGCCAAATAACGATCTGGCAGTTCTGACGCTTGTGCAGCAGAGGTGGAAATATATACATCCCGCCCCAGTGAAGCAAGTTCGCAAATGCCCTTTTCAAGACTAAATCTTGCAGACTACTGCAAATAAAAAAGCTCCGTAAATCATAGATCTACGGAGCTTGTTTATTAGTGGAGGCCGAGGTCGGAATCGAACCGGCGTAGGCGGATTTGCAATCCGCTGCATAACCATTTTGCTACTCGGCCTCAAAACATCTGCTGTCAGTAGCGCGACATCAAATGCGTACAAACTTGGAGCGGGAAACGAGACTCGAACTCGCGACCCCGACCTTGGCAAGGTCGTGCTCTACCAACTGAGCTATTCCCGCGTCTTGGTGTGGCGCATTCTATAGAATCCAGAAGCCCCGTCAACCCTTTGATTCAAAAAAGTTTTATTTCTTTTCAACGTCGGTCTTCAGATGTGGCCAGGCAGCCCGCAGGTACTGGACCATCGACCACAAAGTCAGGCCGGCCGACACCATCAGCAAGGTGTAGCCCAGCAAGACCCAGAAACTGAAATCCTTCGGATTGGCCAGCAGGATTACCAGCGCCAGCATTTGCGCGGCGGTTTTCCATTTGCCCAGGTTCGACACGGCAACGTGGGCACGAGCGCCCAGTTCGGCCATCCATTCGCGCAGTGCCGAGACGACAATCTCGCGACCGATGATCACGGCAGCTGGTAGCGTGAGCCACAGGTTTCCGTGTTCCTGGACCAACAGTACCAATGCAACCGCCACCATCAGCTTGTCGGCAACCGGATCGAGAAAAGCCCCGAACGGTGTGCTTTGTTCCAGACGGCGGGCCAGGTACCCGTCCAGCCAATCGGTGGCTGCAGCGAATGCGAAGACCGAGGCGGAGGCCAGGTAACTCCATTGGTAAGGCAGGTAGAACAGCAAAATGAAGATTGGTATGAGCAGGACGCGTAGAACGGTAATCAGATTAGGGATATTCATCGGCACAACTGGCTACGAGGTGAGGGGGCATTCTACTCGCTGTGCAGATTTGCATAAATCAACTCTGCGAGCTTTTTACTGATCCCGGGGGCTTTGGCAATTTCTTCGATGCTTGCACGAGACAGCTCCTGCAATCCACCAAAATGTTTCAACAAATCACGCCGACGTGTGGGTCCGACGCCGGCGACGCCTTCCAGTGTAGACGTCCGACGGGTTTTTCCACGCCGGGCGCGGTGCCCGGTAATGGCAAACCGGTGGGCTTCGTCGCGAATCTGCTGGATCAAATGCAACGCGGGAGAATCGCCACGCAACGTGAACTCATGTGCAGCGTCGTTCAGGTACAGGGTTTCGAAACCGGCCTTGCGCGTCGCACCCTTTGCCACGCCCAGCAGAATCAGGTCAGGCACGGCCAATTCATCGAGTACATCGCGGGCCATGGACAACTGACCTTTACCGCCGTCCACCAGCAGGATATCCGGCAGCTTGCCCTCCCCGTCCTTCAGTTTGCTGAAGCGTCGGGTCAACGCCTGATGCATCGCTGCGTAATCATCGCCGGCCGTAACGCCCTCGATGTTGTACCGGCGGTAATCGGCCTTGATCGGGCCTTCGGGGCCGAAGACCACGCAGGACGCCACCGTCGCCTCGCCACTGGAGTGACTGATGTCGTAGCACTCAAGTCGTTGAGGAGGCTCATCCAGCTGCAGCACCTCGGCCAGTGCATCGAAGCGTGCCGTAATGTGCTGACGATTCGCCAAGCGCGCACTCAGTGCCTGCTCGGCATTGGTCACCGCCAATTGCTGCCAGCGCGCCCGCGTACCCCGCACGCGATGGCTGATGGTCAGTTCACGACCGCGCAACTCGTCGATGGCGGCGATCAGTGTTGGAAAGTCATCGTGGACCACATTGACGATCAGCTCACTTGGCAAGTCGCGTTCAGGACTGCTGATGAAGTACTGGCCAAGAAACGCGGCCATGACTTCAGAAACGTCTTCTTCAATACCGACTTGAGGGAAGAAGTTCTTGCTTCCCAGTACCCGCC
>NZ_JAHBDN010000107.1:0-13217 GCF_019956445.1 Pseudomonas sp. BF-R-19
GCTACACAATTTTTATTCTTTATATGAACAGCATTTGTATATATGAACAAAATACTCGAGCAGCGTCAAGCGGTCAGACAGAAACCAAATGAATGATTTCTATAGCTCGCAATGCGGACTGGGTATTGGACAGCCACAGCCGTATCTGCCTTAACGACAAAAATGCGATATGCTTTTGGAGTGGGCCGCCCTGTTCAGGCGGCCGGCGGGTCGGCTTTCAGCTAGCCTTCGTGATGGGCTGACGTACAGAGGTGCTTGCATTAAGGCCCTAGGAACTACCGCCGCCTCCCGCATGTAGCGCCGCGATGTATCCGAAGATAAAGGAGGAGGCAATGCTTCCACCTGCGCCAGGATAAAAGCGCCCTAACGGACTGGACGTGCAATTACCCGTGGCATAGAGCCCCTCAATGACAGTGCCATCCTTGCGCAATACACGTGCGTGCTCATCGCAAACCAAGCCACCCGTGGTCCCTACATCGCCCGGGTACGCTCGGACCGCGTAAAAAGGCCCTTTCTCAATTGCGCCCAAACTGGGATTGGGCAGATTGGATTCATCACCACTCCAGTGATCATAACGACTAGCGCCGCGCTTGAAGTCGAGGTCAACACCTGCACGGGCAAAACCGTTAAAGCGATCCACCGTACCAAGCAAACTTTGAGGATCCAACGAACAGGCTTTGGCCAATTCCTCAATGCTGTCGGCCTTTTTCATGTAACCGCTGCTGAGCCACTCTTTAGGCACACCAAGCTTCATCCCCCACATGTAACGATTGCGGTGCTCCTGATCCATGATGTACCAGCAAGGAAACTGTTCGCCGCCATACATCGCCTCACCTACTGCCATGTACGAGCCCGACTCATTGACAAAGCGTTTTCCCGCAGCATTGACCAAAATACAATGCGGCTTACCCATCTCGGATGAGGAGTGCATATAAGGAAGCACCTTGCCTTTAACTACCGATCCCGGGGACGGCTCACCGTTGGACATCCCACTCGTCGCAACCCAAATAGAGAGATCAAGATTTTCCGTGGCAGCACCCAACCTCATGGCGGCCTCAAGAACCTCACCAGTATCACCATCGTTGGCGTTGGTCCAGCTTTTGCCCTTCGGCTCGCGTTGATACATTTCCCGCAACTGAGCATTGCGGGCAAAGCCGCCAGCGGCGAGCAACACTCCTTTCGATGCGAGCACATTGATACGCCGCCCGTTGCGAACAGCTACCACACCTACCACACGCCCTCCTTCAACTATTAGCTCTTCGACGGGCGCTCCACGCCAAATAGGCACTTCGTCACGCAGCACCATCTGCAGCATTCGCCCCTGCAAAGCAGCACCATTTCCGCGTACCCGAGAACCTGTCAACTTATCGCGCAATATCCGCATTAGCAGGCCAAAAACGGCTTTCTTACCTGCCCAAGTACGCTTCACCAAGCCCAAATCGTGTAAGGAATCAGGATGAAACGGCATGTCGAATAGCGGATAAACATTCAATCGTTCCTCCCACTCACCCAGCTCCTTCAGATTAAACAGCTTTGCCATAAGAGAACGAGAAGCCCCCTCTCCCCCTGGAAGGTTGTCGTAATAGTCAGGCCAGAATTTGCAAAGATGAAACTCCATCCCCTTACGCTCAAGAAAGTCCACCATCGCGGGACCCACTTTGAGGTAAGCGGCCACACGCTCAGAGGAAGCGCCCAGGCTTTTGTATCCATTGAACACACTGTCTAGATAGGTTCGCGCTTTTTCGTAAGAGTCATCGCGTCCATCCCGTTTCATTTGAGTGCTATTGGGTACCCACCAGACTCCGCCTGACAAGGCAGTTGAACCACCCACCTTTTCCATCTTTTCGATGATCAGTGGCTTACAGCCGCGCTCCTTTGCAGCCAGCGCAGCACACATGGCGCCCCCACCACTCCCGACGATGACCAGGTCAAAGCTTTCTTCCCATTGCGTCATGCTGATTCTCCGAGCTACCACACACCCAGCAGGGTTGCGTCTGTTGTAATTTTTATTCCGCGTAGCGATTTAGGTTAGCGACCTGTGCGCTGTACCTCCTTTACGCACGAGTAAAGCGTTGCTGAAACAGCACTCAAGTCCAAGGCAGGCGAGATGGGCATATCTACTGAACCAGCACGAGAATGGAGCTCCGCCAGCGTCTGCGCAGGGTCATCGGATTCAATATCGTAAATGGCTAGGTAAGCGCCGTCTCCGCCTTGGTCATCGCTAGACTTAAAGCGCCGGGCACTTATAAAGCCGGGGACTCGGAGCACATCAGACAGGTGCTGATCGTCGTACCAATCGTTGTATTCCGCTTCTTGACCCAAAACGGGCCTGGAAAACACCACGTAGCTGTATCTGGCCATGTCAGTCCTTTTTTGCCTGAGCGCTTGCGGTGGGAACATCGCATGCTAGGCAATTCATATTAAATGAATGATGTTCATAAATAGAAACATAGCATGCTGATATGGGACCGTGAAGAGCTCACACACGTCAGCCCCCGCGCTCGACACATCATTCAACGAAAATCATTCTGAGATCTCAGCCGTGCTGGGGCAGCGCAAATCACTAGCGATTCATTGCAGCGAAGCTGAGAATGAATATATAATTTTGAACAACGTTCGTATATATGATTTTATGCACGATGGTTTTCCCAGCATACGCATCCACCCCCGAACGCTGCATCTGTGTGATGAGAGTACTTCGCCGACGTTCATAAAAACTGAGATCAAACTCATGAGCACCATTGAACCAACCGCTTCCACCATCGACATTGCTCCACTCTTCAAGCCGCTGACGGTTCGTGGCTTAACCATTCCAAACCGAATCGTGATGGCGCCGATGACACGAAGTTTTTGCCCAGACGGAGTACCGGGGCAAGAGATTGCGGGTTATTACCGCCGCCGTGCTGAGGCGGGGACAGGCTTGATCACCACAGAAGCGATTGGCGCAGACCATCCTGCTGCATTGGGTGATGCTGGACTTGGAGAGAAAGATTTGCCTGAGCTGGCAGGAAAATCTGCCATCGCCGGCTGGAAGAATGTGGTTGATCAAGTTCACTCTGCCGGTGGAAAAATAATTCCGCAGATCTGGCATCAAGGTGCGATGCGCATTCAAGAAAGTAGCCGTCATCCGGATAGCCCATCGATCAGCCCTTCCGGAATCTGGGGGCCACTAGGCCGCATGACGTCTACTGACCCGCGTTATTTCCCCAGTCCGGAAGAACCCAGTAAGCCCCCCATGACAGAGGAAGACATCGAGGATGTCATCGAGGGTTTCGTCCGGACTGCCCGCAATGCGGTGTCCATTGGTTTCGATGGGATCGCATTGCATGGTGGGCATGGCTACTTGATCGACAGTTTTTTCTGGTCCGAAACTAACCGGCGTCATGATCGTTGGGGCGGGGATATTCGGCGGCGAATGGAGTTTGGCGTGCAGCTAGTCAAACGCATACGCGCCGCAATCGGAGAGCAAAAGCCAATTTTCTTCAGATTCTCTCAGTGGAAACAACAAGACTTTCGCGCAAGCCTGGCGGCCTCACCACAAGAGCTCGAACTGGTTTTGGGCCCATTGGCTGACGCGGGAGTAGACCTATTCGACGCCAGTGTTCGTTACTTCAATACGCCTGCATTCGCGGGATCTGAGCTCACATTAGCGGGATGGGCAAAGAAACTGACTGGCAAGTTATCTGGCGCAGTTGGAGGTGTAGGGGTCGGTAAAGGCATGTATGACACTGCCAACCAAGGCACCGTGGCAATCAATAACCTGTCCCTCGTCGCTGAGCGCTTCAAACGAGAGGAATTCGATGTTGTGAGTGTTGGCCGTGCAATGCTGGACGCCCCCGACTGGACACGCTCCGCCCGTCTCGGACTGCCGTTCAAGGATTACGATTTCAATTCACTTAATACCTTGACCTGAGCTCACATTGAGACAATGCGTGCCATAAGTCACCTGCGGCACGCGATCACCAAACTGCGGAGTTCAATGTTCCATGAACAAGACCTTAACAGCTGAATGGGACGGAGTTGACCTCGTCCCGCTGTTGACACTGGAAAAAATCGGCACCGATCGCTTTCGCATTCCCTACAACGAAAGCAACTCAGGGGGAGAAATTTTCGGGGGCCAGTATCTTGGCCAGGCAATGAGCGCTGCCCTGGCTACAGGTGGGGGGCGAGCACCGCATGCGATGCACGCCTTTTTCCTACAAGCCGCCCGCGCGAATCGGCAATTGGAGGCAGAGGTGGAACGCGTGCGAGATGGCCGCAGTTTCGCCCACCGTCGCGTCCATTTACTCCAGGATGGCAAACTTGTTTTTTGCGCTGATGTTTCGCTGCACGATACAGAACTTGATCAGCCGCAACACCAGATCGGTCCGTCCGAGGTTCCATCCCCTGAAGTCCTGAGTAATTTGCATCAGCTCGTCGAAAAGTACGGCGAAGCTGCATTCGGCCCACTTGGACGTAAACGAATATTGCCGAGAAAGGTCACTGAAGTGAGGCCGATCAACCAACAAGCCGGCATGCTTGGCTCTGGAACCGAACCACGCGCAGATATCTGGATGAGGGCTGCACGATTCGCGCCGCAGGATGATCTTATGCACTTCGCTGCGCTTGCTTACCTTTCAGATTACTGGGTCAACAGTGCGTGCAGGGTCATGCACTCACGCTCTCTGTTTAACGGCGAGACAACCTCAGCAAGCCTGAACCATAGCATCTGGTTCCATGGACGTGCGAAAGTCGAGGACTGGTTGCTGTATTTGCTGGACAGCCCGTCCACCCATGGTGGAACAGGCTTCAACAGGGGATTGATTTACGACCGGAAGGGAAATTTGCTGGCTTCCACCGCCCAGGAGGCATTAGTACGCAATCTTGCTCATGAACCGATGCAAACGGTGTAAGGTCACTTGCGGCAGTGAGCGACCCAGAGTGTGTAAAAACACTTTGGATGCAGAGGATTGGGTAATCGGTGGTTTTTCGACGCTGGAGGTCTCCAGGGGCCTCATCCAAGCCAAATCAATGTTGCTGTATTGATCGGGACTTTTGCCAGCGGGTACCTGCTAGATGCGGTTGTCGCATCGCTCAAAAGGCTTCAGGCCTTCAGTGCCGCCATCAAGGCATCACTGCCCAACAGCCGTAGCACGCGTTTGAAGTTGTAGGCGAGCACATGCAGGCTCATCTCCGTGCTCACCCGGGTAAGGGTTCTGGTGAGGAAATGCGTAGCCCCCATCCAGGACTTCAGTGTGCCGAAGGGATGCTCCACTGTTTGGCGGCGGATCCGCATCATTTCTGGTGCTTGATCAAGACGACTCTGCATCGCCTCGACGACCGACTCATGCTCCCAACGGCTAACTCGCCGCTCAGAGCTGGGTGTGCAACGTTCCTTCAAGGCGCAATTGCGGCAGCTCGAACTCTAGTAGCGATGTAGTTTTAACCCCTTCTCGACGCTTGCGTAACGCCAGATCAAGCTTTGCCCGGCCGGGCATCGGTATTCATTCGTTGAGGCGTCATAGAAGAAATCACCTTTGCCGAATCGACCAGCCGCTGTCGCTCCCGACGTCAGTATCTGGGGCACGAAAACGGTAATTCCAGCTTCATGGCACGCCAGTATTTTTTCGCCTTTGAAATACCCTCTGTCTGCGACTACCGAC
Organism: Pseudomonas sp. BF-R-19; assembly: GCF_019956445.1. NCBI lineage: Bacteria > Pseudomonadati > Pseudomonadota > Gammaproteobacteria > Pseudomonadales > Pseudomonadaceae > Pseudomonas > Pseudomonas sp. BF-R-19. Next base: position 5,643 of record NZ_JAHBDN010000107.1, read on the forward strand.
AGTTCTTCGACACCCATGGCCTCTCCTGCGTGCTTTGCCATCGAACTCGGTTGGTCTCGATCAACGCCATCATTCGTCATACCACGTGCGCCACGATCAGGTGGTGCTTCGCATCAACTGCAGTCTGGACGTTGTAGCCTACCATTCCTGTTCCGCGCGTCTTCATCGAGCGAGCATCAGGATCGCGGAGGCGTTTTTACACACTCTGGGCCAAGAGCAGTCGTTTGGCAGTTGAATCAAAGGTGCTTGTCCATCATGTCCCCAAGCGCCTCTAATACGTCGCAAAAGCAGTCAGTGGGGTCTAGAAAAGCAAAACCTATTCACTGTTGTCCGACCAGCCCATCAAAAGCGCTACCTAGAATGACAGGCAGATTTTGCCAAAGTGGGCACCCGACTCTTCGTGGGCGAACGCTTTGGATATGTCCTCAAGTGCAAAGACGCTATCGATAACAGGCTTGATGCGCATCGCTTCCAGGGCACGTACAAGTTCCTTTTGATGCTGCCGGCTGCCAACGATCAACCCCTGAAGGCGCTGCTGCTTAGCCATCAAGGCTGCCGTAGGCACTGGGCCAATCCCGCCAGTCAAGACGCCGATCAAAGCGATATGGCCACCAATTCGGCCCGCGGTAATCGACTGTGGCAGCGTCCCGGCGCCGCCCACTTCAATAACGTGATCAACGCCACGGCCAAGGGTAAGAGCCAACACCTCATTGCCCCATTCAGGCTGTTTACGATAGTTGATCGTGTAATCGGCTCCTAAAGCCCTCACCTTATCAAGCTTTTCATCCGAAGAGGACGTCGCAATAACGATCGCGCCCATGGCCTTGGCCATTTGCAGCGCAAAGATAGAAACCCCGCCTGTCCCCAAAACCAGGACAGTATCACCGGCTTTGATGCCACCGTTGACCACAAGGGCACGCCACGCAGTCAGGCCCGCAGTGGTCAAGGTTGCAGCTTCTTCATGGGTATAGTTTTCAGGCGAACGGGTAAACCAGTGACTCGGTTTAACCACGACTTCCTGGGCAAAACCATCAACACCGTCACCCGGAGTGGTACTGAAATCCGCTATCGGCGGCTCGCCATCATGCCAATGAGGAAAGAAGCAGGAAAACACATGATCGCCAACCTGGAACTCATGGACACTATCGCCGATGGCTTCAACAACGCCGGCGCCATCAGCCATCGGTATGCGCCCTTCGGCCGTAGGCATCTTGCCGGTGGCGACGGCATAATCGTGAAAGTTCAACGAGCTGGCATGCAGCCTCACACGGATTTCGCCAGAACCAGGCTGGCCCGGGTCTGGCAGATCGACAACCTGAAGATTCTTCAATGAAGCAGGCAGAGTGATCTTGATGGCTTTCAAGAGAGTGACTCCTTGCGCAGAAATTGAACGGCGAATGCTCAATGCCAATAAATGGAACCGAGCAGCTTTGGGGGCTTTCGCAGAGCAGATCAGCGTGGCAATGCAGCCGCAATAAAATCGGCAATCGGTGTCGTAGGACGACCAAGTAGTTGGCCCAACTGACGGGAGTTATCGAACAAATCACCCTTGGCGGCTGCCGCATCAGAATCAGCCAGCAACGCTGCGAACCCTTCCGGCAGGCCCATGCCAATGAGCGCGGCCTTGAAGTCCTGCTCGGGAAGATCGGTGTAAGTCACCAGCTTTCCAGATTATTGAACGACTTCCGAAGCAAGCTCCGTCAACAAATAGCTCCTATCACCAGCCAGTTCATGAACCTTGCCCGCCTGCCCCTCACTGGTCAGGACTATCGCAGCTGCGTCGGCATAATCGGCACGGCCGGCAGAGGAAATACGACCATCCTGAGCGCTGCCCAGAATCGCGCCATGTTCGACTGCAGGCGGCACACTGGCAGTGTAGTTCTTGCTATACCAGCCATTGCGCAGCAATACGTAGTTCAACCCTGACTCTGCCAGCTCCTGCTCAGTGTCTCGATGCTCGACTGCCAGGCCCAGAGTCGACTTGTCTGCATGCAACAAGCTGGTGTAGGCCAGTAGTTGAACACCTACCACTTTCGCTGCGTCGATAACTGCACGGTGCTGTGCAGATCGCTGTCCGACTTCACTGGAGGAAACTAGCAACAGACGCTCTACGCCGATCAACGCCCTTTTGAGCGTTTCAGGTTGACTGTAATCAGCCTGTCGAACATTAATGCCTTTCGCACTGTAATTCTGCGCTTTCAGCGGATCACGAACCAACGCAACCAATTTTTTTGCATCCACCCGCTTGAGTAGCGCATCAATGACCAGACGACCCAGTTGGCCGGTTGACTGAAGTCTGGACCAGGTGCTCATCTGACTTTACTTAATTTTTGTGCAGGAGAACGCAAGGTGATCAGCAAGGATATGATGGGCAGGTTTTGACCGGAGATGGTGCAGATGTTCTGGCTCGGTTATACGACCGAGCCGCCCCTGTGCAGATAGTGAAGTGCCCTACCCGCCACGAGCCGAGTACAGGAAAATCAATTTCGCTAAATTGTTCGCGACTCTAGAACATCGTGATAACGCAGGTTGAATTGTGTGTGTGTGTGTGTGAATACCGTCCCTCCAGCAATACTGTTGCAAGCCTGGGCTGGTTCCGCCGCAATGCTAAGCGCTTGAGTGAACCGCATTATTTTGATGCGCTCTGGGGGGATGGATGGCCTGATGCAATCCACACCCCTCAAATGCTGATGTTATTCGTCTTCGCTTCCAAACCAATAGGCTTTGACCATTCCGTCGCCAAACGGCTCGTCCCTGTTTTTTAGCGCGAGCTTCAACCCCCCCTCCTTCATGTCTTTCTTAAACTGCGTGCGCCTAGGCCCATTTGACTGGTGCGCACGCGAGTCCATCTCAACAGCAAAACGTTGCAACGTTCGCGCACCCGAGAGCTCCAAGCCCATATTAATGACTCGTTTTTGCGCCGCCATCAGCTCATGGTCTACATGACTCATTCTGCGTGCAAGGTCATCTACCGCCGCATCCAGCTGGTTCGCAGGAACTGCGTCCATGACCAATCCGATCTTTGCAGCATCACGCCCCCAAAGCCGGTCCCCAGTGAACAGCAAACGCTTTGCCCATTGAGGACCGCAGTGGTAAAGCCACATGTTCATTGGAGGAGTGCCGTTTGCGCGGGTGGCCGGAAAGCCGATCTTGGCATCCTCGGCAGCAATGACGATATCGCACATAAACGCTATATCGGTCCCTCCCGCAGCGCAGTTGCCATGGACCTTGGCAATAACTGGCTTGTGAATATCAAACATGGCCATTGTTTTAGCCTGCGTTCTCTCCATCTGCCAAATGTCGTCATCCACAGTGCCGTTGAGGCTGCGATAACTGACCTGCTCTGCACCCACTCCCGCGTAAGCTCCAGCCAAATCGTAACCCGCACAAAAATCCTTTCCGGCGCCCTGGATGACGATCACGTGCACGTCGGTGCGGTCGTCCGCCTCCATTAGAGCGTCGTGCAATTCGCTTACCATCTCGGGAGACAACGCATTCCGCTTATCGGGCCGATTAAGAGTGATTCGAGCAACCCTCTCACTGACCTCGAAATATACAAATTCAGCCGTTTTAATCCACTTAGCCATATCAGTGCGTTCCTTATCGGTCAGGTAGAGTCATTCGCCGGTGAACTGGGGCGGACGCTTTTCCCGGAAAGCGCTGATGGCTTCCTGGTGATCCTTTGTGTGGTTGGACATGACTTCATAAGCCATAGACGCATCGAGTATCGAGTGCGCCAATTGCTTGAGGCCGATATTGACTGAAGCTTTGGTCCACTGGATCGCCCGAGCCGCACCGTTGGCCAAACGCTGGGCCATCTCATCAACGACGGAGTCAAGCTCTGCAGGATCGACTGCGTGATTGATAAGGCCAATCTTGGCAGCGTCTTCACCAGTGATGGAGTTGCCGGTCAACAAGTATTCCTTGGCACGGGCATAACCGATGAGTTGAGGCCAGATAACGGCCCCACCGTCGCCCGCCACGAAGCCCACTTTTACGTGGGGGTCGCCAATTTTCGCTTCCCGCGCGGCATAAATAAGGTCGCAAAAAAGCGCAATGGTTGCACCTAACCCCATGGCATGCCCGTTGATTTTCGCAATGGTCGGCTTGGGGCAATCCAGCAGAGCGAAAATCACGCGCTTGCTACGCGCCATGGTGTTGTAGAAAAGCTCCGGGTGATCAATGACCGCCTGAAGATGATCCATGTTGCCTCCCGCACTGAAGGCACGCCCCGCACCTGTCAACACTAGAACTTTCGTCTCAACGTCATCAGCCACATCAATGAAAAGCTGTGCGAGCTCCCGGTCCATTGTGTCGTCAATGGCATTCATTGTGTCCGGGCGATTGAGCGTGGCATGGAGCACGCCACCTTCGCGGTGGAATGCAATCGCTTCATAGCGGGAGAAATTCATAGAAATGTCCTTTTGTAGGCAGCAACTGAAAGTCGTCGCGAAATTCTTATTTGTGAACGATATTCACATTAATGCATCGAAGATTTAGCGTCAACATCATCACGCAGGCACGATGTAGCACCCATGCGATTGACAGCTGCCGGAAAAATATTCAACATTAGGCACGACATTCTAAATATCGCATATGCATTCTTTGCTTCCACGCCCACAGAATGCTGTACGCCCCGGCAGTAAACGTTCGCGGTGCGGAAACTAACAATCAAATCAGGAAGCCCCGCTTGCGGCTTAGCCCCCAGGCAGACGCTTTGATTGATCACGAAAATGCTTCGACGGTCCTGATGTTGCAGTGCGATTCGCCTTGCCGTACCGCCGGATTTGAAAAACCTATGGCCGTCCTGGCTCAGCTAGATAAAGGTTCTCCATGCCTTCGATCAACACACCAAAGTACGAAAAAATTTTGCGCCCTGAAGACCGCCCTACTCGCCTTGAAGCCGAGCAGGCTGTCCAGACATTACTCCGCTGGGCTGGTGAAGACCCAACCCGGGAGGGACTACTCGATACACCGAGTCGAGTGGTGCGCTCATACCAAGAGTTTTTCGCTGGCTACGACGCGGATCCAGTCCAGGTATTAGCTCGGACATTCACTGAAGTGGAAGGCTACGACGAGATGATTGTCATGACAGACATCCGCTTTGAGAGCCATTGCGAACACCATATGGCCCCCATCATCGGCAAAGCCCATATTGGCTACATACCCAATAAACGAGTTGTGGGGATATCCAAGCTGGCTCGCCTGGTTGAGGTCTTCGCAAAACGGCTACAGATTCAGGAAAAGATGACAGCGCAAATCGCTGACACTCTCTTAGAAGTACTTCAGCCCATCGGAGTCGCCGTGGTAATAGAGGCTTCACACCAATGCATGACCACTCGCGGCATCCATAAGCCAGGGACTACACTGGCGACTAGTCGTATGCTCGGGTCATTCAGAACAGACGGGGAAACTCGGCGCGAGTTTCTAGCGATCCTGGGCAGGACAAGCGCGACCACGCTATCCAACACCTAACATCAACAGTTGTACGGACGATGAATTTGCGTCAACCCACGTCCGCACCTCAGATAGCCCATACGCCAATAGTGGAGTTCACTATTAGCGCATGCGGGATTTTGTCGCAGCGTCAGGTCTGCGACCGAGGCAGCAAGACCACCAGACCATCCAGCTCATCGACAATCTGAATTTGACAACTCAGGCGACTCGTTTGCTTTTGATCGATAGCGCACGTAAGCATGTCCCGCTCTGGCTCATCGGGCGCCGGCAACCTATCAGACCAAGGTGCTTCAACATAGCAATGACAGGTCGCACAGTTAGCATACCCGCCACAGTCGGCAAGAATTCCAGGGATCATATTCTCCACCGCCAGTTGCATCACCGACTGGCCCGGTTTGCCCTCCAGGATGTGCTGCTCACCGGAATGCTCGACAAAAGTAATCTTTGGCATGTTAGTTACCGCTCTTACCGTGATGATCTTATTTTTAGACTGCTGGAAGCGCAAACAGTGATTTGAGGGGCACTGACTCATCTGCCAGCACTGAGGGTGCGACTTCAGCACGCTCCGTTACTAGACGCTTACAGGACATAAACTCGACTGGTCTGCTGACGGAGTCCGCCGCTATGACGTTACCATCCTTGAGGTAAAACGCGATGAACGAACGCTTGGCTGGATCGCCACGAAGCACAACCTGATCATAGCCTTCCGACAGCCCCACCATTTGCAACTTAAGGTCGTATTGATCAGACCAGAACCAAGGCATCGAGTTATGCGGACGATGCTTGCCACAGATAGTAGCGGCTGCGGTACGAGCCTGCTCAAGAGCATTGGGTACTGATTCGAGGCGAATGCGGCGACCCAAAATCGGATTAGGATGATTCGTGCAGTCACCGGCACTCACAATATCGGGATCGGATGTCTGAGCGAACTCGTCGACGACGATGCCGTTATCGACTACCAGTCCTGCGATTTCGGCGAGCTCCACATTGGGCAGCAAACCGATACCGACAATTACCAAGTCCGCGGGGATCCGCAAACCTGAACTGCAAAGCACTGCAGTCACCGCATCACCTGTCGGCGTGAGCTCGATGCCCTCCACAGCGACGCCTGTATGAAGCTCAACGCCGGCCTCTCTGTGAACCTGCTCGTAAAAGGCAGACATCACCGGTGCCGTGACCCTGGCCAAGACGCGTGGCGCGCCCTCCAAAACCGTCACGTGGAGTTGTCGTTTGATAGCAACTGCCGCAACTTCCAGTCCTACGTATCCGCCACCGATAATCACCAGACGCTTGCCTGCCTGAAATTGTGGGCTGATACGGCGCACGTCTTCAATGGTTCTCAGGTAATGAAAGTTGTTACTACCCTCCGCCTCCTTGGCGCCTGCGATGCTGAGCCTGCGAACTCTACCCCCGGTAGTCAGCGCCAGTTTGTCATACCGTAGTGTCCGCTCATCAGAAAGGGTGACTGTTTTGGTGCTTCGATTGATGGCTTCAACGAGGGTACTCCCGATGAACTCCACTCCAGCTTTGTCATAAGTGGTCTGAGGCTTAAGGTAAAGGGCTTCAGCTTGGACTTCGCCGGAAAGGTAAGCCTTGGAAAGAGGTGGTCGCTGGTATGGCAAATGATTTTCGGCCCCTACCATCACAATTCGACCTTCGAAACCGCCTTGCCGCAAACTGGTCGCAAGCTCTCCCGCTGCGTGCCCCGCACCAACGATGAGTACAGTTTCCACCGCAGACTCACTCATGTTTTTCTCCTCAGTTATTACCCATAGTCAGTGTCATTGCTGCCGCCGCTGTTGAATTTTCGTGAAGCCAATCAGCGTAAACCGCAAAAAACATATATGCGTACGATGTACACAATAATGAATATGTGAAGATAAACTGGAATTGGCAGAGCATCAAGGACTTGCTCAACTCTGGACGACTCTGCTGGTGACTGATGGCGAACACGTTGCAGTGAGCGCCCGTTTTCTTCGTACCCCACTGCCTGACCAACCGCTAGCCATCGGCTCAGAACTCGATTAGTGTACGATGCCGTATACTTAAAAAATAGCCGGGTCGACTCCATTCGGTTCCGGTAGAAAAATAAAAATCTGAGCCAATCGCATAGCGCTT
>NZ_JAHBDN010000108.1:0-12501 GCF_019956445.1 Pseudomonas sp. BF-R-19
TCTCTGTTGGCTGACACTGCGCTTTCGCGAGCAAGTCGAATCGTCGCACCGCCGCTCCCACATTTGACCAGTGTCAGGCGCAAAATCCATGTACATCCCCGCCCTCTTGTGGGAGCGAGCTTGCTCGCGATGGCGGCCTACCTGTCGACCAAGAGCATCACAGGCGAACGAACCCCGCAAACAGGCCGGCCGGTAGGCCGCCTCGCTTTGGCTTTGGCTTTGGCTTTGGCTTTGGCTTTGGCTTTGGCTTTGGCTTTGGCTTTGGTTTTTGATCTTGATCTTCTTGCCCCCTCGTGAGGCCGAGCGCAGGTTCTGCGCAGTGGGCAACCCGGCATGGATGCCGGGTTAGCCGCCGCCGGCCCAGAGTGTGTAAAAACCGGCTCAAGCAGCGTCGGCGCGCAGCGCAGACGCTGCTTTGGCCTGCTAATCACAGCTAAAGCGTTCCACGTAGCCGCAGCCGGTTCTCAGGGTCGCTACCAACACGTCACAGCGCTTCAAACGGGGCAAAACAAGGGCCTTTTCAGGCCGCCAGCGCTTTCACCAGATTTTGCGCACCGAGGATTTTCATCACTCGCTTCAAGTTGTAGGCGAGCACATTCAGGCTCATTTCGGTGCTCACCCCGGCAAGCCGCCGGGTCAAAAAGTGTGTCGCACCCATCCATTGCTTGAGCGTCCCGAAGGGATGTTCGACGGTCCGCTTGCGGATGCTCATCATCTGCGGCGCATTCTCCAGACGGACCTGCATTTCCTCCAGCACCGCCTCATGTGCCCAGCGACGAACCTTTCGCTCCCTGGCCGGTGTGCATTGCGCCTTTATCGAGCAGGACCGGCAGTTCGAGCTCCAGTAACTGTTCAGCGTCTTGCCATTGTCGACGTAAGAATTGCGCCAGATCAGCACTTCCTTGGCAGGGCAGACGTACACATCTTTGTCCGCGTCGTAAACAAACTCGTCATTGTTGAAGCGGCCATCGAATTTGGCGCGCGAGCTCAGCGTCTTCGGCACATAAGCGCTAATCCCTGCCTCGTGGCAGGCAAGGATCTCCCCGCTTTTGTAATACCCTCGGTCAGCCACCACCGACAACGATTCGAGTTTCATCGCCTCACGGGCCAGCAGCGCCATCGAGCTGAGCTGATCACGATCATGACCCTCATTGGTCACCTCGTGCGCGACGATCAGATGATGCTTGGTATCGACCGCCGTCTGTACGTTGTAACCCACGATTCCTTTGCCGCTCGTCATCATGGAGCGCGCGTCCGGGTCGGTCAGTGAGACCTGTTTGTCCGGGGACTCCTCAAGCTGTATTTCAATCGCCTGAAGCGCCTTCATCTGCTCCTTCAGTTTGGCGATTTTCTCTTCCAGGCCGCCTTTGGGCCCTGAAGACTTGGTCTCTTCCCGATCAGCTGCATCCAGCGCCTTCAGATAATGGGCAATGCTCGATTCGATTTCTTCCATCCGGCGTTTCAGCTTGGCGCTGGTGAAGTTGCGGTCGCGGTGGTTCACCGCCTTAAATTTGCTGCCATCTATGGCGACGAAATTTTCCGTGAAAAGCCCCAATTGCTGACACAGCACAACAAACTGTCGGCAAACGCCTCGAATGGCCTTGCTGTTGTCTTTACGGAAGTTGGCGATGGTCTTGAAGTCCGGCATCAGTCGACCGGTAAGCCACATCAGCTCGACGTTGCGCTGCGCCTCGCGCTCAAGGCGTCGGCTCGACTGGATGCGGTTTAGATAGCCGTAGATGTAGATCTTCAGCATGACTGCCGGGTGGTAAGCCGGTCGGCCGGTTTCAGCGGGGACAGCGCTTTCAAAACCCAAGGTGATCAGGTCAAGTTCATCAACGAAGACATCGACAACACGCACCGGATTGGTGTCGCTGACGTAATCGTCCAGGCTCTCGGGGAGCAAGGTACTTTGACCTCGGTGTTCACCTTGAATGAAGCGTTTCATGGGCAGCCCTTGCGATGAAATCCTGGGAAATCATAGCAAGGGTTTGCTTAGAAGTTTTGACACACTCTGGGCCATGGATGGCCGATGGCGGCGGGCCCACGGAGCAGGACCGGAGCGAGGGCATGCCGAGCCTTGGCGAGGCACCGAACGTCAGGGGCAAGAGCCCTTGGTTACTTGGGGCTCTTCCAAGTGACCCGCTGTAAGAGCGGAACCGCCAGAGGCCGTTCCCGCAGAAACGGATATGTGCACCCTCAAAAATCCATGCCGCCTGACACACAGCCATCGCGAGCAAGCTCGCTCCCACAAGGATCTCCCACAGGGATCTTCAGTGAGCACAAGTCCCGAGTAAAATCGGGGACCCAATGTGCGAGCCTGCTCGCGATAGCGGCCTGCCGGCCGACCATTCGTTACAGCTGGTCTGGCATTCTTCGCCCCCGAACCGAAAATTTCTACACCGGCAATCTCAGCTCCGCACACAATCCGCCACCCTCACGAGTCAGCTCACGGGTCGAACAGAGTGCTCCAGCCAATCTGGCGGGTAAGGATGAGCGCCATAGAAGCGGTGCATTTGCATCAGGTCACGCTCGAACCAGTCGCGGACCCAGCGACTGTATTGGGCTTGCGCCTCGTATTGGACATCAGGCTGTTGAAGGCAGTCGAACACTGCCCGCGCTGCCTGCATGCCGGTCATCAGCGCCTTGAGTACACCATGCGAGGCAGACGGATCGAGAACGCTGGCCGCATCGCCAACCGTGAAATAACCTGCACCTGCAAGCGCGGCGCTGATGCGCCAGGACACATCGGCACCTCGAATGGAACCTGCGCATGGCAACCATTGCAGGTGCTCGGGCACGGTTCGGGACCTGGGCGATGTTTTGTCAAAACACAGGCGTGTCCAGTGCAGCAACTGATCTTCCACACGGGCCACCCAGGTCCAGCCATCGGGGTCGGCCCGCAGATGCGGGGTTTGCTCATAGGGATCGATGCTGCCTTTGAGGTAGCCGTATCGGGCGATCAACAGCGGCGAATGGCGACGCACCTTTAACGAGACTTGCCGGCTCAGCCAACCCGTCGCCCCGCTGGCGTCGATCAGGTAGGGCGCGAACAAGGGGCCTGAATCGGATTCCAGGCCGATCACTCGCCGGTCGTGGATCAGCAGGCGTCTGGCCTTGCACGGTTGCAGCACCCTGACACCCAGCATCGCAGCTCGTTGCAGCAATACCGCGTCCAGTCGCGCCCTGGCAATCTGAAAGCCAAGCCAGGGACCGGCAAGGTCCTCGCCAAAACCATTGAAGCGAGGCGGGCTGTCCCACTGCACCCATTGCCCGGGAAAGCGAATCGTCCCTTGGCTACACACTTGATCGGCCACCCCCAATTGTTGCAGCAAGGGCTCGATGCCCGGGTGCAGGCTTTCGCCAGGACGAAACCGCGGAAAACCCTGGCCCTCGAGCTGCGCCACCCGCAGTCCCCGTTGTGCGCAACTGATTGCTGCGGCACTTCCCGCCGGGCCACCCCCGACCACCAACACATCAACGTGATTCAAGTGCAATCTGCCAAGGCAACGCCTCGTGTTTGACCAGGATCGCTTCGACACTGACCAACAGGCTTACCTGGCGCTGGATCTCCACGTGGCGCAGTTTGAAGTCGATTTCCGAGGACCAACTGAGTCCTCGCTCGTACAACTGATAGCGATGCACCCAGCCGTTAAGTTGCAGACCGACCTGTTGCTCAGCGGTGTCGAGTTCCTCATTCGGTCGCTGCACGAAGGTAAATGACAATATCGGCCACTTATTGCGCTCGGGTTTGTTATTCCCGACTCCCAGCACGCTGTACACACGATGCATCGACAGCACCCGGTCTTCGTAATCCTGCAGGGTGGTGTTGCCCGTCAGTTGCAGGGCGAAGCGTCCATCCAGTGCCACCTGGGTGTAGTCGGTGTATTCGTAGGCGTGGTATTGGACGATCCAATCCCCCGCTTGCTGTACCAGGCGTGGCCCTCGCTGGTTATCCCAGGCCGGGCTGCCGGTCTGGCCGATTTCCTGGTCGGTCAGCGGGATGATGGTGTGCAGGCTGCCCCGTGGTTCAAAGGTGCGCGCCGAATCCGGCGCCACACCCGGCCAGTAGGAACCCAGGGCTGCGCAGATACGCACATCTTCGGTAAAGGGGCTGGCCAGCTGGTATCCGCTGAGGCAATCCAGCCAGGTCCCGTCTTCGGTTTGTTGTCGAATCCTTCCGACTTCCCAGCCGGGGCCGAAGACGCCGGCTGCAGCATCCGGCAACGAGGACGGGCGCATGACCGGTGGCCGTTGCAGGCAGGGAGGCAACGTCGAGCCCGCCTCTCGCGGCAAGGCCACAATGGCCGTGACCCCGCGATCATCCGCCGAAAAGGGTTGATCTTTCAGGCTCAGGTTGGCGCAGTACCGAACATTCGACAGCGCCTGCAGTCGGGCATGCCAGATGTCCGGGGAGGGCAGGCTGGGCTCTGTATTCGCCCAGCGTATGAGTTGACGCTGGCTGCACAGCGGAAAGAAATCCGGGGCGCCGATCACCGAATACGCCGCCACCGTTGGCAGAACACTCTCCAATGCCGGGCAACGAGCCCGAACCCAGCCATCGGCTGTGCCGTCATGGTAGTGCAGAGCAGGATAGCCACCTTGCCTGACCCGTTCCGCCACGCCCTCCTGGTCATTCAGATCCTCAATGCTGCCGTCCTCCAGCACCTTATGTCGACCATGCACCATGCCAGCGGTGTTGGGTGGCAGCTGAAATGCCAGGGGTTTTTCCTGGTAGATGGCCTGTTCAACCAATCGAGGCCTGGGTTGCGGGAGCAGCAGCCCCGGCCCCGGCCCCAGATCTGCTTGCGTAGCCCAATCAGCCAATCCGTCAGTGATGACGAACGGCGGCCGGCTGATTTCCGGCTCCTCCCAGCCTGTGCCGCTATGGCGCAGATGGATATGGCGTAACTTCTCGTTGATCTGGTGGTTATCCAGCTCAAGTGTCAGGTCCATCCCGGCCAGGCACTGCGTCCCCTCGAACAACTTGTGCAGCGGCACCCAGAAATCCAGACCGGCATCAACATCGACTTGAAAATCCATCGGTCCGAAGCGTGTGGCGTCACCCTTGTGTTGCATGGCGATGTAAGCGCTGTAACGCACGGGCATGACCCTGATGCTGTGCACGTCATCATCCACGAACGGCAGGAAACACCGCCGTTGGGCGTCGTAGAGGGCGGCGGCGGTGCCGACGCGGGCGATGCCGGTACGGGAGAAGCACAGGTCGGCGTGTTCACCGTGCACGGTGTCGCCGGCGCAACGGTACTCGCTGGCAAACACCACCAGCGCCAGCGGTGCGCCCTGGGCCTTTCGCTGGAGGTCTTCGAGTGTGGGTGGATTTACGCCATAGACATAATCAAGAACTGCTTCAATTTCGGCAGGTGTCGGATACAGCTGCAGAGGCTGCCCGGCTCCGTCGGCAGTGACCTCGGGAGAGGCCAGTGCGTGATAAAGCAGGCTGCGCGATGGCTGGCTGGACTCAATCGCCCGGTTGCCGGCACTGGAAAAGTCCTCAAAGCCTGGAAGGTTGCGATCGATGGTCAGCGGCTTGATCAGCTCGGTGTCGAGCGGTACTGCGAGGATGTCCAGCCCATGGCGCAGCAACAACGAATGCCAGCCGCCAGGCGCCAGTCGCGTGCACGCCCGGGTCACTGCTTCGAGCAAGTCCATCGTGGTTTCCCGTTGATCCTGTGGATGGACATTGCACAGGAGCCCGGGGAGTGCTGGCTACTGTCAGTTCTGACAGTGGTGACCAATGGTCGGCCGCCCTCGGTGTCATTAGATCCCACAGAGGGAGGCGAGAAATTCAGTGAAGCAGCGGCAACTTCAACTCCGCACACAACCCGCCACCCTCACGATTGCTCAAGGTCAACGCCCCGCCAATCGCGACCGCCAATTGCTGGGCGATCGCCAGCCCCAGCCCTGTGCCGCCGGTGCTGCGGTTGCGCGAGTTTTCTACGCGGTAGAACGGTTCCATCACTTGCTTGAGTTCTTCCTCGGCGATCCCCGGGCCACGGTCGAGGATCCTGATCGACAGGTTGCCATCGGCCTGTTTTTCCACCCGCAACTCGGCGGCCCCGGCAAACTTCAATGCGTTGTCCGTCAGGTTGACCAGCACCCGGCGCAAGGCGTGGGGTCGGGTGTCGATGACGGCTGCACTCTTGCCGGTGAGCTGAACATCCTTGCCCATGTCCTGGTAGTCGAACACCAGGCTGTCGAGGAACGAGTCGAGGTCGGTGCGGCGGCTTTCTTCGGTGGCGCCGTGGATGCTGCGGGCGTAGGCCACGCCTTCGCGCACCAGGTGTTCCATCTCGCCCAGGTCGTTCCACAGTTTGTCTTTCTCGCTGGAGTCGTCCATGAACTCGGCGCGCAGTTTCATGCGGGTGATCGGTGTTTGCAGGTCGTGGGAAATCGCCGCGAGCAATTGCATGCGTTCCTTCAGGTACGCCGCGATGCGTGCCTGCATCGAGTTGAAGGCCCGGGCGGCGTGGGCGACTTCGGTCGGGCCTTTTTCGTCCAGGAGTACTGGGTGCGCGTTGGGGTCCAGGGTTTCTACCGCACCGGCGAGGCGGGTGAGGGGGCGGATGGCGATTCTCACCGCCAGCCAGGAGCAGGCCAGCATCAGCGCCAATTGCCCGAGCAGCACGATGGGCAGCCAGGGCGATAACGGCACCATCGTCGGGCGGACGTCGATGGTCAGCGGGCTGCCATCCGCCAGGTTCAAGTGCACTTGAAAATGTTTTTTCGGCCCGGGAATGTCGGTAAAGGTCATCGGGTAATCGTGGCCGATGGCGTCCTTGATCGAGGCAATGGCAATGGGCGCATCGGGCATGTCGGTGCGGATGGGCGTGCCCGGCGAACCCTCATTGAGCATGTAGCTGTAATTGCGCCGCTCGAGTTGTTTGAGCCAACCGGCTCGCTCGTCGGCGGGCAAGCGGTCGAGGATGGCAACGGACGTGGAAACGTCGGTTTCCAGGTTGCCGAGCATGGTGGTTTTCGAGGATTCGTAGCGTTCGTAGTACTGCGCGCCGAAGGACAGCGCCTGGGCGAGGATCAGGCCGATCAGGAAAATCAGCGACAGCCGCGAGGCCAGGGTCCGCGGCCAATGCAGCGCCAGGGTCATGATTGATCGCCCAGGATTTCCACCGGCAGGGAAAACACATAGCCTTCGCTGCGCACGGTCTTGATGTAGGCCGGTTCGCGGGCGTCGTCGAGCAAGCGCTGGCGCAGGCGGCTGACCAAAAGATCGATGGAGCGGTCGAACAGGTCGGCGTCGCGGCCCTGGGTCAGGTTGAGCAATTGATCGCGGTTGAGCACCCGTTGCGGATGGTCGAGAAACACCCGCAGCAATCGATATTCGGCACCGCTCAGGGCCACCATGGTGCCGTCTTCATCCAACAGGTGACGGGCCGAAGTGTCCAGGCGCCAACGGCCGAAGGCCAACAGGCGGCTGGCTTCGGTCACCACCAGGTTCGGCGGCAGCATGCGCGTGCGTCGCAGCACCGCGTTGATCCGCGCCAACAGTTCACGGGCAGCGAATGGTTTGACCAGATAGTCGTCGGCGCCCATTTCCAGGCCAAGGATGCGATCGGTTTCATCGTTGCGAGCGGTGAGCATCAGCACTGGCGTGGCCTTGTGTTTGCCGGCGCGCAATTCGCGGCAGAGCACCAGGCCATCGTCCCCCGGCATCATGATGTCCAGCACGATCAGGTCCACCGGGGTGGTTTCCAGAAAAGCGCGCATCTGCCGTCCATCCGCCACGACCGTGGTGCGCAGGCCGTTCTTCTTCAGGTAGTTGCCAACCAGTTCGCGGATTTCGCGGTCATCGTCAACGATGAGGATGTGATCAACGTGATCCATTGGGCCAAACCTCTGGTAAATGGGGAATGCCACACAGTCTATCGAGCCTCGGCGGGCTCGCCTGCCGCCCTTTGTATTGCAGTGTATCTGGCTTGCCTGCGGATACACACGAAGGCAAAAAAGCCGATTTCCAGCGGTTTTGTATGGCTGTGTATCCCGGCACCGTTCTGATACGCAGCGATTGATTCACGCCGATTCCCGACACAGACGAGATACCTCGCAGGCTTTTAATAGGTTCCATCGAGGCAAACCAGAGCGCCTCGGCCCAACGACCTGTCGAACCCTGAGGAATCCGCCATGAACACCAGAGCCATCTACGCCGCCTGCCTGTTTGCCGCCCTGAACATCTGCACCTTGTCGGCCCGTGCCGAAGCCGATGTCGCTCCCAGAACCTACACCTACGGCACCCAACTGGATATCAGGAAAGTGGTGTCGCTGACCGAGGACACTACACCTTCCTGCGGCGTGGTGAATGCGCGGCTGACGTACCTCGACTCCCAGTCCAGGCCCCAGGTGCTGGGTTACAGCAAGTTGGCTGACAACTGCAACTCGGAAAACTGAGTGTCGCGATCAACCACCGCTCAATCCATTTGAAACAGGAAGGACATCATGAACAACATTTCCCGCTACCTGACCGCCATCGTCTTTTCCGTCGCCGGCGTGGCGGCCCATGCCAACGCCGCTGTCGAGCAAAGCGCCTGCGCCAGCAACACCTGCTTCCAGCTCACGCCAGTGGCGGAGAAGGGCACCCAGGGCTTGCTGGCACAAGACGGTTCCAGCCGCACACCGCAAGGGCAGATGCTCGCCGAGAACGGTGCCAGTCGCACGCCCCAGGGGCAGTTGCTGGATGAGCAAACGGCTTGAGAACACCCCCAATCCACTGTGGGAGCGGGCTTGCTCCGGGCGGCGTTCCGACGAAAGCGATTGTTCAGTCAATGATGTGTCATCTGACCCGACGCATTCGCGAGCAAGCCCGCTCCCACATTGGCCAATGTGTTGCCCTCTAATGTGCATTAGGTGATCCCATGTTACTCATCGCTTTCCTGGGCGGCATATTGACCGTCCTCAGCCCGTGCATCCTGCCGGTAGTGCCATTCCTGTTTGCCGGGGCCGACCGCACACGCTCCTCGATCCTGCTGACCCTCGGCGGCATGGTCCTGACCTTTGCCCTGGTCTCCAGCCTGGCCGTGGTCAGCAGTGAGTGGGTGATCCAGGCCAGCAACACCGGCCGCCACGTAGCGCTGGTGGTGATGGTGCTGTTCGCCCTGTCGCTGATTTCCGCCCGGGTCGGTGACTGGCTGGCGCGGCCCTTCGTGCTACTGGGCAATCGCCTTGACCCGAACTCGCGCAAGATGACCGGGCCGCTGGCGTCGATCATGATCGGTGTCGCCACCGGGCTGCTCTGGGCACCCTGCGCCGGGCCGATCCTTGGGGTGATTCTCACCAGCGCCATGCTGCAGGGCGCGAACGCCGGCACCAGTCTGTTGCTGGTGGCTTATGGCGCTGGCAGTGCGCTGTCCCTGGGCACCTTGATCTTTGCCGGGCGCGGCCTGGTCAATCGCTTGAAACCGTCGATTCCGGTCACTGGCTGGTTGCGCCGTGGCGCCGGGGTTACGGTGCTCGCCGGTGCGGCGGCGATTGCAACGGGGGCCAATGACCTGTTGCTGGCCAACACCTCCTCGGAAGGTGTCAGCAGCGTGGAGAAAGGCGTGCTGGAAGCCGTGCCGAAAGTCGTCGATTACCTGGTCAGCAAGGTCAAGGCCGACAGCACCATGGGCGATGCCCAGGGCGCCATGCCCTCGCTGTCCGGCGCGGTGGAGTGGCTCAACTCACCCGCACTGAGCAATGAAGCCCTGAAAGGCAAAGTGGTGCTGGTGGACTTCTGGACCTTCGACTGCATCAACTGCAAGCACACCCTGCCGTACGTGAAGGACTGGGCGAAGAAGTATGAAAAGGACGGGCTGGTGGTGATCGGCGTGCACACACCCGAATACGGCTTTGAACGCATCATCGACAACGTCAGGGCCAAGGTGAAGGAATACGGCATCACCTACCCGGTGGCGATCGACAACAACTACGCGATCTGGCGCAACTTCGACAACCAGTACTGGCCCGCGCACTACCTGATCGATGCCAAGGGCCAGGTGCGTTACACCCACTTCGGTGAAGGCAGCTACGACACTCAGGAGAAGATGATTCAGCAGTTGCTGGAGGAGGCCAAGGCCGGCACGCCAGCGGCGTAATCCGCTCGATCAATGGCTCATAGGTCTTGCCTCGTGGGCCATGGTTTTTTTCTCCTGACCGCGCCGCCACGCCGCCGGCGGCGCACCGTACTCGCGGCGGAAGGCGCGGCTGAAGGCGGTGTCGGTCTGGTATCCCACTTCTTCGGCGATGCGCGTCAATGAGCTGTTGCTGCTGCGTAACAGGTTGGCGGCGAGCAACATCCGCCATTGCGTCAGGTACTGCATCGGCGACACCCCCACCAGTTGCTGGAAGCGTTCAGCCAACACCGATCTTGAGGTGCTGGCGGTGCGCGCCAGTTCGTCCAGTGTCCAGGCGTGGCAGGGTTTTTTGTGCAAGGCGTTGAGGGCGGCGCCGACGATGCGGTCGCGCACACCGGCCAGCCAGCCGGTGCGACCTTCGCCCTGTTCGTTCATGTACAGGCGCAACACTTCGATGAACAGCACTTCGGCGAGTTTGGCCAGTACCCCTTCGCCGCCAGGGCGGGGCGAGCGGGCTTCGGCGAGGGCATAGCGCACGGAGGATTCCAGCCAGATACCGGCATCCGAACCGCGCACATTGACCCGCACCACGGCCGGCAAGCCCTTGAGCAACATGCCCGCCAGGCGCGTGTCGCACGCCAGGTAGCCGCACACCAACCGGGTGACCGCTCCACCTCCGCCATAACTCAATTGCCTGGGGCGGCGCGCCAGCACCGCATCCAGTCGCGCACCCGTGGCCGGGGGCAATCCGGGACGTGAGCACATGCGATGGGCATCGCCCTGGGGGAAGATCACCACGTCGCCCGCACTCAGCAGCAGCGGCGGGTCATCGCCCAATTCCACGTAGCACTCGCCCTCGGTGATCAGGTGAAAGATCACCACCCGTTCCGCATCGGGCTCCAGGAATGGCGCCGCCGTATCGGCGCTGGGCGACTGGTAGCACCAGGGCGCGGTGAACCGGGCGTTGATAAAGATCGCGCCGACCAGGTGCACGACGCGCAGGGTCTGTGACAGAGCGTCCATTGGGGTTTCCCCGTGGGAGGTTCCTGATTGTGAGCGCGCCTGCGCGCTACGTGGAATCTCCGGACGATCGGGCAGGGTTGGGCGACGATCGGACAGGACGCCAGCGCCCGTCAGGACGATAGTTTGTCTACGGGGTCAATACCGGCCCTGCCACCCAGAACAAGAAAAGAGAGGTTGCCATGCCGAAGTTCGTGATTGAACGCGAGATCCAGGGCGCCGGAGCATTGTCGGAAAGGGATTTGAAAGCCGCTTCGCTAAAGTCCTGCCAGGCGTTGCGTGAGTTGCCAGAGGTGCAGTGGCTGCAGAGCTATGTCACCGGTGACAAACTCTACTGCGTGTACATCTCGCCGAACGAGGTGCAGATCCAGGAGCACGCCAGGATCAGTGGTTTTCCCGCCAATCGCATTTCCCAGGTCATGAACATCATCGATCCGACGACGGCGGAGTAACCGCGACCGGACCCTACTCGTGTTTCAAACAAGAGACCGTTTCCATGAGTACACCCATTGATCTGACTGCCTTGAAAAACCGCCAGATGGCCTCCTGGGCCAGCGGTGACTACGCCGTGATCGGCACCACCCTGCAGATCGTCGGCGAGCAACTGGCCGAAGCCTGCGACCTGTTGTGCGATGAACGCGTGCTCGACGTTGCCGCCGGCAACGGCAACGCAACCCTCGCCGCTGCCCGCCGTGGCTGCCAGGTGACGTCCACCGACTATGTCGCTGCCTTGCTCGAACGCGGCGAAGAACGGGCCCGGGCAGAACGCCTGAACGTCTCCTTCCAGGTCACCGATGCCGAAGCCTTGCCCTTTGCCGACGGCAGTTTTGATGCCGTGCTGTCGACCTTCGGCGTGATGTTCACGCCGGACCAGCCCAAGGCCGCCGCGGAACTGGCGCGGGTTTGTCGTCCGGGCGGGCGGATCGGCCTGGCCAACTGGACCCCGGAAGGTTTCGTCGGCCAGATGTTCAAGACCCTGGGCCAGCACCTGCCACCCCCTCCAGGTGCGAGTCCACCCTCACGCTGGGGCACCGAAGCCTGGTTGCACGAGCATTTCGACGAGCGTGAATTCCTGCTCCAGGTGACGCGCCGCACGTTCAATTTCCGCTATCGCTCGGCGGCGCATTTCATCGACACCTTCCGCGAATGGTACGGGCCGGTGCACAAGGCCTTCGCCGCGCTGCCCGCGGATGGTGCCAAGGCGCTGGAGACCGACCTGACCGAGCTGATCAACCGGATGAACCGGGCGGGCGACAAGTCGCTGGTGGTGCCGAGTGAATACCTGGAAGTGGTGATCACGCGGCGTTGAGTGAGCACAAGTCCAATGTGGGAGCGGGCTTGCTCGCGAAAGCGTACATTCAGCCAGCGATGATGTGGCTGACACACCGCCTGTCTCTTA
>NZ_JAHBDN010000109.1:0-12458 GCF_019956445.1 Pseudomonas sp. BF-R-19
CAGGATTTCCAGAACATGGGGAATGTCCAGGAGGGGATGAAATCTTCCGGCTTCAAAGGGTCGCGCACCAACCCTGTTCAGGAAGTGGCCGTCTCCAATTTTCATCGCGTCCTGCTGGAGTACCTTGCGGCTTCAGCGACGGCAAGTCCGCTTTAACCGGCGCGAGCGATCCACCGCTATGGCATACCTGCTTTCAAAGGTGTCATCCCTCAAGGGATAGCCAGTCTGCAGGAATCACGAATAATGTGAAGGAGTTAATTTCATGACATTGGCGAAACAACCTGATCCCCAGACGCTACTCGACATATACCGGCGCATGACGCTTGTGATGCAGAACGACGAGCGTTTTCGCGCTGTGATCAAGAGTGGAAAGATGGTGATGCCTTATTACTCGCCGCGTGGGCAAGAGGCTATTCCTGCAGCAGTCTCAGTTAACCTGACCGACGAAGATTACATCTGTACGATCTACCGTGGCGTGCATGACATGCTTTGTAAAGGCGTGCCTATGAAGGAACTGTGGGCGGAGTTAGCCGGTAAGGTCACCGGTACTTGCAAAGGTAAGGGCGGCCCAATGCACGTCACTCACCCAGCCACCGGTGTGATGATCACCACCGGTATCGTCGGCAGTAGCATGCCTATCGCCAACGGCCTGGCTTTGGCTACTCAGATCCGTGGCGGGAATCAGGTAACCATCGCCTATTTTGGCGATGGAGCCAGCAACATCGGAGCGTTCCATGAAGCCTTGAACATGGCTTCCGTATGGAAACTCCCAGTGGTGTTCGTTTGCCAAAACAACCGATACGCCGAGCACACAGCGTTCGCCAAAGGTACTGCTGTCGCCAACGTTGCTGATCGTGCCGTGGCTTACAGCATGCCCGGTGTAACCGTTAACGGTAATGATCCACTTGCGGTGTATCAGGCCTCCAAAGAAGCCATCGATCGTGCGCGCGCGGGTGAGGGCCCAACGCTTATTGAGGCGATGACGTTTCGTTTTCATGGACACGTCTTTGGCGATCCAGACGATTACATGGGCTCGACCGAAAAGGAGGAAGCCATGCGCGATGATCCGGTTCCGGCCTTTCGGAACTGGCTTATCGAAAATGGTCACGCCACTGATACCGATTTGGTAGCAATGGAGTCTGAGATTGAGCAGGGCATCAATGAAGCTGTCGAGTTCGCATTGTCCAGCCCATACCCCGATGTGGCGGAACTACGCCGCGATGTATTTGGCGACGAGGTGATCGTATGAGCCAGCAAAAAGCCGAAAGCATGCATATTCTTCAAGCTGTGAATTTGGCCCTGGACGACGCGCTGGGCATGGATCCTAATGTGATCCTGCTGGGCGAAGACGTGGGTGATAACGAAGGCGGCAACGTTTGCGGAGTAACACGCGGGCTATCCTCCAAATATGGAGACAGTCGCGTTCGTTCCACACCAATCGCGGAGCAAGCGATAGTAGGTGCCGCAATCGGTGCTTCGTTAGTGGGAATGCGCCCAGTGGCGGAAGTCATGCTCATGAACTTTACCGCCGTGGCGATGGATATGATTGTTAACCATGCCGCCAAGCTACGTTTCATGTCCGGGGGACAAACCCATGTACCGATCACCATCCGTACTATGACGGGAGCCGGTTTCGGCACGGGAGGTCAGCATGCTGATTATCTTGAGGCGTGGTTTGCTCATACGGCCGGTATCAAGGTCGTTGCACCTTCTTCACCGGCTGACGCGTACGGATTATTACTGTCTTGCATTTTTGACGATGACCCCTGCATTTTCATCGAGAATCTGCCGACCTACTGGACACCCGGTAAAGCACCTGAGCGGGGTGTGCGTATTCCCCTCGGCAAGGCAAACGTTGTGAGGCAAGGCGAGCATGTCTCGGTCATTTGCTACGGCCGTCAAGTTGCGGATGCAATCGCCGTGGCTGAAAAGTTGGCGAAGGAAGATGTCTCTGTAGAGATCGTTGACCTTCGGACCATCTCACCTCTGGATACTGAAACTGTGCTGGCATCGGTGGCCAAGACCGGGCGGGCAGTAGTGGTGCATGAGGCAGTCAAGAACTTTGGTGTTGGGGCAGAAGTTTCGTCGCGTATTCATGAAGCATTGTTCAATCAACTCAAGGCGCCGGTACAGCGAGTGGGGGCTCCCAATTCGCCTGTTCCATTCTCCAAACCCCTGGAGATGGCATACCTGGTTGGGCAGTCGCAAATTGAGAGCGCCATTCGTGATGCGCTGCGCTGAGGCGCAGTTGTCAGGTGGGCAATTTTCGAAATTTATAAGGGATGTCGCAATAATGAGTACTCAAGTTTTACTTCCGAAAATCGGTTTTTCCATGAACGAAGGCACTCTGTCCGAATGGTTGGTCCAGGATGGTGCCAGCGTTGAGGAAGGCCAACCGCTGTATGCATTAGAAAGCGACAAATCGGTCCAGGAAGTTGAGGCCCCGGCGTCAGGTGTCTTGAAAATTATTGCCCAGCCCGGCGAAACCTACGAGGTCGGCGCCGTACTCGCCGAAATCGTTTAGTTTGGTCATCACGGAGCGCCGTATCGATGAGTAGCTTAGCTGATACCAAAAAAGGAAGTGGTGGGGAGGCGCTGGAAGTGGCGCCATGGCCGCAGATAGATTTTTCAAGCTTCGGCGATGTCGAGAGCGTTCCGCTGACGCGTATCCAGAAGTTGGGAGGTTCTTTCCTTTCCCGAAATTGGGTCATGGTGCCGCACGTTACGCATCATGACGATGCTGACGTTACGGCGATGGAAATCACTCGAAAGTACATGAACCAAGCTCATCCCAATGTAAAGGTCACACCATTGGTCTTCTTGATCAAAGCGGTAGTGGCAGCGTTGAAGGCGTTTCCCAAATTCAACGCGTCGCTTGACGGCGATGGCACTCACCTTGTCCTGAAAAAGTACTTTCATGTGGGTATCGCAGTGGATACACCCAATGGGCTTCTGGTGGCTGTGCTGCGCGATTGTGATACCAAGACCTGGCAACAACTGGCAGAAGAGGTCGTAGCCGTTTCTACCAAGGCTCGGGAAAAGGGATTGAGCATGAGTGAGATGTCCGGAGGCTGTTTCACCATCAGCTCGCTGGGCGCCATTGGCGGTACGGGTTTTACTCCAATAGTCAACGCGCCGGAGGTTGCAATCCTGGGTGTCACCAAGACGCAGTTGAAACCAAGTCCCCAAGGAGAGGGAATCGAGTGGCGCCAAGTGCTGCCCTTGTCATTGAGTTATGACCATCGGGTAATCAATGGAGCCGATGCCGCTCGTTTCACTGCTTTTCTGGGTAGCGTCCTGGCATCGCCGGAACAATTGCTGGAACTATAGGGAGACTGTTGTGGGGTGGTCGGAGTAGCACCACCACCCAATCGCAACTGTCTGCAATTAATCCGGAGGTCGTTCTAGGCTCTTCGATAATTGGTGAGTCTTTTTACTGCGCCAACACCTGATTCAATGAGTTGATCATCCAGGTCTGCCGCTTATTCGCAAGAATCTGGCGTGCCGTCGGGTGCCTGATCGGAGTGTTTTCAGTTGGCAGGTTTAGGGCTGAAGTTTTTAAAGCACGATTTATACAAAGGTGAAGTAAACATGGCCACGATCGGTGATTTGATCGAGCGCAATGCCCGCTACCACGGCGACGTGGAGGCATATGTATTTGAAGGGCAGCGGCAGACGTACAGTCAATATGCCGAACGCGTACGCAGGCTTGGAAGCAGCCTTTATGACTTGGGCATGAGGCGGCAGGATCGGGTGGCCGTGCTATCCACCAACAGTATCGAGTATTTCGAAGTATATGGTGCAGCAGAGTGGGCTGGATACATCGTCACATTGGTGAACTTCCGGCTCTCACCCTCGGAGATTGTCCAAATACTCAAGGATGCCGATCCCAAGGTCCTGATATTTGAAGAGCAATATGCTGCCATGGTTGGCTTGGTCCGGGAACAGCTACAGGGAATTGTGCATTTCGTCTGTGTCGGCGGTGAAAGTGGATGGGCGCTACCCTACGCATCGCTCATTCAAGAGGGCGCAGAAAGCGGGCCGCCCATACGTTCCCGCCCGGAGGACTTTTGCCATCTCTTCTACACAAGTGGTACGACGGGACGTCCTAAAGGTGTTCCACACAATCATCTCACAGCGTGGAATGCCGCTGAGCGCACCACATTGAACCTGGGCGTAAATGGAAGCTCCAGGATGCTTCAAGTCACGCCGGCTTTCCATGTAGGCGGGAAGGGTTCCCCTTTGGCCTCAATGCTGAATGGATCCACCTTGGTTCTGCAGCGGGCTTTTAATCCGGTGGCAATGCTTGAAGAGATTCAGAACGAAAGAGTCACGCATACGTTCATGGTCGCTGCGATGCTGCAAGCGGTGCTCGATGTTCCTGGACGAGATCTGTATGACACCTCAAGCCTTGTCTCGATCATGACTGGGGCCGCCCCGATTCCTGTGCCTGTACTCAAGCGCGGAATCGAAGCGTTTGGCAAGATTTTCTCGGTGCAGTACGGAATGACTGAGATCTTCGGTCCGGTTTCAGTGCTTCCAAGCCATGAAGTCAACCCCAATGGCACCGCAGAGCAAATCCAGAGGCTTGCGTCGGTCGGGCACGTTGCGCCGGAGCTGGAGTTTCGAATCGTAGATGAGGATGGCGCTGAAAGTCCTGCTGGAACGGCGGGAGAAATATGCGTGAAGTCGCCTTATCAATTGAGCGGTTACTGGAACAATACGCTGGCTACGCTGGACGCCATTTCCGATGGTTGGTATCACACCGGGGACATGGGCTACTTGGGTGAGGGGGGGTATCTGTTTCTGGTCGATCGAAAGAAAGACATGATCATTTCGGGTGGCGAGAACATCTACAGTCGGGAGGTCGAGAATGCGATGTTCCAACACCCCGTCGTTCTGGATGTCGCGGTGATTGGTGCGCCTGATCCGTTATGGGGCGAGTCAGTCAAGGCTATCGTTGTGCTGAAGCCGGGTGAAATCGTCAGTCCGGCAGACTTGATCACGTACTGCAAGACGATGATTGCCAGTTACAAATGCCCGAAAAGCGTTGAACTTGTCTCTGAGCTTCCGCATCTTGCGAGCGGTAAGGTAGATAAGGTGAGCCTGCGACAACGTTACTGTGCACAGGGTTAGGAGGAGTGGATCAGTTGAGGTTTTCTGTTGGAGGACCTGTCAGCGCACTGTAGGAAGGTCCCTGCTGCATCGGGTGGTCCAGGTGATGCGGCGTGAGCTATCAAGCCAAAATCTTTATCAGAAAGGGACTTAGGTCTTTTGAATTTCTCTGTCTCGTTTTTTTTGACGAAAAATTTTGCGTTCATAAATGCAAACGACGTTCATAAATATCTTGACAGGCGCTTCGATTAAAAGTTAATTACGTTAACGTCGTTCATAAATATGCACCCCTTCAGGGCATGACCGGCGGCCGCCAACCACAAGTACAATAATTAGTAACGGCAATGGAGATTGGCATGTCTACGAACAAGAACCACGGTTTGAGTGGCAAGGTATTCACGTTTCCAGCAGTCCTGGCTATGACAGCCGGAAGTCTCGCCATGCCTGTGTACGCATTCAACCTTGATACAGGCAATCCGGATCTTGAAATTCGGCTTGATACCACGCCCAAATACACTGCTGGGTGGCGGATGGAAGGGCGCGACAGCCGAATTGCAGGTAGCCCAAACTCGGACGAAGGTGACTACAAGTTCGATAAAGGCGACATGGTAATGAACCGTCTGGATATTCTCAGCGAGTTCGATTTTGTCTACAAAGGCCAGTACGGTGGGCGGGTCAGCGCAGCCGGTTGGTACGACCACGCCTACAGCGATACTGACGTAGAGCAGAGCCCGAGCCTGGCAGCTCAGGGGTGGCAGAGCAGCTATTTTGGCGATAAATATTCTGGTTCCACAAGGCGCTATTCAGAAGGCCCTTCTGGTGAGTTTCTCGATGCTTTTCTTTTTGCCAACCTTACCCTCGGTGACACCCCGCTGAACGTGAAAGTAGGGCAGCACACGATTTACTGGGGATCCGCGACCTTTGACTTCTTCGGCCAAGGCATCAACTACGGTCAAGCTCCTCAAGATCTGCGAAAGGCGGCATCGATTCCCGGGATTACCGCCAAAGAAATTTTTATTCCGGTCAATCAGATCTCTTTCCAGTCACAGGTGGCACCGACACTGTCTTTAGCGGCTCAGTATTTTCTGGACTGGAAGCCGACGCGTTTTTCCGAGGGGGGTACCTTTTTTTCCGGTACCGACTTCTTGTTTGATGGCCCGGATCAATTCCCTCTCGCCCCTGGGTTTTCGGTTCCCCGCGAAGATGCGTTGGAGCCCGATGACAAGCATGGCAGTTATGGTCTGAGTGCATCCTGGACGCCCGCATTCATGGAGGGCGGTGCGCTGTCAGCGTATTACCGTCAATTCGACGATCCAACACCATGGCTGGCACCGCAGATCCTGATAAACGGGGGGGCGCCGTCTGAATACCGACTGGTTTATCCGGAGGACATTAAACTTTTTGGTGTTGGCGCCAATTACAACATCCTGGGGGCAAGTGTTGGTCTGGATGTTTCATATCGTAAAAATGCTCCTCTTGTTGCGGCAGGGGTAAGCCTGGCAGACAACGAAGGACCGCGTGGCGATACCCTCCATGCGCTCCTCAACTCTGTCAAGGTGCTCGAGCAGACGCCTTTTTACGATACAGGTACGTTGATTGCCGAGCTTTCGTACTCTCATCTCATGAGTGTCACAGAGCACAAAGAACTCTTCCGCGGTGAGGGATACGGTGGCTGCCCAACGGGCAGCAAGGATGACGGCTGTGCGACCCAAAATTTCTGGGGCGTGGGATTCCAATTTACTCCACAGTGGCTGCAAGCATTCCCGGGGGTCGATTTATCGCTGCCCATCACTACTAGTTACGGTATTAGCGGCAACGGTGCAACGAGCTTGAGCGGTAGTGAAGGTTCGTATACATACTCGGTGGGGCTGCTTGCAGATTTTTACCAGAAATATAAGGTGCAACTGACCTATGCCGACTCACATTCGGATATTAATGATGTCGTCGATGGTGTGGCGGTAAGTGGGAACGGGGCGTACACCACAAATGACCGCGGCTGGCTTTCATTGTCGCTGCAAACGAGCTTCTGATTGAGGGCCGAGCAGAGTACCTCAATCCTCATACGGTTGCTTTTAAACGCGGCAATCTTGGATGAGCAGTGAGTTAACACGACGTTCGCAGAAGCGGTTTGCTGTATAGAAAAATTCTTCTGACCACCGCCCCTTCAAGATGCCGCCTGCTTATCGCAGGCGGAAAAATAACAAGAACTGGCACCGAGCTTTGGATGGCTCGTAGTCGGGAACGAAGTCTTTGGAGACTCAACGATGCGCGTACTCCGGCAATCGGTTTTCGCCTTGGTGACAGCGCTGTTGCCATTGTGTGTAACGGCCGCCTCATTTCAAGATCCACTTGACGTTCCTGCGATCATGACACCGCGGGCAGCGTCGACACTCATGCTATCGGTAGATAGCGCGGGTAGTCGGTTAGTCGCGGTGGGGGAGCTCGGGCGAATACTTACGTCAGACGATGAAGGATTGAGCTGGAGCCAGGTGAAATCGCCCGTCAGCGTTGATCTTCTTCATGTCACATTTCCAACGGCTCAGAATGGCTGGGCGGTCGGGCATAGTGGCGTGATACTGCATTCTGCGGACGGTGGACTCAGTTGGGAGAAACAGCTCGATGGCCGCCAGGCAGAGACGTTGATCCGCACCTTTTATCAGCAGCGGTTAGCGGCAGGGGACACCTCTGTGGAATCAAATCTACGGGATGTTGATCTCAACTTCGCCAATGGTCCGGAACAAGCATTTCTAGGCGTTTGGTTTCGAAATGATCTCGAAGGATTCGCTGTTGGGAGTTTTGGAATTGTGCTGGCAACCCAAGATGGCGGTAGGTCCTGGGTACCTTGGATGGACCGTGTCCAAAACCCCCAAGCGCTGCATTTTAATGCGATTGAAGGCGTAGGTGGCCAAGTCTTTATCGCCGGTGAGCAGGGAACAGTATGGAAGCTTGATCGTGAAGCACAACGCTTTGTGGCGACCCAGACTCCCTACAGCGGAAGTTTTTTCGGGATGGTGGGGAACGAGCACATCATCATTGCCTACGGATTACGGGGAAACGCCTACCGCAGCATGGACGGCGGCACCTCCTGGCAGGCTCTGCGTTTGCCGACTGAATCTAGCATTAATGGCGCTACTGTGCTGGCTGACGGCCGTTTAGTGATGGTTACGCAAGGCGGCGAGCTGGTTTCAGGCCCCATACAGGGCTCGGCTTACACATTGACGATGGCGGCGAAACCAACTGTTTTGGCCTGCGTTTTATCGGCTGGTCCTGATGTCGTCGTCATAGGGGGAGGGCGAGGTTTGCAACGCGAAACTCTGCCGCAATTGGGGCAGGTTCGCTCCGCCTCCATCTCCACAACTAAGAGGTAGATCATGGCGATGCATCTTTCGGAGCAAACCGATTTGCCGGTGATAGCCGATCGGAGCAAATTCGACGCTGCGTCTGGCAGTTGGCTCGAACGCGTTATTTTTAATCATCGAATGTCCATTTTTATCGTGATTGCAATCATTTCGATTGCATTGGGTTGGCAGGCAACCAAATTACCGATCAACGCCAGTTTCGAGCGAATGATCCCCCAGTCTCACCCATGGGTACAAAATTATCTGTCCAACCAGTCCGCGCTGAGTGGCCAAGGCAATATCTTGCGCATTGTTATCGAGAATCGTGACGGAGATGTGTTCAATCCGGCCTATCTCGATGTCTCGCGAAAAATAAACGACGAAATCTATCTCACTCCTGGTATAGATCGTTCTTGGATGCGGTCCATTTGGATGCCCATTGTCCGGTGGACACAAGTTACGGAGGAGGGGTTTAAAGGCGGACCGGTCATGCCGGATCGATTTGATGGCTCGGCGCAAAAGATTCAAGAGCTGCGCACGAACGCTACCAGGGCTGGCGTCGTTGGAAGCCTCATCTCCAATGACTTGAAGTCAATCATGATTCAGGCGCCGTTACTGGATAAGGTCCCAGGCAGTGATCAGCCGCTGGATTACCGTGCGCTGAATGCTGCACTGACCCATACCATTCAAACCTACCAAAGCCCACAGATACAAATTCATGTGATTGGATTCGCCAAATTGGTAGGCGACCTGATTACCGGGCTGAGTGAGGTGATGGCTTATTTTGCAGTTTCTGTCGTGATCGCGACATTGTTTGTCTTCTTCTATACCCGTTGCTGGCGCAGCACGTTACTACTTGTATTTGCGGCAACGTTAGGCGTGGTGTGGATGTTGGGGTTAATGCAGCTTCTTGGCTTTGTATTGGATCCCTATTCGATCCTGGGGCCGTTCCTGATATTTGCTATTGGACTGTCCCACGGCGCTCAGAAAATGAACGGCGTGATGCAGGATGTGGGACGTGGAACGGATAAATACGTTGCCGCTCGTTATACATTTCGCCGATTGTTCTTTACCGGACTGACTGCGTTGTTGGTCAATATTGTCGGTTTCGCAGTTCTGATGATTATCGATATTCCGGTCATTCGGGACCTGGCGCTGACCACAAGTGTGGGTGTGTCAGTGCTGGTTTTCACCAAGCTTGTACTGATCCCAGTGCTGCTTTCTTACACCGGTGTAAGCCTGAAAGCCGCGCGGCGTTCGCTTCGAGACGCATCCGATGAAAACGCTGGTCGAGGTGTGTTCGGATTGCTTTGGAATTGCTTGGTTTTGTTTACTACCCGCCGATACGCCGTCGGGGCTATCTTGGTAGCGTTACTCTTGGGTGGAGCTGCATTCGTGCTCCGGGAAGGCATTCAGATAGGTGACCTTGATGCAGGCGCACCAGAGTTACGGGCCGATGCTCAATATAATAAGGATGTCGCGTTCATTAATGATAATTTTGGACTGTCCAACGATCAATTCACAGTGATCGTGAAGGTGCCACACGGTCAGTGTGAGTCATTTGAAACTCTGACGGAAGTTCTTCGTCTGAGTGAGTCACTGCGTGATGTCCCTGGCGTACAAACTGTACGCAGCGCAGCAGACGCAATGAAGCAGACAATGTCAGGCTATTTTGAAGGCAGCCCGCGATGGATGTCTTTGGTCCGCACCCCGAGTCTGTTGGTTTCGTCGCGCAATCAAGTACTCGTGGATCAATCGGACCTCACTAACAATGAATGTGCAGTCCTGCCTGTTATTGCTTACCTGGCTGATCACAAGGCAGCCACGCTCACCCGTGTCGCAGCGGCGGTCGAGGCTTTTGCGCGTGAACATAACACTGACGAACGGAAATTCTTGTTGGCGGCCGGCTCTTCAGGTATCGAAGCGGCCACTAATATTGCGGTTCAGCAGTCTTTCTGGCGTATGCATTTAGTATTGTACGGCGCAGTGATTTTGCTTTGTTTTGCGACCTTCAGGTCTTGGCGAGCAACGTTAGTCGCGTTGATCCCTCTCGTCCTGACATCAATTTTGTGTGAGGCGCTCATGGTCCTCCTGGGGATCGGGGTGAAGGTGGCTACGTTACCAGTCATCGCGCTCGGTGTAGGCGTTGGCGTGGACTACGCACTTTATCTTCTAAGTGTGCAGTTGGCTCTGCAACGTCGTGGCGTGCCTCTGGCGCAGGCTTATAAAGGTGCGTTGGACTTTACTGGAAAAGTAGTGGCTTTGGTCGGGCTAACAATGGCCGCTGGAGTAGTTACTTGGGCGTGGTCACCGATCAAGTTTCAGGCGGATATGGGTATTTTGCTGACGTTCATGTTCCTGTGGAATATGGTCGGCGCATTGATTTTGATTCCGGCGTTATCGTTCTTCTTGTTACGTGATAAGGACTTTCGTCTATCACCGTCGTTGTCGGATGGCGCCTCTGATCAGGAACTCAATCCTGATCAGTGTGAAAGTGTAATCACGCTGCCGGATAAGAAATACGCGAATGCAGTCGTCAGCGGTTAGGGGGTGTGAAAAATGGTTCCAGAATTTGTGCTACAGCCGCCGGATTGAAACACGGCGGTTGGACTCTGTTGAAACAAATGTCCTTCTCTGATGCCCAGTACGCCGGCAAACCTAGACAGACTCCTAACGATCGCTTCCTGATCGAGAGGGATCAGGTCGTGCCTTGGAGGGGTTGATTACCTTGATCGAGTGGCATCTTCCGAAAGGGGAGACGCGCTGTGAACTGCTCGCGATCATCGCTTGGCTCGTCATCCACGGCTTTCCAACAGCTGAACAGGAAATTAGCAATGTCCAATACGTCCTTGAAGGGCAAAGCGATAATGGTCACTGGCGGTGCGAGGCGGGTGGGCGCTGCGATTGTCAGGACCCTGCATGAGGCTGGCGCGTCGATCATCTTGCATTATCGCCAAAGTGGCGAACAGGCCGCCGAGCTGGCTGATCGGCTCAATTGGGAGCGCTCGGGGTCTGTCTCGCTGCTGCAAGCCGACCTGCTGGACACAGCGGGTCTGGCGCGATTAGTCGAATCCGCCGCTGAAAGTTTTGGCCGTCTTGACGGGTTGATCAACAACGCCTCCAGTTTCTATCCAACCCCTTTTGGAAAAATCGACGAAGACAACTGGTCGGACCTT
Source organism: Pseudomonas sp. BF-R-19 (assembly GCF_019956445.1). Lineage (NCBI taxonomy): Bacteria > Pseudomonadati > Pseudomonadota > Gammaproteobacteria > Pseudomonadales > Pseudomonadaceae > Pseudomonas > Pseudomonas sp. BF-R-19. The sequence continues at coordinate 11,630 of NZ_JAHBDN010000109.1, forward strand.
ATCGGCAGCAACTTCAAGGCCCCTTTGTTCTTATCGCAGGCGGCCTGGCCACACTTGAAGGAATCCGCTGGGTCAATCGTCAATATCATCGATATCAATGCGGAGCGACCAATAGCCGGCTTTTCGACCTATTGCGCAGCCAAGGCTGGACTGCTGGGCCTGACCAAGGCGTTAGCCATAGAAATGGGGCCACACGTTCGGGTCAATGGCGTTTCACCTGGTGCTATCGAGTGGCCTGCCGATGGGTTGTTCGATGAGGCAACGTGCCAGAGGGTTATTGATTCCACATTGCTTAAACGCACAGGCGAACCCCAGGATATTGCACGCACCGTGTTGTTTTTGATGGCGGATGCCCCTTACATCAGCGGCCAGATCCTCGCGGTAGATGGAGGTCGGTCGGCGCACCTTTGATTCACCTATTGATGAGGCAGCGGTATGTGTCCACGCCGGTATAACCGGCGCCGGTCACGTAAGATTCCTCGCCATGACGCAACCGAACGATCTGCGCGGCGTCCACCACGTTGGCCGCCGCGCCACCAGACTATGCGCTAAACCGGATTCAACATTGACGCCGATGTGCGCATACGTCCGGAGGAAATACTTATTTCCTTTATGGTTTGTTGTATTTCCGGATCGAGCTTGCCGTCCTTGTTCTTGGTCGAGCTCGACGTGCAAATGAACGTCGCATCACCATGATCGCGGGTAACCGTCCGGGCAACACACCTTCCTGACACCGTCGCTTGAGGCGATGGTGTCCACCTAAATTTAAGTGGACACCATTTTTAGCCTTTTTAAGCGGACGCCTATGCCACAAGAACGCCGTTCCTAT
>NZ_JAHBDN010000110.1:0-12049 GCF_019956445.1 Pseudomonas sp. BF-R-19
CCCGAATTTCTTGACGACCATAGAGCGTTGGAACCACCTGATCCCATCCCGAACTCAGCAGTGAAACGATGCATCGCCGATGGTAGTGTGGGGTTTCCCCATGTGAGAGTAGGTCATCGTCAAGATTAAATTCCGAAACCCCAATTGCGAAAGCAGTTGGGGTTTTGTTTTTGTCCGCAGGAAAGTTCGCACACGGTTATTCAGGGTCGCCAGTGCGAAATATCCCCTGACATTGAAAGCAATCAGCCTGGAAGCTCCTCCTTTACTCTGGTTTCGCAGACCACTGATCTGCAGCCACCAGTAATCGCAAGGAGCGAGCAATGTATTTTGAGATTTACAGACAAATCCGCGGCACCGTTCTGACCGGCAAGGGCCAATGGCGTTGGCGGTTGAGGGCAGGCAATCATGAAACGATTGCCAGCGGGGAGGCTTACGTCAACAAGGCTGATTGTGTGCATGCAATCAGTTTGATCAAAGGGACCTGTGAGCAGACCCCAATCAAGGAAATCTAGATAGAGGGCGGTGAAGCTGCTCGTACAGAGCAGCTTCGTTTCAATCCGTCTTACGGCTGGGTATGGCCCAGTTTTCTCTTGATCAGTTCGTAGACGTCCTTGTGGGTGGAGTTGTGCAGGGATTTATCCTTGCAGGCCGAGGCTAGGAATGTCTTGACCTCTTCCCTGGCGTGCGGGTACAGGTTGGCGACGTAGTCGGCTTCGTGTGCCTGGGTGCAGTTGAAGTGTTTGTCGTCTTTGGCTTTGTCTCTGGCCATGGTGTCGCTCCTTGTGATTTCGCATGTTTTGGATGACGAGGGTGGTTTTTCACCTAGTGCGTCGCTGAGCTTAGGGACTCGCGGGCTGCTTGCCAGGGGTTCCAGGTAAAAAGGAAGGGGCTGTAGGACAAAGCATGGAGCAGCATTTTGCTTAAACGTGAACGGCGTCAGGCTGTTGAACCTGAGTTGGATAGACGGCAGTCGCACCAGCTACCTAAACTGTCAGCAGATTTTGGGATCGGGGGCAGTGGATGAATCGCAACGAGCTTCGCAAGGCGGATATCAACCTGATGGTGGTATTCGAAACATTGATGCTCGAGCGCAATGTCACTCGGGTGGCGGAGAAACTGTTTCTCGGTCAGCCGACCATCAGTTCGGCGCTCAACCGCTTGCGTGCGATGTTCAATGATCCGCTGTTCATACGCGTTGGCCATCGCATGGAGCCGACGGCAAGGGCCGAAGAAATCATCAGGCATCTGTCGCCGGCGCTGGATTCGTTGTCCGTGGCCTTGAGCCTGACCCATGATTTTGACCCGGCCAGCAGCACGATGTCGTTCCGCATCGGGCTGTCCGACGATGTCGAGTTCGGCCTGTTGCCGCCATTGCTGCGAGCTCTGCGCCAGGAAGCGCCAAATGTGGTGTTTGTGGTGCAGCATGTCGATTACTGGCGGATTCCCGACTTGCTGGCATCCGGCGATATCACGGTGGGTATCAGCCAGACCCGTGGCTTGCCGGCCAATGCCAAGCGCAAGTTGCTGCGGCACATCCAGCCCAGCATTTTGCGCGCCGATGCCTCCGACACTCCGCTGACCCTCGATGAATATTGCGCGCGACCGCACGTGCTGGTGTCCCATACCGCCAACGTCAGTGGCTACGCCGACGAGTGGCTGGCGGACATCGGCCGCACTCGCCAGGTGGTGCTCTCGGTACCGCAATACAGTTCTTTGCCGGCCCTGCTTGCCGGGACGGACCTGATTGCCAGCCTGCCGGACTACACCGCCGAGGCGATGGCTGCATCGGGAGTGCTGTTCAAGGAACCCTTTCCGATCCAGACACCTACCCTGGACCTGTCCATGGTCTGGCTCAGTCATGTCGATACCGACCCTGCCGAGCGCTGGCTGCGCTCGCGGCTGGAAGCGTTCATGAGCGAGCGTGCGGTTTTGCCGCTGCCTGAATGAGCAGGGCGGTGCTGTGTTATATGTACGACCTTTCCACCCACTTACAGGAACTGACTCATGCCTCACCTGCACATGGAATATACCGCCAACCTGACTGATCTGAATGCCGATGTGGCATTGATGCGGTTGAACAATACATTGGTGGGTTCCGGTCAGTTTGCTGCCGAATTCGACATCAAGAGCCGCGCGGTCAAGGTCGAGACGTTCAAGGTCGGTACGGCACTGGCTGAGCGGGCGTTCGTGCATGTGAAACTGGCGCTGTTGAGTGGTCGTTCCGTAGAGATCAAGAAACAGCTGTCTGAAAGCCTGCTGGCGGTGGTGCGGGACCTGTGTGAATGGCCGGGCAGCATTGAGGTCCAGTTGTGCGTGGAAATTCTCGACATCGATCGCGACTCTTACAGCAAGACCGCCATCAACAACTGAGCATCAGGCCGTTTCCTGGTCGACGCAGGCCCGGATCACTTGCGCTCGCAGCCAGGTGTTGGCGCTGTCCTGATCGACACCCTGGTTCCACTGCATGTCGAGGGTGAAACCCGGCAAGCCTTCGGGCGCTTCACAGTGATTGAAGGTGTCTGCACTGGCCAGCAATCGCTGGATGCGCCGGGGCAGGGTCAGGGCATAGTCGGTGCCGGTAATCAGCTTTAGCGCTGCACTGTAGCTGTTGGCGCGTACGACGATCTGGCGCTGTTGTGCCTGCTGCGCGAGCCAGCCGTCGACCATGTTGGTGGCGGACGTCCAGGGTGTCGGGAACACGTGTCGACGTTCGACATAGGTTTGCAGACTCATGCGTGGTTCCGCCGGCGTGGTGTGCTTGTCGAAAACACACACCAGATCGTCTTCCAGCAGCGTCTGCGATTTGAAATCGACGTGACTGCGATGAAAGTTCGGACCGAAGCACATCACCAGGTCGAGACTGCCTTCGCGCAACGCTTCGGCTGGGATATCGGCTTCGAGTTTGAACACATTGACCATCACCGGAAGGTCGGCGAGGTCGAAGGTTTTCAACAGGCGCGGCAGGATCAGCTGTTCGAAATATTCCGGTGCGCAGATGTTGAAGGTCACGGGTTGCAGGCCAGGGTCGAACGCGGGTGGGCTGGCGTGACACAGGTTGATGCTTTCGAGGATTTTCAGTACGTGAGGGTACATCGTGCCGGCCTTGCAGGTGGGCTGCATGCCACCGGTACGGGTATTGATGAACAGTTCGTCCTCGAAACTGGTGCGCAGTTTTTTCAAGCAGTAACTCACGGTGGACTGGCTGACGCAAAGCGTCTCGGATACGTCGGTGACGCTGTTCTGCTCATACACGGCGACGAACACCATGAGGTCCTGCATGTCGAGTTTTCTAAGCGAATTACTGTTCAGCATCCATTGCGTCTCGCTGCGTCCCTTGCGCTGACCGTGTGCAAGGGTGGGTGAATGATCCTAGCGGAATGAGCGAGCCGGGAAAATGCCTTGCGGGACGTTTCGCCCAGGACCCTGTCAGCCCTGGACCATCGCCGACACCGTGCGGCGGCTGGATATCAACAGCGCGAACATGCCAAGACCCACCAGCACCGCGCCGGCCATTTCCAGCGGCAGCGGCATCTGGCGTCCCCATAGCCAGTGAAACAAGGTGATGAACAGCGTGCTCAGGTAGATGTAGGAAATCACCGAGGACGGTGCGATCACGCCGATGGCCCGATGCAGCAGCCAAAACGTCGCCAGGGTGGCGAACACCGCCAGGTACATCAGCCAATAGAAATCGTTGAGCGTCAGTAATGATGCCGAGCGCCAACCGCCACTCAATCCACAGAACACCAGCAGAAACAGCGCACCGAACAGCATATTCCAGAATGTCATGGACACCGGCCCGCGTCCCTTGAGGCTATCGGCTTTCAGGCGCTGGCTGAGGGGGGCGTAGAGTGCCATCGCCAAACAACCGATGCCGTACACCGTCAATGCATAGGGCGATGGCAACTCGCCGGGACCACCACCTTTCATGATCAACAAAACCGCCCCGGCAGCGGCGAGCAGCATCGGCACAATCCGTTGTTTCAGACGGCTGTCAGGTGTCAGCACGGCTTCGAAACCCAGGGTCAGCAGCGGCACCAGCGTGAACATCGTCCCGGTGTTTACGGCCGAGGTGTAGCGCAATGCTTCGAACAGCGAGCCGAAGTACAGCGCCAGCAGCAGGCCGAGCACGGCGTGACCAAGCAGCGCGCGGGCGGTCATGACTGCATCGCCTTTGAGCAGCAACCGCGGCAGAAACACCAAGGCGCAAAACAGCAGGCGTAAACCGGTCAGCAGGATCGGGTCGATGGCCTGGCTGACTTGCGCCGCCGCGGAAAACGATGCGGCGATCAACAAGGCCCAAAGCAGCATGCTGGCGTGAGCGACGGCGAAACCTGTGGTTTTCATGGCAGGCTCCGGATCAATGGATGTGGCGGCTGTAGTGCCTTGGGTTGAAGCGCAAAACCATCAGCATCATCAGCGCCATGACCGCCGTCAGCGACCACCAGGCCCATTCAAAGCTGCCGAGCTGGTCGCGGATGATCCCCGCCAGCAGCGGCGACAGGCCGGCGATCAAGTAGCCGATGCCTTGAACGAATGCGGTCAGGCCACCGGCGCGAAATGGATTGTCCAGGTGGTCCAGCGATACGATCAGGCTCATCGGGAACAGGCCGCCAATGCCCAGCCCCAGCAGGCATGGCCACATCAGGCTCAAATGCTGCGGGCTCAGAATCAGTCCGCAGAAACCGGCGATGATCAGTGTCAGCAATACCATCAGCACGACGCGGCGGTCGCGGCTGCGGTTGGCGATGACGGGCGTCAGCAGGCCCGACAGCACTTCCATGGCGGTCAGAAACCCGAGCAGCAATCCGGCGTTCTGCTCGCTCCAGCCTTTTTCCACGTAGTACGGCGCCAGCCAGGCCAGAACACAGGTGTAGGACGCAGTGCCCAGGCCAAAGAAAATCGCGAGTAACCATGCGCGGGAATTGGCGAAGTACGAATTTTTGCTGGATGCCTTCGAATCCAGTGTTGGCATCCCCGCGCTTTGGCTGCGCCAGAAAAGCAACGCCAGCACGGCGAGAACGGTCCAGATCGCCAGGCCCATACGCCAGCTTCCAGTACGCGCCATCACCAGCGGCGCAAAGGAAGCCCCCATGGCGGCACCGCCCATGATCGATGTGACGTAGAGCCCCATGCACAGGGCAACGTGGTCGCTGAAGCGGGATTTGATCAGCGCTGGCATCAGGGCCTGGATCAGGGCGATCCCGATACCTGCCAGTACTGCGCTGAGGAGCAACTCCACGGCTGAATCAAGGAACAACCGCGAAACCGTGGCCACGCCGATGATCAGCAACGAGAACACCACCGTGCGCTGATCGCCGAATCGCTGGCTGACGCGCAGGCCGAAAAACATCGCCAGTCCCATGGCCGTCACCGGCAACATTGTCAGCAGTGAAGCCTGGCTGAAGCTCAGTGCAATGTCGTCGCGAATCGCCGAGAGCAGAGGCCCGACAGCGGCCATGGAAGGGCGCAGGTTCAGGGCAACCAGGACAATGCTGAACATGAGCCAGAGGGCAGGGCGGGAAGTGGCTCGGGTGTTTTCCATGATCGGACCTTGAACAATAGGGTTCCGATTAGGCGCGTGGGGCCTGGAGGCGGCAAATCAGAAATTCCGGCGAAGTATTGAGAAATTAAATACACGTCGCAGCCAAATGTTTAGCCAGACGATATCCAAGGTTCTTCAAATCCTGATTTAACGACTTAAGCCGTCGTGTGACGCTGCGGGTCATCTGTTTTCTGCGGTTCTCTCTATGGGCGGTTGGCCAGTCGCAATCCACTTCAAGGCATCCATCGACGTTCGAGCGTCGAGCCTTGGTCGTCGATTCACACCCGCCACCGCGCCAAACCTCTCTGCACTTCCTTCTGAACTGGCTTTCTGGGCGCTGTGGCATTGCCGCCATGCGCGCCCGCCGGATTCCTGCCTTTTCCGCTGATTGTTCCTACATATTCCGCTCGATGGCGGGATTAAAGTGCGGGTGCTTTTGCGTACCTGTCTGACACGGAAAAAGAGAGTTCCCATGAGTTGTGCCACGACCTCGTTTGCCACCAAGCAAGAAGCGCTGACCTTTCTGGAGCAGAACCCGGATATTGAAATGTTCGAGCTGTTCATCCTCGACAACAACGGTGTGCCGCGGGGCAAGTTGCTGCATCGTGATGAGTTGTTGGCGGTGTATGAAAGCGGGCGGCCATTGCCGAGCACCATCCTCGGCCTGACCATCAACGGCGATGACGTGGAGAACTCCGGGCTGGTCTGGGATGTCGGTGATATCGACTGCCGCGCCTACCCGATCAGCGGCAGCCTCACGCGTATGCCGTGGCGCCTGATTCCGACGGCGGCCGTACAGGTCAGCATGCACCCGACGGAGGGAATGCCCGCCACTATTGCCGATCCCCGTCATCTGCTGGCGAAAGTCATCGAAGGTTTGCAGGCTGACGGTTATTACCCGGTCATGGCGGCGGAATTGGAGTTCTACCTGCTGGACCAACAACGCGACAGCAATGGCCGACCGCAACCGGCACGGGATGTCGATGGCGGGCGTCCGCGCGGCACCCAGGTCTACGGGTTGCGCGAGCTTGAGCAGATCGAACCATTCCTGGCCGATCTCTACAGCGCCTGCAAGCTCCAGGGGATTCCCGCGCGCACGGCCATTTCCGAATACGCGCCGGGGCAAGTGGAAATCACCCTCGAACACCGCACCGACGCGCTGCAGGCGATGGATGAAGCGGTGCGCTACAAGCGTCTGGTCAAGGGTGTGGCGCACAAACACGGCATGACAGCCTGCTTCATGGCCAAGCCTTTCGATGACCTGGCCGGCACCGGGATGCACATGCACGTGAGCCTGGCGGACAAGGACGGCAACAACCTCTTCGCCAGCGAAGCCCCGGATGGAACGCCACTGCTCAAGCAGGCCGTCGCCGGCATGCTCAGTACCTTGCTCGATTCGCTGTTGCTGTTCTGCCCCAACGCCAACTCCTACCGGCGATTCCAGGCCAACAGCTACGCGCCCCTGGCGGCCACCTGGGGCGTGGACAATCGCACCGTGAGCCTGCGCGTACCTGGCGGGCCGGCGTATTCCCGGCACATCGAACACAGAATCTGTGGCGCAGATGCCAACCCCTATCTGGCGGCTGCGGCGATTTTGGCCGGTATTCATCGCGGTATCCGCGAACAACTCGATCCCGGTGCGCCGGTGGAAGGCAATGGCTACGCCCAGGCTGCGAAACTGTTGCCGACCGACTGGCTGACCACTTTGCGATCGCTGGAAGGTTCGAGTTGGGCCAGGGATGCCTTCGGCGGCGAATTCCTCGGCGTCTACCTGGCGGTGAAACGCGCCGAATATCGTCAATTCATGGGGGAGGTCGGTGAACAGGACTGGCGCTGGTATTTGCACCAGGCTTGAGTCGAATCTGAATCGGGGCTGAACCATTCTCAAATAGTCTGAAAGTGTCAGGCGGACTTAATAAGCCAACTAATTGTTGGCTTATTTTTCACAAAAAATTGATTGTTGGCTGTCTAAAATTACAGCTGTCTCGGTAAATGAAATTTTCACATTTGCCGAAGATACTTATTTTCAGGATCCGCCAAATATCATGCTTAAGATTAAAGCTGTGCGCCCTGAATGGGTGACACTGATTGCCAGCACGTTTTTGTTAGTTGGCTTCAATTACGTACTTTGGCAACACCTGTTCGAAATCACCGCATCCGATGGCAAAGGCATCGTCATGCGCGTGGCCTTCGGAGCGATGATCTTCGCGGCCTTCAACATTGTGCTGACCCTGCTGGCATTCCGGCCGGTGCTCAAACCGATCCTGACCCTGCTGTTCATGACCAGCGCGGGGGTGGCGTATTTCATGGGCCAGTATGGTGTTCTGATCGACACCGGCATGTTGCGTAACTTCGCTGAAACCAACGCCACGGAAGTGCGTGACTTACTGTCGCTCAAGTTGTTTGTGTATATTTTGCTGCTCGGCGTTTTACCGTCCTGGCTGTTGTGGAAGACACCGATTAATTATCGTCGTTGGCACCGTGAACTACTCAGTAAAGTTCTGGTGGTTTTTGCCTCGGCAGCAGTCATTGGTGGTGTTGCACTGGTTAACTATCAAGGACTGTCTTCGCTGTTTCGCAATCACCACGAGTTACGCCTGATGGTGGTGCCAAGCAACTACATTGGTGCCTCGGCTGGCTTCTTGCGCGAGCAGGTTGCGTCTGCACATCAGCCTTTTGTGAAGCTCGGTGAAGATGCCCGGCGCAATCCGGCCTGGCAAACTCACGGGCGCAAATCCCTGACGGTTCTTGTCGTGGGTGAAAGTGCCCGGGCGGAGAACTTCGGCATCCTTGGCTATAGCCGCGACACCACTCCGACACTGAGTAAGGAAGATGGCCTGATCGCATTCACCGATGTGCATTCCTGCGGTACTGAGACCGCCGTATCGGTGCCTTGCATGTTCTCCAATATGGGACGCAAGGACTACAACGCCAGCAAGGCAAAGAACGAAGAAGGCCTGCTGGACGTGCTCAAGCATGCGGGTATCGACGTGATCTGGCGTGACAACCAGTCAGGCTGCAAAGGTACGTGCGATCGCGTCACCGTTGACGACGTCAGCAATCTGAAGGATCCAGTGCTGTGCGCCAACAGCGAATGCCGCGACGAAATCCTGCTGCAAGGGCTGCAGCATTTCATCGATACCCTGGACAAGGACACGGTATTGGTATTGCACCAGATGGGCAGCCACGGTCCGGAGTACTTCAAGCGTTATCCGAAAGAGTTCGAGCGCTTCACCCCGGTTTGCGAGAGTAATGCCCTGAACAATTGCAGTCGCGAAAGTATCGTCAATGGCTACGACAACACCTTGGTCTATACCGACCATGTGCTGTCGACCTTGATCGATCTGCTGCGCAGCAACCAGGACAAAGTGGATACCGCGATGCTGTATCTGTCGGACCACGGCGAGTCCCTGGGTGAATACAACTTGTTCCTCCACGGCACGCCTTACATGCTGGCACCGGAGCAGCAAAAGCATGTAGCCATGTTTGCCTGGTTCTCCGACAGCTATAAAAAGTCGTTTGCGGTAGACACCCACTGCCTGCAACAGAGCCGTGAAAAGCCCCTGAGCCAGGACAACCTGTTCCATTCGATGCTTGGGCTGCTGGAGGTCAACAGCAAGGTCTACAACCAGGATCTGGACATGTTTGCCGGATGTCGTGGTCCAGTGACCGACGGCGTGTTGGCCAAGGGTTGATCGCCTCTGACTCTGTTTCACGCAACGACCGCCGACCTGGCTTTTGGCCGGTGTTGGCCGGGCACGGTGATTCACGCGCAGGTGCGGGTCCAGGTGCTGGGTAAGACCAGCTAGCTCGGCTTTGTAGGACTATTCTGTATGTCACGCAGTAATTTTCGCTAACGCTCTTGTTCAGTGGATGCGCGGAAATCGCCGGGGGCGATATATACTGCGCGCCATTCTTCAAGGGAGAGCCGTGTGGCCATCGATATTCACTGGATTCGCGACAACGATAGCCTCGGACGGTTGTGCGCCGAGTGGCAACAGTTGCCATTCGTTGCCCTCGACACCGAATTCATGCGGGTCGACACCTTCTACCCGATCGCCGGCCTGCTGCAGATCGGTGATGGCGTTCGCGCCTATCTGATCGACCCGCTGACCATCGACAACTGGCAGCCATTGGCCGCGTTGCTGGAAAACCCGGCGGTGCTCAAAGTTGTCCACGCGTGCAGCGAAGACCTCGAAGTCCTGCTACGCCTGACCGGCAGCCTGCCGACGCCACTGTTCGATACGCAGTTGGCTGCCGCTTACCTGAACCTCGGTTTTTCCATGGGCTATTCGCGGCTGGTGCAGGAAGTGCTCGGCATCGACCTGCCCAAGGGTGAAACCCGTTCCGACTGGCTGCAACGTCCGCTTTCCGAAACCCAGATCAGCTATGCCGCCGAAGATGCCGTGCATTTGGCTGAAGTTTTCGTAAAGCTGCGTCCAAAGCTGTCTGACGAGAAGTACGCCTGGGTCCTGGAAGACGGCGCCGAACTGGTGGCCAACCTGCGCCGCGAGATCGACCCGTACGAGGTCTATCGCGATGCCAAGCTGGCCTGGAAGCTGTCCCGCGCCCAACTCGCCGTTTTGCGTGAGCTCTGCGCCTGGCGCGAAAAGGAAGCCCGGGTCCGCGACCTGCCGCGCAACCGGATTATCCGCGAGCATTCGTTGTGGCCGCTGGCGCGTACGCAACCGGATAACCTCGGTGCCCTGGCGAAAATCGAAGACATGCACCCGCGTACCGTGCGTCAGGACGGGGAGTTTCTGCTTGATCTGATCAAGCGCTCTGGCAGTGTGTCGCCTGATCAATGGCCGCCAGCCGTGCCGGAGCCATTGCCGGTGGATGCCGCTGCGCTGCTCAAACAAATGAAGGCCATAGGCCAGGCCGAAGCCGAGCGCCTGAACATCGCGCCGGAACTGATGCTGCGCAAGAAAACCCTGGAAGCGCTGCTCAAGAGCGGCTTCCCCAATGGTCCCTACCAATTGCCTGATTCGCTGCGTGGCTGGCGCCGCGAATTGATGGGCCAGGCGCTGCTCGACAGCCTGGTCACCGCCGGAGAACAGCCTTGAAACGTATTTGTTCCATCTATCGCAGCTCGAAGAGAAACGAAATGTACCTGTATGTGCTCAAGAGCGATGCTCTGGAACGCGTGCCGGAGCCCCTGATGGCAGCCTTCGGCAAGGCCATCCACGCGTTCGACCTGGTGCTGAGCCCCGAGCGCAAACTGTCGCGCGAGGACATCACGGTCGTGCTGGAAAACCTCGAAAAACAGGGTTATCACCTGCAAATGCCACCTGCCGAAGACGAGTACATCGAGCACTTGCCGGAAGAGTTGTTGCGTCGCAACGATCCGATGTGAGCAGCAGACAGGCTCTGTTCAGAGTGGTTATGAAACACTGATTGATTTTAGCGATGGCAGCATCGACGGAGCACTGCTCCGTCGGCGGCCGTCTGCACCGTTTTTGAAAGGTTTGAAGCATGCGCGTCCTGATTGCTGAACACGACCACCCCGTGTACGCCCAACTGTTGCGCGAGGCGGCACCGGACCTGGAGGTGCTGACCAGCGGCGATTCCGCCGAACTGGCCAGCCAGGCCGCCGATTGCCCGGTGTGGCTCGGCCAGCCTGATTTGCTGGCGACCCTGTTGCGCCAGGGCCATCAACCGCAATGGCTGCAATCGACCTGGGCCGGCATCACGCCGCTACTGGCCGATGGCTTGCCGCGGCACTATCGGCTGACCCGTGCAGTCGGCATCTTCGGCCAGGTCATGGCCGAGTACGTGCTCACGTACATGCTCGGTCACGAACGTGAAGTGCTGGCGCGACTGGTCAGCCAGGTCGAGCGCAAGTGGGACAGTCGCCATGGCCAGAGCCTGGCGGGGCGCAAGGTGTTGATCGTCGGCACCGGTGATATCGGTCAAAGTGTCGCGCAGTTCCTCGTACCGTTTGGCGTCGAGTTGTATGGCGTTGCCAGTACGGCGCGGGAGCAGGCACCGTTTATCGAAGTCGGTTCGCTGGCGGATTTGCCGCGGCTGGTCGGTGAAGTCGATTACGTGGTCAACCTGCTGCCGAACACGCCGGAAACACACGATATCTACGACGCTGCGCTGTTCAAGCAATTCAAGCCGACCGGATTGTTCATCAACGCCGGGCGCGGTGTGGCGGTGGTCGATGCGGATCTGGTGGATGCCTTGAAGGAGGGGCATCTGGCGGGCGCGGTGATCGATGTGTGCCGTCAGGAACCCTTGCCCCAGCGTCATCCGTTCTGGACGGCCTGGGGCCTGCTGTTGACCGGCCACAGCTCGGCACCGACTTCGCCGTCGATGATGGTGAAGCTGTTTGTCGAGAACCTGCGGGCGTATCAGGCGGGAGAGGCGTTGCGCGGGGAAGTGGATTTCGATCGCGGGTATTAAATCCAATGCGGTCAAAGTGTGGGAGCGGGCTTGCTCGCGAATGCGGTGTATCAGTCGACAATTACAGTGACTGATACACCGCATTCGCGAGCAAGCCCG